>JBJMTX010000033.1:0-23723 GCA_045811485.1 Allosphingosinicella sp.
CGCGACACCTTGATCGAGCAGGCCGAGCAGGGCGTCGACTATTTCACCATCCACGCCGGCGTCCGCCTCCCCTACATCCCGATGACGGCGAAGAGGGTCACGGGGATCGTCAGCCGAGGCGGCTCGATCATGGCCAAATGGTGCCTCGCCCACCACAAGGAGAGCTTCCTCTACACGAGGTTCGAGGAAATCTGCGAGGTGATGAAGGCCTACGACATCGCCTTCAGCCTGGGCGACGGCCTCCGCCCCGGCTCCATCGCCGACGCCAACGACGAAGCCCAGTTCGCCGAGCTGGCGACCTTGGGCGAGCTGACCCAGATCGCGTGGCGCCATGACGTCCAGGTGATGATCGAAGGCCCCGGCCACGTGCCGATGCACAAGATCAAGGCCAACATGGACAAGCAGCTCGAAGCCTGCGGCGAGGCGCCCTTCTACACGCTCGGGCCCCTGACGACCGACATAGCCCCCGGCTACGACCACATCACGTCCGCCATCGGCGCCGCGATGATCGGCTGGTTCGGAACCGCGATGCTCTGCTACGTCACCCCGAAGGAGCATCTCGGCCTCCCCGACCGCGACGACGTAAAAGTGGGGGTGGTGACGTACAAGCTGGCGGCGCACGCGGCCGACCTGGCGAAGGGCCACCCGGCGGCGAAGCTCCGCGACGATGCCCTCTCAAGGGCAAGGTTCGAATTCCGCTGGCGCGACCAGTTCAACCTCAGCCTCGACCCTGACACGGCGGAACAATATCACGACCAGACGTTGCCGGCCGAGGGTGCCAAAACCGCCCACTTCTGCTCGATGTGCGGGCCTAAATTCTGCTCGATGAAGATCACTCAGGAGGTGAGGGATTTCGCGGCGAAGCAGAATGCCGGCGCGGACACGTTTCTTGCGGCAGAAGAGGCCGACAAGGGTATGGCCGAAATGAGCGAGAGGTTTCGCGAGAAGGGCGGGGAGCTCTACCTCCCGGCCGCGGAATAAGCTGATGCGCGTCGCCGAGGAAGATCCGCTCGACGAGCTCGAGGATCTGCTCTTCGCGCTTCCCGAAGACGACGATCCGATGCTTCTGAGCGAGCTTGACGGCTATCTCGCCGGCTTGCTCGTCTCGCCTCATCCGGTCGCACAGGAGGATTGGCTGAAGCCGATCTGGGGCGGCGGCGACGAGGCCTTTCCCGGTGACCCGGTGCGAAACGCCCGGTTGATCTCCCTCGTCCTCGCCCGAAAGGCGGAAATCGCGGTTGCGCTGCTGCAGGGCGACCTTGCCTACCGGCCGATCTTCGATGTGGATGAGCGGAACGGCGAGATATTGTGGCCGCTTTGGGCAGACGGCTTTGGCCAGGCTATGGAAGTGAGTGGCAAGGACTGGGATTGTCTGCTCGAGTCCGGCGACGAGGACCTGGGCGCGGCCGCGCTGGGCCTCGCCATGTATGTCGCGATGGCCACCGAAGTTCCGCTTGGTGACGAAGGCGAGGATGAGGCCTACGACCAGGCGCCGGAGGTCATCCCCTATCTGGTAGAGACGCTTTACCGCCGCCAGCGCGGCCTGGGGCGCATCGTCCTGACGGAGGAACTTCCCTCCATCCCGCAGACCTCGCCGAAGGTCGGCCGCAATGACCCCTGCCCCTGTGGCTCGGGTAGAAAGTTCAAGAAATGCTGCGGACGGTGAGGCCGCGAGTCCGGCCGGATCACGGCAAGGGGCGAAGATGGGGACAGTATACATTAGTCAGCGCCTTCGGCACGACCGGTTGCTCAGTTGGTCTGGAGCGCTTCCAGGACCGCCGGGAACCGGATGAGTTTGGGATAGGCGAGCGGCACTTCCTCGGCCACGCCCTCGCGTAACAGTTCCTTTACGTTGTTCGCAGCGCCCGCATAGGTGACATCCAGCGCTTGGGCGATGTCGGAGATCGATCGCACCGGCCGCTCAAACGCGAGGTCGATGATACGCAGCAACAGCGCCGATCTCCGCGCTGTCTGGAATCGCTCCCGGTATTTGCGGTGGAGATCCTGCAACCGCTCCACCACAGCAATAGTTTCCTGGGAAGATTCGGCGACCGCTTCGAGGAAGAAAGCTATCCACTCCTCCCATTTCCCGTCCCGAGACACGCCGTACATCAGGTCGATATAACGGTCCTTTTGCCGCTCGAGATAAGGACTCATGTAGAGCAAGGGCTGCGGCAGCGTTCCGCGCTCGATCAGCATAAGTGTGATCAGCATCCGCCCGACGCGCCCGTTGCCATCGGCGAACGGATGGATGGCCTCGAACTGATAGTGTGCCAGCGCGGCATCGATCAGCGGCGACGCGTCCTCGCGATCCTCGCGGTTAATGTACCGCATCAACTCATCAAGGGCGTCAGGCGTGTAGGCCGGTGGCGCGGGAATGAAGCGCGCGCTTTCGATGCGTCCCGTCCCTCCGATCCAGTTCTGGTCGCGCTTGAGCTCCCCGGCCTCGACTCGGGCGCCGCGATGCCGCGCGACGCCGGTGAGCAAGATGCGGTGCGCTTCCCGAAGGAGGCGGCTCGAGATCGGTATCTCGTCCAGACTGCCTATCACCTTTTCCAAAGCGCGGACGTAGTTCAGCACCTCGCGATTGTCAGTCCGGCGGGCGCTCGCTGCCTCTCCTGCCTCAAACAGGAAAAGGTCGGAGATGGTTGTATATGTCCCTTCCATGCTGGACGAGGAAACCGCCTCCCGCCGTTGAAGGGGGCGTATCAGAAGCAGTGGATTAGCGATTGTCCGGCCTATACCCTTCAGCTCGCCCACAGCTTGGGTGGCGCGTGTAAGCGCTCCAACAAAGCGTTTCACATCGATTTCAAAGGGCGGAAGGGCACAGGGCACGAACGCTCGGCGACCGCCGATAGTGGGTACGAGTTGCCCGGTTTCGCCCTCCACAAATCCGCTTTTGTCCATGGTGCGTCCGTTTAAACTGGCTGCTTAGCTTTATACGAAAGCCTTAGTTCGTTTAATGTGGTCGTGCAACCTTCAACGCGAATCACAAGCTGAAATGCGAGGAATCACGAACTCCCAAGCCTTGGATTCGCAAGCTGGAAAGCGACCAAATCGCTTCGCAAAACTCGAAAAAGCCGCACCGGAACCTCTGACTTCTCGCGCTCTCAAAGTGTAAGATCCACGTTCCGAGACGTCGGCAGAGTCTCGCTTGGCAAACTTGCCAATCGCATATGAGGCGCGAGCCCGTGATGACCACTGACAACAGAATCCCGCCCACATTCTACCACGGCACCCGCGCCGACCTAAACCCCGGCGACCTGATCGCCTCCGGATACAGCTCCAACTACGGCGCCCGCAAGAAGGCATCCTGGGTCTATCTGACTGGCACCCTCGACGCGGCGATCTGGGGCGCCGAGCTGGCCGCCGGCGACGGGCCGGGCCGGATCTACGTCGTCGAGCCGACCGGGGCCATCGAGGACGATCCCAATCTGACGGACAGGAAATTCCCCGGCAATCCCACGCTCTCCTACCGCTCCCGCGACCCGCTCCGGGTCATCGGCGAGGTCGCGGAATGGGAGGGCCATTCGCCCGAGCGGCTGAAGGAGATGAAGGACCATCTCGAGCGGCTGAAGGCGCAGGGCATCGAGGCGATCGACTGAATCATCCGGGCGGCGCGGCGACTTTCCTTGCGGCTGGGGAGAAGTTCCGCAAGAGAGGCGGCGGACTCCCCGGCCCCGCTTCGACCGACTCGTCCGTCCCGTCGTCTTCCCGCGTCAGTAAGGATCACCCATGAGCAACGGATGCGGCCTCGCCGTCAAGGCCGGGATCGGAATCCTCGCCGCCTGGCTCGCGGCCTTCCTGTTCGGCCGCCAGTTCGGCTTGCTGCCGATGGTCGTCGCCTTGATCCCCGCCGCGATCGTCACCGCGATGCTCGTCCCAGTCCTGGTCCGCGGGGTCAGGCAGTGCCGGAACCGGCGGCGCTGAGATTTCCAGCTCTGCGGCGGCTCAGCGCCGGCCGCGGCGCGTGCCGGTGAAGCGGCGCTCGGTGCCGAGCGCGACCAGGGTGCCCACCATCTTGCGCCCCTGGACCCGGCCGGTGACGGTGAAGGGCAGCCCAAGCTGCCGCCCGTAGAGCGAGAAATTCGAGCCGGAAAGCGAGCCCGTGGCCGTCGCCCCGCCGCGGTCATAGACTTCGGCGGTGAGCTCACTCCCATGCTGCTCCACCACCATGGTGCCGGTGCGGCGCTCGCCGCGGCGGTTCTTCCAGGCGAGGTCCCAGGTCCCGCCCATCTTTGCCGCCGCGGGCGCGGCCAAGGCCGGGGCGGTGAGGGGAAAGGGCGATCCGCTCGGCCCGGCCAGGGCGCCCAGCGCGGCCAGACCCAATATCGCAGCTCGAAGACTCGTTCGCATGGCATTTTCCTTCTCGGGGCGGCCCCGGGACGGGCGTCCGGGGCCAACGGGCGCGGCGCGCAAAGGTTCACGCCCGCTCGACGCGCGGGCCGAAAATGGGGCAGCATCGTCGGGTCTCGGCCGAGGCGCGGCCGTGGCTGTTCCGACGCCCGATCCTACCGCCTCAGGTTGAGCTCGATGAGCCAGCCGGCCGAGGTGAAGTCGCCGACGAAGTCGAGGTTCACGATATTGGCCTTCGCCGTCATCGACCAGTCCTCGTGGAGGAGCTTGGAGAAAGGCGGCTGGATCCGCAGCGCCTTGTCGTAGATCGATTCGTCCCCCGCCCCGCCCGAGGCCGGCGCGTTGACGTGCATCGCCCAGAGCGTCTTTCCGGGCGGAGGCTCGACGGCGTCGAGGACGAGCCTGATGTCGTGGGCGGTGGTGCTGTAGCTGTTGATCCAAACGCCGGCGAGGTCGAAAGCGAGCGGGTAGTCGGCCGCCTCGGCGGCCTTGAACGCCGCCTGCCAGGGTTTCGGGCCGGGAGTCACCGTCGGGTTCTCGGGAGTCGCGGGCCAGACGTGATAATCGCGCCGCTCGCCCGCCATGGCGCCCTGTGCCTGCACCCGGCCCGTCGGCGGTCGGCCCCAGGAGAAGAGGAGAATGTTCTGGCGGCGGTCGGCGAGCGCCGAGATCGAGGCGTTCTTGATGAAGTGCTGATATTCCTTGCTTGAGCCGTCCTTCGACTGGGTGAAGAAGCGCGGGAAGATTCGGGGCGCCAGGCCATTGAGGACGACGTCCCAGAGTCCGGTGAGGTCGGTGCCGGGAACCAGGCTGTTCCTGATGGGCAGGAGCGAGATGATCAGTATCTCTCGCGGATTCTCGTCCAGGAACCGGTTGATGTCCTTGAGCGCCTGAGTGATCTCGAGGTTGCTCGTGTCCGAGCCGTGGGCGCCGTACCAGGTCGAGTCGTAATAGGGCGTGAAGCGCAGATCGAGGTAGCGCGCGCCCTGGGTCAACTGGTGGTAAATGTCGCGAAACTGGGTCTGGCTGCGGCGGTTGCCGTCGAAGATCTCGAAGCCGGTCGAGGCCGCGTCGTGGCTCCCAGGGATGACCAGATCGGCCAGCGCGCGCTTGCCGATATAGCCTTCGAGGTCGCCCATCCAGCTGCTCAGCCCGAGCTGTTCGAAATCGTATCTGGCTCTGCGATCGGGAACGTAATTCTCGACGTCGCGGCTGAACCTGGACGCCGGAACGAACTCGAAGACGAGCTTGTCCGTCTCGAATTCGAGCTTGACGTCGTTCCCCGAGAAGATCTCGCCCAGGCTTTGGGCCGTCTCCAGGAAGTTGAACCCGAACACGTCGTTGTTTTTCGTGTACCAGGCGTGGAGCGCGAACGGCTTGCCGTCGCGGACGTGGGCGAGCGTTCCGCTCGAGACGCCTGGAACCGGGCTGTCCAGCTTGAGGTTCGGCCGGGCGCCGAACTGCAGCGGATAGGCGTCGCCGACCGGATGCCAATAGGCGCTGACACCCCCCGAGCCCACGCCGCCGATTGCGAGATTGGAGTCCTTGAGCAGAACCTTCCCTTCCATGGGATTGCCGGTAGGCTGCCATTGCGCGATCACCGCCCCGGGCGTGGTCAGCGGGCTGCTGTAGAGGCCGGCCGGAACGCAGGCCGCATAGCCGTCGGAATTGCCGAGCCAGCCGAAGACCCGGTTTCCCGCCGCGTTCCAGATTCGAACATAACAATCTTCCATATTTGCCCTCCCCACTGGCCGACCTCCGGCCTTTGCCCGGATTTCACGGCCGGGCCGTCTTATCCCGTGCCCCGGCAGAGGGAACCTCTAGCCTAAGACACGGGACGCTTCTCCGGCCCGAAAGATACGACTGGCACAAGTGTCACACGAAAACATGGGGCCAACTGCCCAATCGCGACCGCGACCGACCGCGGAGGCAGCTTTCGATCGGATGGCCGGATAGCGCAACTCGCACATCAGGCAGTTAGAACGTAAAGCGAACAATGGCGCGAGAAGATTTCAGGGCGATGTCCTAGGCGCTCTCCACCGCATAATCGTCTCCGTAGAACTTGCTCGTGCTTCGGGTGTGGAAGGCGATCGCCTTGATCGGCTCGTAGCGGGGCGGGCCGAGGCCGGGGAGGGGCTGGAGCAGCTCGTCCTCCCACAGATAGACGGCCATCGGGAACGACACTCGCTCGCTCGCCCGGTGCGAGCCGTCGGCCGGCTTGCCGACCCGGTGGGTGGTCGAGGGCAGCCGGTCGTTGGAGATGAGCTGCATATAGTCGCCGGTGTTGATGATGATCGAGCCCGGCGGCGCGTCGAGCCGCAGCCAGGCGCGGCTCATGTGGTTCCAGACCTGGAGGCCTCCGACCCGCGAGGCGGGCAGGATGGTGAACAGGTCGACATCCTCGTGGCCGAGCAGCCGGCCGGCGCCGGAGCGGTCCTGGGCCTCGCTCATCGGCGGATAGTAGTTCAGCCGAAGGCCGAAATTGGTCCGAGTGAGCTTCCGGTCGAAAAGATGCGGGTCGCAACCCAGGCCCTGGAGCATCGCCTGGGCGATCGGCTTGAACAGAGCCTCGTGGGCGAGGACGAGGGGGCGGAAGCGCCGCTCGTAATCCGCGCCCGGCCAGTAATCCTCCGGCCGAAACGGGCCTTTCCGCTCCTGGGGGATGTCGAAGGCGCGCCGGCACCACACCCAGCCTTCGACCAGGTCGGGGTGGATGTCGCTGGTTTCCTCGAGCGGGAAATAGCCCTGGCTGACGGAGCCGTGCCGGCCGGCCCGGAACCGCATCTTCTCCTCGAGCGGAGTCGAGGTGAACAGGTCGACGACCGAGTCGTGCATGTCGTCGTAGAGCGCGGGATCGACTCCGTGCCCGGTCAGGACGGCGAAGCCGATCTCCTGAAGCGCCGCTCCGAACGCCTCGGAGAACCGCGCCTTGTCCTTCGAATCGCCGCTGAGGAACGGGCCGAAGTCGAGAGTGGCGATCTCGTAATCCTCGTCGAACGCGTCGCTCTCATGCTCGGCCAGGCGATAGGTGTGCGACTTCTTGACCTGATCGTATTTCTCGAAGTCGCGGTTGAGGGCGTCGGTCATGACGCGGCCGCCGTGAGCGGCTCGCGGCGTCCTCGCAGGGCGGCTCGAAGCAGGACCGCGGCCGAATAGACGACCACCGCGAGCACCAGCCAGCGAAGGATCTCGATCGGCATCGATTTGACGATGAAGGCGGCGACGAGCACGGCCGGGACTCCGCCGATCGCCAGCCCGAGCACGATCCTGAAGTCGATCTGCCCGATCCGGATATGCCGGACGCTGGCCCCCGTGCCCATCAGGCAGCCGCCCAGTGCCATGATCGGGAAGCACAATCTCGGGTCCATCCCCATCAGGCTTAGCATGACGAGCGAGGGCGCGTAATTGCCGACTCCGAAATTGGCGAGGATCCCGAAGCCGAAGCTGGCGGCGATCGCCGCGACGGTCAGACCGAGAGGAAGGCCGGTCGCCTGGCCGCCGCCCGGGAAGAGGTGAAGGTTGGTCATCACGTAGGCGCCGCCGGCGAGGATGAGCCCGATCGCCAGGATGAGCTGGACGACCCAGACGCGGGCCCTCGCCACCAGGGGCGCGCCGAGCAGGCCGCCGACCAGGGTCGCGAACCCGCAGCCGAACAGCAGCACTTCATCGACCATCACGCCCAGCAGGATCAGGAAGATCACGCTCTCGGCCATGGCCGGCGGAGTCAGGCCGACCACCATCGTCGGAGGTATCAGCCTGTCGGGGACCAGCCTTCGGAACCTGAGCCAGGCCGCGGTCGGCGCGAAAGAGCCGATTCCGAGCGTGTCGAAGAAGCTGACGACGGCCCCGAGCAGAACGGCTTCGGCCCGGGGCGTCGCCCTCCGCGCGATCGCGGCCCGGGTAAGCATCGCGGCGTAGAGCAGGATCGCGATCGCAACCATGATCACGACCGCCGTCAGCATCGCCTCGCCTTTCGGGAGGATTTCGCAATAAGGGTCATTCAGGTCCCCTGGGAAACAAAAAGCCCGCCTCTCGGCGGGCGGGCAGTCGACGATCGTTGCAGGCCGATCAGTCGCGCCATCGCGCCGCGCACGCCGAGCCGCGCCACCAGGGAGCGGCGGCCAAGGCAGCGGCGACACGGTTCGGACTCATGACGACGTTGCTACGGGAGGGGTATTCGAGCCGTCAAGCGGCGCGGTTGCCGGAGCCTCCGCCTTTTCGGCATAGGACGGCCATGCCCCAGTCCCTTGCCCACATCGCTCTCGTCGTCCGCGACTATGACGAGGCGATCGCCTGGTTCACGCAGAAGCTCGGCTTCACCCTCGTGGAGGATAGCTACCAGGCCGAGCAGGACAAACGCTGGGTGCTCGTCGCGCCGCCGGGCGCGGGCGACGGCGGGGCGACGATCCTCCTCGCCCGGGCTTCCTCCCCCGAGCAGGAAGCCTTCATCGGCAACCAAGCGGGCGGCCGCGTCTTCCTCTTCCTCCAAACCGACGATTTCGATCGCGATTACGCCGACTATCGCGCCCGCGCCGTCCGCTTCGTGCGCGAGCCCAAGCAGGCGCCCTACGGCAAGGTCGCCGTGTTCGAGGACCTCTACGGCAACCTGTGGGATCTGGTTCAGTTCGCCGCCGGCTAATCCGATCGGACGCGATGAGCAGGTACCCCCGGTCGGCGCCTCAGCTCGGCTCGGCCCCGGCAGGGACGGGCCTCGCCTTCTTTGCAGGCCGGATTTGAAGCGGGCGGGGGAAAGCGGCCGCAATTGCGCCGCAACGGGGAAGCAGAAAGTCGCCGTGATCCTCGACCGCCCGAATCTCTTTCGGGCCCCAGCGAGCGGGGCGCGTCCCGACTCCGGGCGCGCTTGACGGCGGGTGCAAGCCGGTGGAACCAGCGACGGCGAAGGAGGCCGACTTGCGCCTGACCGGATCGTTCCTTGCCTCTGCCCTCATCCTCACGGCGTGCGGCGGGCGACAGCCCGAAGCGACCGCCGAGCGGAACGAGGCCGAGCTGTCCGCCGGCGCACCCTCCGCCGCCCCTGCAAAGGCCGCGACGGCGCCGCGCTGGGACCTGCGATCGGATGGAAGCGGCGTGGCTCTCGCCCTGCTGTCCGTGGAGGGGCGGGCGACGATCCGGCTCTATTGCCCAGCCGGCGGAAACGCGCTGCAGGTCAACCTGCCGGGCTTCCGGCCGGTCGGAAGCGAGGAGCGGCTGTCCTTCGGCGGCGGCGGCGAGGCCGTCGCGCTGGTGGCGGATCCGGCTGGGGACCGCAAGCTTGGGGGCGTGAGCGGGACGGGCGCGGTCCCGGCCGGGCTCGCGGCCCTCCTCGCCGGACCCGTGTCGGCGAGCTATGGGTCCCAGAAGAGCGGTCCGCACCCCGCTCCGCCGGTGGCGCTCACCCGCGCTTTCGCGAGTGCGTGCGGCGAAGCGGCGCCGGCGCCCGCCGCGTCATCGGCCAGCCCCTGCCGGCTCCAGGATGGAAAGCCGCTCGATGCGCCGGCCGTCCGCGCCGTCGGCACCGAGCCCTTCTGGGGCGCCCGGACGGACGGGCGCTGCGTCACCTATTCAAATCCGGAGGACCAGCAGGGAACCCGAATCTGGACCCGCTTCGTCGCCGCCGCTGGCGGCGGCACCTGGTCGGGAGCGCTGGACGGGCAGCGGTTCGAGCTCGTCGTCCGCCGGCAGCCGGGCTGCTCGGACGGGATGTCGGACCGGCGCTATCCGATGGCCGTCGAGCTGACGGTCCGCGGCGAGCGCCTGCAAGGCTGCGCGGAACCGCTCTGAGGACCCGCGCCGCTCACTTGGCCAAGGCGAAATCCACCTGCACCTGCACCTCCCGCGTTGAGACGCCCGGCTCGACGCGCGGCGGAGCGGCGGCGACCGGAGCCATGCTGGCCTGCTCCATCACGGCGTCGCCATAATAAGGGGGCGGCGCTCCGCCGCCGGTGTCGCGGATGGCCAGGACCCGCGCGACCTTGAGGCCGGCGGCCGCGGCATAGGCGTCGGCCCGCGCTCGAGCGGCGCGATAGGCGGCCGCGTAAGCGGAGCGGCCCGCGCTCTCCGGGTCGGCGACGGTCAGGTTCGGGCCTGACAGGACATTGGCTCCGACCTGCGTGGTGGCCCCGATCGCCTCGCCCGCGCGCTTGATGTCCCGGACCCGGACCGAAACCATGTTGTTCGCCTCGAAGCGGCCGCGATTGGCCCCATAGTCGATCCGCGACAGGGTGATCGACTGGGTCTGGATGTCGTCCGGCTTGACCCCGAGTGGGCCGAGGGCGGCGACGACCCGGTTGATCGTCTCGCTGTTGCGCGCGCTCGCCTCGGCCGCGCTGGCGCCGATCGTCCGGACTCCGGCGGTGAAGCGCGCCTGGTCCGGCCTGGTGTCGGCGCGGCCGGTCGCGCTGACCTGGACGAGCACCTCGTTGCGACTGACGCCGCGCGGATCGGGCGCGGCGCGTGAGCAGGCGCAAAGGGCAAGGCAGGCAAGCAAGGCGGGAACGGGACTGCGCACGACGATCTCCTCGAACGAGTCTGGTCTGGATATAATATATCAAAGGAAGAGACCAGTGGCGATCGCTCAGACCGGCGCTCGCCGCCAGCCGAGAACGCACAGGATCAGCATGATCGCGTTGCCGAGCGCGTCGAGCAGCCCGACCGCGGTGAACACCGGATCGACGAAGGTGAACCACCAATCGAAGGCGAAGAAAGGGACGAGCGCGATTGCGTAGGCGAGGAAGGTCGCTCGGGTGAAGCGGCTAAAGGCGGCGAACAGCCCGGCGACCATCGCCTGGGCTCCGAAGCAGGCGACGGCGAAGGGAAGGATCGGAGTGCCGACCCGATATTGCGGGAGTAAGGTCAGATCGATCACGCTTCGCGGCGCGAGCAGCGCCCAGCCGCCGAGGATGAAGAAAACGGCCGCGATCGCCCACTGGATATGGCGGACGCTCATCAATGCTCCTCATTGCCGAGTTGCGAGAGCATGGGTTAGGGGAGCAGCGTCTGACGGGCAAATCGCCCTTCGTCAGGCCGCGGCAGGCTCCTTCAGCCTGAGCTCGCCCTCGTCATGGCCGTCCCAATAATGGAGCCGCTCGGCCGCGACCCGGATCAGCACCAGGCCGGGCGTGTCGATGCCTTTCTCGAACCAGCGGTCGAGGTCCTTGCTCCAGCGCTCGGCGAATTCGGCGTTGTCGCGGATCAGCTCGGCCCGGCCCTCGACGGTGAGGAAGAAGGGACGCATTCCGAGCATCCCCGCCTTGGCCTGATAGCCGAGCCCGACCCTCGGATCGCGCTCGATGTCCTGGACGGTGCGGGTGTCCTCGCAGGCGAAGAACCAGCTGTCGCCGTCATAGTCGACCTCGCGATTGTTGCTCATCGGCCGGCCGGCGATGGCGCCGCCGTCGGTGCGGGTGGAAAGGATCGCGAAATCGATGTCGCGCATCTTCTCGGCGATGTCGGCGAGGCTCTTGTCGGCCATGTTCGAAGCTCCTGATTTCAGAGGGGTCCTCCAAGGAACGCCCCGCCTCGCCCGGCGGTTGCAGCGCCCTCAATCGACCCGTGCCGCGCTCACGATCCGAACCGGCTTCTCGAGCATCTGCCCCTTCATCGGCCCTCGCCCGGCATTGGCGACCGTCGGCTCGGCGAGGATCTTGCGGACGACGTCCATTCCTTCCACCACCCGTCCGAACACGGCGAAGCCCGGCTCGCTGCCATGGGCGTCCATGTCGGGCATCGCGCCGCCGACGATGATGAAGAAGTCCCCCATCGCCCCGACCGGCTCCGCCCGGGCCATCGAGACGGCGCCGTCGACGTGGTGGAGACCGGTCTTGCCGGTCGGCTCGTGGGCGATCGGCGGAAGCGCCTTGCGGGCGCTGTGGCGGATCCCGCCCTGGACGAAGCCGCGGCCGTTCGCGCCTTTGGTCCGGGCCGCCCGATAGAAGAAGGTGCCGTCGAATCGGTGCTGCTCGACGTAGCGCACGAAGTTGGTCGCCGTGATCGGCGCATGCTTGACGTCGAGCGCGAGGACGATCGGGCCGGCCTCGGTATCGAGGCGGACACGGACGGTGTCCGGCAAGGGCGCCGTCGCAGCGGCGGGTTTCGCCTCGACGGCCTGGTTGTCGGCCGCGGGTTGCTGGCCGCAGCCCGCGAGGGTCAGAGCGAGAGCAAGCAAAAGAGCGCGAATCATCGCCGCATATTGGAACGTCGGCGGGCGAGACTCAAACGCGCGCTTCGAAGTAGGAGGAGCCATGGTCGCGCTCTTCTCCTACGGAACGCTTCAACAGCCCAACGTCCAGCTCGCCACCTTCGGGCGGCTGCTCGACGGCGAACCGGACGTGCTGGTGGGATATGCGCTGGCGCCGCTGGCGATCACCGATCCGGGCGTGATCGCGACGAGCGGGGCCGCGGTCCACACCATCGCGCGCTGCAGCGGCGATCCCTCCCACCGGATCGACGGCATGGTCTTCGCCATCACCTCCGCCGAGCTCGAAGCCGCCGACGCCTATGAAGTCGACGCTTATGCGCGCCGCGAGGTCCGCCTGGAATCCGGGCGGACGGCCTTCGTCTATGTCGGACCGGACGCCGCCTAGAAGGTGCCGGGCACCTCGCGCTGAGCCGTCGTCGGCTGTTCCGGGACGAGCAGCTCGCGCTGCGCGTGGACCGCCTCGGTCGTCTGGGCGCTGCTGGCGATTCGCGTGCAGGTGCGGCCGGCCAGGAAATCGAGCGCCTGGCGCGTCGAGGCTTCCGACGGGTCGCCGAGCGGCCGGTTGATATCGTCGCCGGCCTTGCAGCTCGCCTCGACCACGGTGGCCAGGCCGTCGAAATAATTGCCCTGGTGAGCCGCATTCTGGGTCGCGAAGGCGATCACCCGGAGCCGGTCGTCGCAGGCCGGCCGGTCGATCCCGATCTGGCCGACCGGCTTGCCGTAGGTGTTGGTGCCGATCAGCGCCGCATTGGCGTGGAGATAGGGGATGAACGAATTGATCACGAGCTCGCTGGCCGACGCCGTGCCCCCGGTGCCGATGAAGGCGATCTTGGTGGCGCCGATCGACTGCGGCTGGGGCGCGAAGTTGCGCATGTCGTTGTTGTTGGACTTGCTCGCCCGGAAGGTCGTGAAGCTGAACACGTCCGAGGTCGAGCGATTGCCGCCCATCAGATCGCCCATCAATTCCGCGATCGAGACGAGCCCGCCGCCATTGTAGCGAAGGTCGACGATCACCTCGGTGATGCCCTGCGCCTTGAAGCTTGCGAAGGCATTGCGAAGGTCGGGATCGGCCTGCGAGATGAACGTCCGGAGGTTGACGTAGCCGACCTTTCGGCCGCCGTCGTCGATCACCTTGGCGCCGTAGCGCGACGAGACCGCGGGGATGTCGAAGTCCGCCTTGGCGACGGTGACGTTGCGGGTTCCGGCCGAGTCGGTGATCCTGAGCACTCGAGTCGTCCCCGCCGTGCTCGGCCCGAGCGCGTCGGACACGGCCTGCGCGCCGCCCGAGGCGAACAGCGAGGAGACCGACTGGAGGTTAGACTCGCTCGTGCCGATGGCGATGATCTCGGTGCCCCGGTCGATTCCGGCGGCGAGCGCAGGGGTCCCTTCGAACGATTCGAGGACGAACAGCCGCTGGGCCGCGCTGTCGTAGGACAGGCGGACTCCGAAGCCGGCGGTCGCTCCGGAGCTGAAGAAGGCCTCGTCTTCCTTGATCGAGGCGATGAAGGTGAAGAAGCGATCGCGGTGCTGCGCCCGCGCCGTCGCCGTGAGCGCGTCGATATAGGCCTGGACCGTCGGATAGGGCGCCGGATCGAGCGAGGCAGGAAGAGTCTCCGGGAACAGGTACCATTCCTGCATCTGCGCCTGGACCCAGAGCTGGCGGTCGCGCAGCGAGCAGGCGGTGCTGACCGGCGGGGGCGGGGGAGGCGGGGTGCCGGCGATCGGACCGGAGCCGCCGCCCGATCCGCCGCCGCCTCCGCCGCAGCCCTGAAGAAGCAAAGCGGCCAGAGCCGCTGCCGTCCCAAAACGCATACGCTTCATTGCCCTAACCCCAAGCTTCCCCGATTCTTCAACCATTTAGATCGAATCGGCGGCTTCGTCAGGTCCAATTTTCAAAACGCTTCCGAGCCAAGAAAAAAGCACCCCGGCGATGGGCCGGGGCGCTTCGTTGTTCGAGGGTCCGGAAGGGATCACCGGTCCATCGAATAGATCCTGATCACCGTGTCGGTGCGGGCGTCGATCTGGTAGATGTTGCGCCCGTCGGAGCGGTAATAGACGCCGTTGCCGTCGCGATACTGGTAGCGATATTGCGACGGCACCGAGCCGAGATTGCCGCTGACTCGCGAGCCGACCCGGTAGCCGGTGCAATTGTCGCGGCCGAGGACGTTGTCGAGCACGCCGCCGATTCCGCCGCGATTCTCGCAATAGGTGTCGACCGGCTCATAGGGGCCGCCCTGGCCATAATAGCCGTTGGTGGCGCCGATGGGGTTGCCGTTGCGGTCATATTGGCCATTGCGGTCGTCGCGATTGCCGTAGCGGTCGTAACGGGCCGTATTGGTATTGTAGACGTCGTCGTTCCAGCTGCCGTAGCGATTGTCGCGATCGTAGCGGCCATTGTCCGCCGTCCGAAGCTCCTGCCGGAGGTCGCGGATCCGGTTCTGAAGGTCCATCCGTTCCGTCTGGGTGTAGCCGTTATAGCTGTACTGGCGATCGAGCCGGCTGAGCTCGCGGAGCTCCATTCGAAGGTTGCGGGCCTCGGTGCGATCGACGTCGCCCGAGCGGATCCCGGCCTGGAGGCGGGCGTCGAGCTGGGCGATCCGGTTCGAGAATCCGACCGTTCCGCCGGCATTGACGTTGCTATACTGGGCTGCGGCCGGCGCAGCTATTGCGAGCGCGCCCACGGCCGTCATCGTCAAAAGAATCTTTTTCATTACAGATACTCCAAAAACCAGCGCCCCCGCTTCGAGTGCAAGAACGATTGGATACGGCCCATGTTGCCTGTTTGCGGTAGGACGATGCTCTGGCGCCACGGGCGGAGAGGATTGGAAACTATGCGAAACATCCAGCGGTTGGGGTTCGGCCTCCTCGCAGCCTGCGGGGCGACCGCCGACGCCCGGGCCGTGCCCCCGACTATACCCGGCGCCTTTCTCGGCACCTGGGATATTTCGAAGGCGGCCTGCCGCCGGCCCAGCGACGCAAGGCTCGTCATTTCGCCTCGCGAGCTTCGCTTCCACGAGAGCATCGGCACGGTTCGGCGGGTGGCGGCGGCGGGCACAAACTCGATCGCGGTCACGGCCGACTATCAGGGGGAGGGGGAGCGCTGGCGCAGCGAGCAGCGGCTGAGCCTGTCGGTCGGAGGCAGGACCCTCACCCTGAAGGGGCAGGGTGACGGCCACGTCCGGGTGCGCTGCGGGCGCTAGCGGCGGGTGCGCATTCTCTTCCTGCTCCTGGCCCTCGTCTGCCTCGCGACCTTCGCGCCGCTGTCGCTCCGGCGTCCGCTGCCGCCCCCCGCCGTGAGCTGGGTGGCTTATTCTCCCGTGCCGCTGAAGGAGGGCGATCCCAAGGCGGTAGGGATAGGCGCGCTGCGCTATCTCGGCGGATGGGTGCTGACCAGCAACGACTTCCGCTTCGGCGGCCTCTCCGCCCTTCATGTCGAGGGCGATGAGGCGCTTGCGATCAGCGACGCGGGGTGGCGGATCCAACTGCCGCTGCCCGGGCCTCGTGCCCGTGTCCGGGTCGAGATCGCCCGGCTCCGCGAGGGTCCCGGCCGAAGCGACAGAAAGCAGGATCGGGACGCAGAATCGCTGGCCGTGGCGGGCGGCTCGGCCTGGATAGGCTATGAGGGCGCGAACGCTGTGTGGCGCTACGACCGGGCCCGATTCGCTGCCAGCGCTTCGGCCGCGCCGCCCGCCATGGCGCGCTGGGACGACAATACCGGGCCCGAGGCGATGGTCCGGCTCGACGACGGGCGCTTCCTGGTCTTCGCCGAAGGGGAGGGCGGCGACAGCGAGGTGCTCGCCTTCGCCGGCGATCCGGCCGTTCCGGGGACTGCGGCCCTTCGGCTCCGCTACCGCCCGCCCGAAGGCTATCGCGTGACCGACGCCGCCTTGCTGCCCGACGGCGGACTGCTTCTGCTCAACCGGCGAATCAGCCTGCTCGGCGGGTTCAGCGCCAAGCTCGTCCTCGCCCGTCTCGTCGATTCGAACGAAAGCCCGCTCATCGTCGGCGACGAGGTCGCCACGCTGGAGGGACCGGTGACCCACGACAATATGGAAGCCCTCAGCGTCACCCGCGAAGGCGCCCGGACGATCCTATGGATCGCCTCCGACGACAATTACAATCCGTTCCAGCGGACCCTGCTGATGAAGTTCGAGCTTGTCGGCGGGCGCGCCCCGGCGAAGGCCGGGGGCCAGCACTTCCAGCAGTGAAGCTGTGCCCCGGCCCTTCGCCGGGGAACCGTCAGGCCGCTTCGCTCTCGCTCTGCTTCTTGGCGATCTCGCGCTTCAGCCGGCGAGCCTTGAGGCTCAGGCTGTCGTCCTTGGACTTGAGCAGCCAGTTGTCGAGGCCGCCGACATGCTCGACCGAGCGAAGCCCGCTCATCGACACGCGAAGCCTGACTCCGCGCCCTAGCGACTCGCTGATCAGGGTCACGTTCTGCAGGTTGGGCAGGAAGGTGCGCTTGGTCTTGTTGTTGGCGTGGGAAACGTTGTGGCCCACCTGCCGGCCCTTGCCGGTCAGCTCGCAAATGCGCGACATAGTGTCTCGTCCTGATCTGAAGCGGGGCCGTCATACGGTCCCGGAAAGCCGGGGCGGATAGCGGTGGAAGGCGCTTTCGTCAACCTTCCGCGGGGTCGAAGCGGTCGTTGCGGAAGTGCAACCTAATCGCCTACAGGTTGGTTGTCGCGCGAAGCCCGGGAAGGAACAGTCTATGTTGCGAGCACTGCTGATGATCGTCGCCCTGATCATCATCCTCCTGATCGGCGCGGTCTGGCTCGGCCTCATCGACCTCAGCCAGACCCAGAACGCGCAGGCGCCGAAATTCGAGGTCAAGATGAACCCGCCCGAGGTCGGTACCACCACGGCCAACGTCCAGGTGCCAGTGGTGAAGACGGAGACCCGCCAGATCGAGGTGCCGAACGTTACCGTCAACGGCCAGTGACCGCGTCGGAAGAAAGTCGGTCAGGGGCGGGCTCAAGCGCGCTGGCATTAGGGATTCTGTCGTTTATTTGCGCGTTGGCCTCGTTCCTGGCCGGCCAGCTCGGGCTCATCACCCTCATAGCCGCAGTCATTCTCGGGATTGCCGGTCTCAGGGTCGGCCGGCACTTGGAGGACAGGACGGGATTCCACCTCAGCCGCGCAGGCCTGGCCGTTTCGGCGGCCTATCTGCTATTCTTGGTGGTCATGACGATCGTGGGTCTCAGGATGCTTCCTAAGCCGCCGCAGCGCGAAAGTAGCATCTCCGTAAAGGTCAGCACGCCCCACGTGAGTGAGCCCGACGCGGGTTCTAACCTGGTCACAGATAATAGTAGCCGCTGACTTTCCGTGCCTTGCGCGCGGGTTGGGCCTCGCTAGCAAGAGGTAATGAGCTTCCCTTTGCCCGGACCGATGCGCCGAGTGCTCGACGAGGCACGCGCCGCCGCCGCGGACGGGGAGGTTCCGGTCGGCGCAGTGGTGATCCGGGGCGGAGAGGTGATCGCCGTCGGCCGCAACCGAATGCGCGCCGACAACGATCCGACCGCCCATGCCGAGATAGTCGCGTTACGAGCGGCCGCCGCCGCTTTGGGATCGCCGAGGCTCGACGGCTGCGAGCTGTGGGTGACCCTCGAGCCCTGCGCGATGTGCGCGGGGGCGATAGCGCTGGCCCGGATCGCTCGCCTCTATTTCGCCGCGCCCGATCCCAAGGGCGGCGCCGTCCTGCACGGCCCGCGCCTGTTCGCCCAGCCGACCTGCCACCATTCGCCGGAGGTCTATTCCGGCATGGGGGAGGGGGAAGCGGGCGAGCTGCTGAAGGCGTTCTTCAGAGAACGGCGCTAGCCGTCATTGCGAGCGAAGCGAAGCAATCCAGCGCGGCCTCGGAGGCCCACTGGATTGCCGCGTCGCGTCGCTCCTCGCAATGACGATTACGCGCCCTGCTCCACCGGCACGATCCTGATCTCGACCCGCCGGTTGGCGGCGCGCTCCGCCTCGGTTGCATTGGTGTTGCCCGGAAGCGGTTGCGAGGAGCCGAAGCCCTGGGTCGCGATCCGCTCGCGGACGACACCGCGGGAGGCGAGATAGCTCGCCACCGAGCTCGCCCGGTTCTGCGACAGCGGGATGTTGATCCGGTCGCCGCCCGACGGATCGGTGTGGCCGTAGACGTCGATCAGGGTCGAGGGATAGGCCGAGAGGGTGGTCGCGACCTGATCGAGAGTCGTCTGGAATTGCGGCTGGATCTCGGCGCTGTTGATCGGGAAGGTGATCCCCGACGGCATGGTCAGGAGCAATTCGTCGCCCTGGCGCTGGATCTCGACTCCGGTCCCGGCCGTCTCGCGGCGAAGCTCCTTCTCCTGGCGATCCATGTAGGTGCCGACGGCCGCTCCGGCGAGCGCCCCGATTCCGGCGCCGACGACTTTCTCGGTGCGATCGTGGCGGCCGCCGATGAGGTCGCCGCCGAAATAGCCGACGACGGCGCCGACGACACCGCCGATCACGCCCTTGGTGGAGACGCTGCGATCGCCCGTATTCGGGTTGGTGACGCAGGCGGTGGTGGAGAGCAGGGCAGCCGCGGCGGCCGCCCCGACGAGGGGGTTCTTGATACGCATACACATTCCTTTCCCGGTGAAGGGATCGTTTCGAACCTGAGGGTAACGGCCCTCGCCGCTCGGAGGTTCCGTTTTCGGGCGAAGCCGAGGAACGCCTTGTCCCGGCGAAAGCTTCCCGGCTAAGGGGATAGCGCGCCATGCCGCCTTCCTCCCCTTTGCCGCCATTTCCCTGGTTCGACGTCCTCGTCATCGGGCTTCTCATCGCCCTGAACGGCGTGTTCGCGATGGCCGAGCTGGCGATCGTCTCGTCGCGCAAGCCGCGCCTCAAGGCGATGGCGAAGGCCGGGCGGCGCGGAGCCCAGACCGCGCTCGACCTCGCCAGCGATCCCGGCCGTTTCCTCTCCACCGTCCAGATCGGGATCACCCTCATCGGAGTGATCGCCGGGGCCTATTCGGGCGCCAGCCTCGGCGGCCCGGTCGGCGACCGGCTGGCCCGGCTCGGGCTCGAGCCGGACACGGCGAGGACTTTGGGCTTCGCCGTCGTCATCGGCCTCACCACCTACGCTTCGCTGGTGATCGGCGAGCTCGTCCCCAAGCAATTCGCACTCCGCTCGCCCGAGCCGATCGCCGCCCTGATGGGCCCGCCGATGGTCTGGATCGCCAAGGGCACGGCGCCGCTCGTCTGGCTGCTCGACCGGACCAGCGCGCTCATCTTCCGGCTGCTCCGGATGCGGCGGGACAATGCCAACAAGGTGACGGCGGAGGAGCTCCACCTCGTCGTCGCCGAGGCGCACAGCGCCGGCGTGCTCGAGGAATATGAGCGGGCGATCATCTCGGGCGTGGTCCGGCTCGCCGACCGTCCGGCCCGCGAGGTGATGACTCCGCGCACCGAGGTCGCCTGGATCGACGCCGGAGCGGCGCCCGAGGAGATTCGCGAGGCCCTGCTCGAGAGCCCCCACAGCCGGATCCCCGTCGCCGACGGCTCGGTCGACCGGCTGATCGGCGTCGTCCAGGCGCGCGACATCGTCGCAGCCCTGATCCAGGGACAGCCGCTCGATCTCCGCGCGCTCAGCCGCGAAGCGCCTGTCGTCCCCGACCAGATGGACGCGATGGACGCTCTCGCCGTCCTCCGCGGAAGCGAGGCGCGGATGGCCTTCGTCCATGACGAATACGGCCATTTCGAAGGGATCGTGACCTCGGCCGACCTGCTCAACGCCATCTCGGGCGTGCTCGCCGGCGGCTTCGAATCCGGCTCCGACGCACCCCTGGTCGAGCGCGAGGACGGGAGCTGGTGGGTTTCCGGCTCGCTCTCCGCCGACGCCCTCTCCGACCGGCTCGGGATCGGCCTCCCCGAGGACCGCGACTATGCGACCACCGCCGGCTTCGCCCTCTCCGTCCTCAAGCATATCCCCGAGGTGGGCGAGCGCTTCACCCACGGCGGCTGGCAGTTCGAGATCGTCGACATGGACGGCTTCAAGATCGACAAGCTGCTCGCCAGCGAAGTGGTGAGGAAGCGGCGAGGCGGCTAGGCCCCGTCATTGCGAGGAGCGAAGCGACGAAGCAATCCAGTGCCCCGCCGCTGGATTGCTTCGCTTCGCTCGCAATGACGCTCAGCTCCCCAATTTCCCGAACTTCGCCTCGAAGCCGTCTATGTCGTTCCGCTCCAGGTAGCAGGCCTGCTCGACCAGGCGGTCGCGGGCTATGCGCCCTTCGAAGGCGCCCATTCGCCGGTCGAGCAGGGCGACCTCGTTCTCGGTGAGGCCGGCGAGCTGGTCGAAGCGGGTGATGCCGAACTCGTTCAACTGGGCGGCGAGCTTGGGGCCGACGCCCTTCAATCGCTGGAGATTGTCGGGCGGGCCGCTCGGGCCGGGGATTTCGGGATGCGCCTCGACTCCCAGAATCTCGCCGGCGACGTTCTGGGTGGCCGCCGCGAACTCGTCCTGCAGCGCATTGCCTTCCGGCCCGTCCGGGCTCGCTCCGCTCCGCTGCGCGCCGCGGAAGATCCAGAGCGCGACGAACAGGCCGATGACGAGCGCGACGACGATGAGGATGATGTTGTTCTCGGCGAGGGTCCACATTGGGTCTTCGGTCCTTCCTGGTCAGGCGAAGCCTTCGCGCCGGCGGCGGCCCCAGAGGAACCAGCCGAGGCCGAGGCCGATGAAATAAGCGAAAGCGGCGTGAAGCGAAGTCTCCATGAGCAGCGGCATCGTCCGGAGGCCGCGGTCGCTCGGCTCGTCCGCCCAGCGCACCGAGGAGATACCGGGAACGTCGCGGACATAGTCGCTGACGCCCTTCTGGCTTCCGAGCCCCTCGCGCTGGAGGTCGTCGGCCTGTCCGCTCAGGGTCGCCCGGCGGGTGAGCGGATCGTGGTCGAGGCGGACCTGGATCCCGGGAAGATCGGCCTCGGCGACGGCGGCGCGCGCCTGCCGTTCGAGCCCGTCGACCATCGCCTCGCCGCGGCCGAGCGGCCCATGCCAGACCCACGCCCCGGCGAGCGTCAGCAGAAGCCCGATGAGGATCTTGACGGCAGTCGGCACGGCCCGACCTTGGGACGAAGCTTTACGGCTGTCCAGTCTCAGCCGCCGCGCCCGATCTCGCGCCAGCCGATGTCGCTCCGCCAGAAGCCCGAGGGGAAGTCGATCTTCTCGAGTGCGGCATAGGCGCCGTCGCGGGCTTCGGCGACGGTCGGCGCGCGGGCGGCGACGTTGAGAACGCGGCCCCCGGCCGCGACGAGCCGGCCTTCCTCGAGCCGGGTGCCGGCGTGGAAGATCCGCACGCCCTCGCCCGCCGCCGCAGCGAGGCCGGCGATCGCGCCGCCCGGCTCGGGCGCGTCGGGATAGCCTTTGGCCGCGACCACCACGGCCAGAGCGGCGTCGTCGGAAAGGCGCACCGGTCCTGCGTCGGCGAGGGTTCCGCGCGCGGTGGCGTAGAGGGTCTCGAGCAGGTCGCCGTCGAAGCGCATCATCAGCGCCTGGCATTCGGGATCGCCGAAGCGGGCATTATATTCGATCAGCTTCGGCCCTTCCGCGGTCAGCATCAGGCCCGCATAGAGGATCCCGGAATAAGGCGTGCCCTGGGCCGCGAGCGCCTCGAGCGTCGGGCGGACGATCTCGGCCATCGCCCTTTCCTCGAGCTCCGGGGTGAGCACGGCGGCCGGGCTGTAGGCGCCCATTCCGCCGGTATTGGGGCCGGTGTCCCCGTCGCCGACGCGCTTGTGATCCTGGGCCGAGCCGAAGGGAAGGACGGTCGTCCCGTCGGTGAGGGCGAAGAAGCTCGCTTCCTCGCCTTCGAGGAACTCCTCGATCACCACCGCGCTTCCGGCCGCCCCGAAGCCGCCGCCGAAGATGATCCCGAGCGCCGCCTGGGCTTCTTCCGCGGTCGCGCAGACCATGACGCCCTTGCCGGCGGCGAGGCCGTCCGCCTTGATCACCAGCGGCGGCTCGAAATCCTCCAGCGCGGCTTCGGCGGCCAGCCGGTCCGAGGCGCGGACGTAGCGGGCGGTCGGGATCCCGTGCTTCGCGCACAAATCCTTGGTGAAGCCCTTCGAGCCTTCGAGCCGGGCGGGGATGCGGTTGGGGCCGAAGACGCAGAAGCCCATCGTCCTCAGATTATCGGCAAGCCCGTCGACCAAAGGCGCCTCGGGGCCGATGACGATCAGCTCGACACTGTTCTTGAGGCAGAAATCGACGGTGGCGCGGTGATCGGCGGGATCGATCGCGACGAGCTGGGCATGTTCGGCGATTCCCGGATTGCCGGGCGCGGCAAAAAGCTTGCCCAGCCGCGGCGATTGCGCGAGTTTCCAGGCGAGCGCATGCTCGCGGCCGCCCGAGCCAAGCAGCAGGACATTCATGGAAGACGCACCTCCAGCCGAGACCGGGCTGTTAGCAACCGAAAGCCCCGGCGACAACGCAGCGCCTTTCTCCGTCTCCGAGCTGGCGATGCGGCTGAAACGGACCGTCGAAGACGCGTTCGGCTTCGTCAGGGTGCGCGGCGAGATTTCCGGGTGGAAGCGAGCCGCCTCGGGCCATTGCTATCTGTGCCTCAAGGACGACAAGGCGGTGCTCGACGGCGTGCTGTGGAAGGCGACCGCCGCCGCGCTCCCGTTCCGGCCGGAGGACGGGATCGAGGTGGTGGCGACCGGCAAGCTCACCACCTATCCGGGCCGCTCGCGCTACCAGATCGTCATCGAGCGGCTCGAGCTGGCCGGGCAGGGCGCTTTGATGGCGCTTCTCGACAAGAGGCGGCGAGCGCTCGCCGCCGAAGGGCTGTTCGACGCCGAGCGCAAGAAGAAGCTCCCCTTCCAGCCGCGGACGATCGGGGTCGTCACCTCGCCGACCGGGGCGGTCATCCGCGACATCCTCCATCGCCTCGCCGACCGCTGCCCGTGCCACGTCCTCGTCTGGCCGGTGCCGGTTCAGGGGGAAGGCGCCGCCGCCCAGATCGCCGCGGCGGTGCGCGGCTTCAACGCGCTCGCGTCCGATGGGGCGATCGAGCGGCCCGATCTCCTCATCGTCGCCCGCGGCGGCGGCTCGATCGAGGATCTGTGGGCGTTCAACGAGGAGGAGGTCGTCCGCGCGGCGGCCGAATCGCCGATCCCGCTGATCTCGGCCGTCGGCCACGAGACGGACACGACGCTGATCGACTTCGCC
>JBJMTX010000034.1:0-18719 GCA_045811485.1 Allosphingosinicella sp.
CGATGGGGTGTGGGCGCTAGATAGGGGCGGGAGGGGCGGGGGTCAAGGGTCTCGGCGTTCGTCCCGCGGCGCTCTTGATCGCCACAATTGCGACAATGAAGCCGCGGAAGCGACATTTTCCCGACGCGAACGCCGGTTAGAAACCGTCGCAACGACAACGGGCCGATGGCCCGCCGGGCGAGGAAGGATCGAACGATGGCGTGGATTGCGGTGCTGGGGCTGATGATGGGGACGATGGTCTCGCTCCAGGCGATCTGTGCCGAGCTCAGCTTCCGGCGCCGCCTCGATCCGCCCAAGCGCTGAGCGAGGATCCCGGACATGCCTCCCGCCGCCTTCCTCGCCTTGCTCGTCATCGCCATGCTGCCGGGCGCGGCGCTCCGGCTGGAGCTCAACTTCCGCCGCTCCGGCGAAGCCAAGGGACGCCCCGGCCCCGAGCGTCCGGCGCCGCGGCCCGAGCTTCGGGCAGCACCGTCCGGGGGCTATTGCCAGCCGCCCTTCTCCCCCGCGTTCGGCAAACGCTGACCGCCTATGCGCGCCGCGCCGGCTTCGCCTTGTAGCGCTTGGCCGGCGGCGGCCCGGCCCTCCGGTTCTGCCGCGCAGCCTCCCTCGGCTTGCCCTGGATCGGCTCGATCCGGACTCCGCCCTCGCCGTCCTCGTCGGTCGCCGTGCGCCTCACCGCCGCCATGAATCGGCCGGCAGCCGCGCGCGGCACTTCGAACATCGTCTCGCTCGCCGCGATGCGGATGGCGCCGATCTCGGACTTGGTGATGTGGCCCCGGCGGCAGAGCAAGGGGAGAAGCCAGCGCGGATCGGCATTGTGGCGGCGGCCAATGTCCATCCGGAACCAGAGCGTGTCCTCGAAGCCCGGGCGGGGCCCGTCCGGCCGGCGCGGCTCGCCGCCGGGGCCGGAATCGACCAGATCCTCGGGCGCCGGCATGCGCGCCCGGTGGGCCCGAACCAGAGCGGCGGCGATCTCCTCGGGCGGCTTCGATTCCATCAGCCGGAGCGCCAGGGCGCGATCCTCCTCCTCGATCTCGGCGGGCTCGAGCAGGGCGGCGAGCAGCCGGTCATGGTCGCTCCTCCTTATGTCCTCCGGGGTCGGCGGCTTGATCCACTCCACCTCGATCCGCGCCCCGCGAAGCACCGACTCGACCCGCTTTCGCCGGGGATAGGGCACGACCAGCACGGCGATGCCCTTCTTCCCCGCCCGCCCGGTTCGTCCGGAGCGGTGCTGGAGGGTCTCGGCGTCGCGCGGAAGCTCGACATGGACGACGAGGCTGAGATTGGGAAGGTCGATCCCGCGCGCCGCGACGTCGGTTGCGACCAGCACCCGCGCCCGTCCGTCCCTCAGCGCCTGGAGCGCCTGGTTGCGCTCGTTCTGGCTGTGCTCGCCGGACAGCGCGACGGCGCTGAAGCCGCGCTCGACCAGGCTCGAATGGAGCCTTCGCACATTCTCCCGGGTGGCGCAGAACAACAGGGCGCTCTCCGCCTCGTGAAGGCGGAGCAGATTGACCACCGAATGCTCGATGTCGGCCGGAGCGACCGTCATCGCCTGGTAGGCGATGTCGCCGTGGCCGCGCTCCTCGCCGACCGTCGAGATTCGAAGCGCGTCCTTCTGATAGCGCTTGGCCAGCGCCACGATCGGCCGCGGCATGGTCGCCGAGAAGAGCAGGGTCCGACGCCCCGCCGGAGTCGCGTCCAGTATCTCCTCGAGATCCTCGCGAAACCCCATGTCGAGCATCTCGTCGGCCTCGTCGAGCACCGCCACCTTGAGCTTCGACAGATCGAGCGCGCCCCTCTCGAGATGATCGCGGAGCCGTCCCGGCGTCCCGACGACGATGTGGGCGCCGTGCTGAAGCGACCGCCGCTCCTTCATCGCGTCCATTCCGCCGACGCAGGTCGCGATCCGGGCGCCGGCCGGCGCGTAGAGCCAGGCGAGCTCGCGGCTGACCTGAAGCGCGAGCTCGCGGGTCGGCGCGACGATCAGCGCCGCCGGCTCGCGCGCGAAGCCCGCTCCGCTCCCGTCCGCGAGAAGCTGCGGCGCCATCGCCAGCCCGAAGGCGACCGTCTTGCCGGAACCGGTCTGGGCCGAGACGATCAGGTCCCGTCCTGCGGCCTCATCCCCGAGCACGGCGGCTTGGACGGGCGTGGGCGTTTCGTAGCCGCGCGCGGCCAGGGCGCCCGCGAGGAGCGAAGGGATTTCGTGAAAAGGCATGGGCGCCATGTGGGGTAGCGGCGGGCTTGGGGCAAGGCGCGTGGGGGCGTCGCCGCCCTGCGGCTTGCGCTTCCCGCCGGCTTCTGGAACAAGTTCCTGAAACAACGGAAGATAAGGCGTCTCTCTTGTCCGTCCTCGCTCTGCTCGCTTTGGCCTACGCTTCGCCGGCGCCGGCCGCCTGAACGAGCCCGCCCTGGAGGCCGCCTATGAGGCCGATCGCCGAGCGCTTCTGGCCCCCGACGCCGTGATCGCTCTCCGCACCGCGGACTTCAGCGCGGTCACACCCGACGGCGCCGTCCACGATGCGGCCGAAATGGCGGGCGCGACCCGCGGCATGCTCGCCAACCTCCAGAAGTGGGAGCTGCTCAGCTTCGAGATCGGGCCCGCCACCCGCTCGGGCGACGAGGTCAGCGCCGATATCGGCCAGCATTCGATCCGTCTTCAGCTGCGCTCCGACGGCCAGGTCCACCGCATCGAGAATTGGGTGACCCAGCGCGAGACCTGGCTCGCGACCCCGGCCGACCTGCGCCTCCGCCGGGTCGACAATCTCCGCGACCAGAAGGTCCTGATCGACGGCGAGCTCCGCTGAGGCGCCTCGGCGCAATGCCTCCTTCGATCCGCAGACGCGGATTTTGCATACTCATTGCGCGGTGCTAAATTCGCCCCATGGACGACCACCCAGAGATCGAGCCCGGCGAAACGGCCTCTCCCGACGCAACCGCGCCCAGCGACGGCGAACGCGAGGCCCGGCTCGCCCAACTTCGAGCCGCCATCCAGCGCGGGATAGACGACGCCGACGCCGGCCGGGTCGTCGACGTGGACGAGGCGTTCGATCGAATCGAAGCCATGCTTGACGAGCTGGAAGCCGCCAGGCGCGGATGAAGTCCGTCCTTACCGAGGCCGCGATCAGCGACCTCGCCGGAATCGCCCGCTCCATTGCCAAGGACGACATGCCCACGGCGCGACGTTTCACCGCCGAATTACGCAAGCGCGCCCTCGCGATCGGGCGATCGCCTCGTCTTTATCCCTATGCGGAGGGGCTGGAGGACCTGGGGATACGTCGACGCCTCCACAAGGGGTATCTGATCTTCTTCCGCGAGACCGGCTGCAGCGTTGAAATCCTGCACTTCGTTCACGGCGCTCGCGATTGGCTGGCGCTTTTCGTTAATTCATCGCCGCGATAATCTGGACGAAGCCCATTCTCTCTTGAAAGCCCTACCCCTGCCTGGTCAGCGTCGCCACGCTGACGTGGGGCCAGAAGAAGCCGTCGAACTCGAGGAACACCGTCTGGCGATATTGCAGCTGGAGGAAGTCCGGCTGCCCGTTCATCCCCTGCACGGTCTCGATCCAGAAGGTCGAATCGACCTTCGCGGCGAGGGCGTTGGGCGAGCCGTCGGCGGCGCCCGCAAGGAAGGCGGTGTTGGCGGTTCCGCCGCCGCAGGTCACCGTCGGGTCGGTCGGGTCGCCGGGCTCGGTCGAGACGGCGAGGGTGACCGTCGAGAGGATCGTCTGCTGCGCGAGCACCGATTTGAGCAGCGTCTCGACCGGCTTGTCGAGCATCGCCTGGGTGATCCCCTGAACTTGCTGGCCCGACGAGCGATAAGGCGAGGGCACCGTGATGTCCTCCGCCTCGGGAATGATGAACACCGATCCCGTCTTCGGGTTGAAGCCGTTGGGATAGGGCGCGGCGGGCTCGCCGAAATCGGGCACGCCCTGCTGCTCGACCGCCGTCCCCTGGGCGATAATCGCGGTCCCGTGCGGGATCGACGCCATCCGGACCACTGTCGGCGGTTCGGCCGGAGCCGTCGTCGCCGGCACGTTGGCCCAGACGCCCGGTTCGGCGTGAAGGCCGACGATGTTCCCCGGCGTGCTGAGATTGGCGTCGCTGACCTGCTGGAGATAGGTGAGCCCGTACATGTCGATATCGCCCTGATGCCGCCCGCGATTGGGGATGGCGCCTTCGATCAACGCGAAATCGATCGTCTCGTTGGTCAGGTTGAGCTCGAGGAAGGTGTTCTGGGACGGGTTGGAGGGATCGAAGAACGGGCGGGTGATCATGTTGAAGCCGGTGCCGGCCCAGTGCCCGGGGAGCAGCGACAAATAGCCGTAGGGCGGAACCGGATCGACCGGCGGCGGCGCCCCCTCGACCGCGCTCTGAAGTGGAACGAAGGCGAAACCGGATTTCAGTTGCATGGCGAATTCCCCATTCGTCGCGGCAAGCCGCGAACGGACCACATTGACGTCGGCACGGCCGCCGGCTCTCTTACTCCAAAAGGGGAAGACGATGTTTGCGCGATCGCCCAGATCGCGCCGACCACAGGATTTGCCCCTGTGCGAAATGATGATCCGACACGGCCGTCAAGTCAACGCGGTCGCGGGTCCGTGCCGACACAATTGAAACACTTTCCCCCGCGGCGCGACATAGCGCTGTGACCCGCCCCCTCCATTCCGCACCGTACGAATGGAGAAGTTCGATGAAGCCCGTCCTCGCCGGTTTCCTGACCACCGCTTTGCTTCTGGCCCTGCACGTCGCGCCTTCGCCCGACCGGCTCGAGGGCTATGCCAGTCCCACCGATCGCGCCTTTGCCGAGCGCCACGACAAGGAATCGAAGAGCGAGCTTCGCGCCGAGCTCGGCCTGTCCCCGCGCTAGGGGGTGCGGACCGCGCTTCCTCGTCCGTCGAGGCTGAGCGCGCCCGGTCCCGCGCAGGCCAGATAGAGGAAGACGAAACAGAACAATATTGCTCCCTCGCCCATGTTCAGCACCGGGTAGAAGCCGCCCGGAGCGTGGAACATGAAATAGGCGACCGCCATCTCGCCCGAGGCGATGAAGGCGGCGGGGCGGGTCTGCCAGCCGATGAGGACGAGCAGGCCCGCCACGAGTTCGATCGCGCCGGCGGCCCCGAGCAGGCTCGCCAGCGGCTGCGGCCCCGGCGGAGCGCCCGGCGGGAAGCCGACCAGCTTGACCAGCCCGTGCTCGATGAACAGCAGGGCGGTCACGATCCTCAGCGCGGCGAGCGCGTAAGGCGACCAGCGCGACAATCCCTGAAACATCTTCTTCTCCTTCCTGTCCCTTGGCGAGCCTTGGTAGCATAGGGCGGCGCCGGGCGCCGCATCCGCTTGACGCCGGCCGCCCGGACAGTCAGGGCTGACCTCGCATTGCGGAGAAGAATCATGCGAATCAGTTCCTTCCTGGCCGGTCTCGCCGCCGCCTCGCTCGCCGCGGCTCCGGTGGCCGCCGCTCCCCAGGCCGCCGCGGCACCCGCCGCCAAGAGCGAGGTCGCGCCCGCCTCCGAGCAGGTCGAGGGCGATCAGATACGCGGTGGATTCCTGCTTCCGCTGGCGATCATCATCGCGATCATCCTCGGAGTCCTCCTGCTCACCGGCGAGGACGATCCCGTCAGCCCGTAAAAGGAGACAGGCCGGATGCGCCTTGCCCTCGCCGCCCTCGCTTTGCTCGCCTCGGCGCCCGCTATCGCCCAGCCCGCGCCCCGCCCGGGCGAAGCGGAGTTCCGCTCGATCTACAAGGAGCTGGTGGAGACCAACACCACCCTTTCGGCGGGCAGCTGCACGCTCGCCGCCGAGCGGATGGCGGCCCGGCTCAAGGCGGCCGGCTTCCCCGATTCCGACCTCCATCTGATCGTCGAGCCCGACCATCCCAAGGAGGGCAATCTCGTCGCCGTCCTTCCGGGCTCCGATCCCAAGGCGAAGGCGCTCCTCCTCCTCGCCCATATCGACGTCGTCGAGGCCAACCGCGCCGATTGGGCGCGCGATCCCTTCACCCTGGTCGAGGAAAACGGCTTCTTCTACGGGCGCGGCACCTCGGACGACAAGGCGCAGGCCTCGGTCTGGGTCGACACCCTCGCCCGCTTCAAGCGCGAGGGCTACAAGCCGAAGCGAACGATCAAGATGGCTCTGACCTGCGGCGAGGAGACTGCGGGCGCGTTCAACGGCGCACAATATCTGGCGGCGCACGAGCGCGACCTGATCGACGCCGAATTCGGCCTCAACGAGGGTGCCGGCGGGCTCCTCGACGAGCATGGCACGCCCGTCGTGCTCAACATCCAGGCCGGCGAGAAATTCCCCCAGAACTACCGGATAGAGGTCACCAATCCCGGCGGCCACAGCTCGCGGCCGGTGCGCGAGAATGCCATCTACCGCCTGGCCGACGCCCTGGTGAAGATCCGCGGCTACGATTTCCCCATCCAGTCGAACGAGGCGACCCGCGGCTATTTCGGAGCAATGGCGAAATTGCTCCACGAGCCTGCGGCGCCCGCCATGGCCGCCTTCGCCGCCAATCCGAGTGACCGCGCCGCCGCCGCGACGCTGATGGCAGCCGATCCGTCCTACAACTCGATCCTCCACACCACTTGCGTCGCCACCATGCTCGACGGCGGCCACGCCACCAACGCGCTCCCGCAGCGCGCCGGCGCCAACGTCAATTGCCGGATCTTCCCCGGTACCTCGGTCGAGGACGTCCGCCGCACGCTGGAAACGGCGATCGGCGACCCGCAGGTCAAGGTTACCACCCTGGAGACCCGAAGCGACGTGGCCCCGCCGCCGCCGCTCACCGAGAAGATCCTCGGCCCGGCCAAGGCCGTCGCCGCGCAGGTCTTCCCCGGAGTCCCGCTGGTGCCGCTGATGGCTGCCGGCGCCACCGACGCCGCCTTCATGACACCCGCCGGGATCCCGACCTACGGCCTCTCCGGCTTCTTCGCCGACCGCGAAGGCAGCCACGCCCACGGCCTCGACGAGCGCATCCGGGTCAAGTCGCTGCTCGACGGCCGCGACTATCTCTACCGGCTGGTCAAGGCCTACACCTCGAAATAGCGCGCCCTAAGCCGATCTTAACCATGTTCGCCTAGCATTGGCGGCATGGAGATCGTGCGGGTCGCGAAGCGTTGCGCCGCGGGCCTCGCGCTTGCGGGGGCGTTGCCGCTGTGCCCGCCCGCCGCCGCCGCGCTTCCGGCCTGGCTCGCGCCCGACACCGTCTCGGCCACGGCCGACTTTCGCCTCGCCGCCGCCGACGGCGAGCGGTCCTGGACCGACGGCGGCTTCGGCAAGGCCCGGTTCGGAGGCGCGGGCGAGGGCGATGTCTCGCTTCGGCCCGCGCTCGGCAATGCCGAAGCGGTCTGGCGGCCGCCGCTCGGCTGGAACCTCACCGGCACCCTCGCCGTCGCTGCCCAGGACGGGCAGGACCTGCCCGTCGACCTGATCGAGGCGTTCGTCGCCTGGAAGCCGGTGCCGAGCGGGCCCGCCCGCCTCTCGGCACGCGCGGGCCTGATGTGGCCGCCCGTCTCGCTCGAGCATGAAGGCGCCGCCTGGCAGGTCGCCGACATGATCACGCCCTCGGCGATCAACAGCTGGATCGGCGAGGAGGTGAAGCCGGTCGCGGCGGAGGCGACGGTCAGCCGGACGCTCGGAAGCCAGCGGCTCAGCGCGACCCTGGCCCTGTTCGGGGCGAACGACACCGCCGGCACCCTGCTCGCCTTTCGGGGCTGGGCGATGCACGACCTCAAGGCGGGCGCCTTCGGCCACCAGCCGCTGCCGCCGCTCAACGATTTCATGGTCCTGGCCCAGGCCCCGGCGACGAAGCCGACGATCGAGCTCGACGGCCGCCCCGGAGTCTATGGGAAGCTCGCCTGGTCGCCCGCCGCTCCGGTCCTGATCGAGGCCTTCTACTACGCCAATCGCGGCAAGCCCGAGGCGGTCACGCCGACGCTGCAATGGGGCTGGGACACGCGCTTCCTCCACCTCGGCCTGCGCGTCGACCTCGGCCCCCATACCCGCCTGCTCGCCCAGGCGCTGAGCGGGACGACCGAGATGGGGATCGAGGAAAGCGGCCGCTACTGGGTCGAGACCCGCTACCGCGCCGCCTATCTGCGCGCCACCCAGGAAGTGGGACCGGTCGCGCTCAGCGGCCGGCTCGATCTGTTCGACACCAGGGAACGCGGCTCCGAGATGAGCCCCGACGAGAGCGAGCAGGGCTGGGCGCTGACCGGCGCCGGCCGACTCCACCTTTCGGACCAGGCGGCCCTGCTGGTCGAGGGGCTGCACATCGACGGCCGCCGCCCCACCCGGCTCCGCATCGGCACGCCCGGCCAGCAGGATCAGATCGTCCTCCAGCTCGCGCTGAGGCTGACGCTTTAGCCGTCATTGCGAGGAGCGAAGCGACGAAGCAATCCAGTGAGCGTCAGAGGCCGCGCTGGATTGCTTCGCTTCGCTCGCAATGACGAGGCCTGGGTTACCGCTTTTTCACCCCTTCGGGCGCAAGGTGGCAGGATGCGCGCCCTCGCCTTCGTCGCCCTCATCGCCTGCACCGGCCCGGCCTTCGCCGCCGAGCTGGTGGTGGAGCTGCGCACGCCGGCCGGCCAGCCGGTGCCGGACGCCGTCGTCAGCCTCTATCCGGGCGGCCGTCCGGCGCCGCTCGGGCCGATGCGCGGCCCCTACCAGATCGCCCAGCGCAACACCCAGTTCGCGCCTTTCGTCCTGATCGTTCCGGTCGGCGGGCAGGTCGCCTTTCCCAATTACGACAGCTTCCGCCACCATGTTTACTCCTTCTCCCCGGCCAAGCGCTTCGAGCTGAAGCTCTACGCCCGCGAGCAGGATCGGACGGTGCGCTTCGACAAGGCGGGCGCCGTGGCGCTCGGCTGCAACATCCACGACCAGATGACGGCCTTCGTGAAGGTCACCGACACCGGCCTCGCCGCGCGCAGCGACGCGCAAGGCCGGATCGTCTTCGCCAACGTGCCCGCGGGGTCGCTCGTCGCCCGCCTCTGGCACCCCTATCTGCGCGCACCGGGCAACGAGGCCGAGCTCAGCTGGACGATCCCGGCGCGCGGCGCCCAGCGCCAGGCGCTCACCCTCAAGCTCCGGCCGCCGCCGCGCCCCGGCTCAGGCTATTGAGCGCGCCGATGTTCCGGCACATCCGAACCCGCCTCGCCACTCTCTATGCCGGCCTGTTCGCGCTTGCGCTCAGCCTCGTCGCAGCCGCGCTCTACGTCGTCGTCGCCCGAACCGTCGAGAACCAGGTGCGGAGCGAGCTCGTCGCCAGCTCCACCGTCTTCGACCGGTTGTGGACCATGCGCTCGCGCGAGCTCGGCAACGCGGCCGGTGTGCTCGCCCGCGATTTCGGCTTCCGCGAGGCGGTGGCGACCGGCGATCCGCGCACGGCCGCCTCGGCGCTCGACAATCTCAAGGCCCGGCTCGGGCTGCGCACCGCCTTCATCGTCAACTATGACGGAAAAGTCGTCGGGATCGACGATCCTGCGCTTCGCCGCGACGGCGGTGCCTTGTGGGCGGCGCTCGACCGCGGCCAGACCGGCGGGGTCGCAAGCCTCGGCGGAGTGCCGCACCAGATCGTCGCCGCGCCGATCATGAGCCCGACCCTGACCGGCTGGGTGGTCTTCGCCAACCCGCTCGGCGCAAACGAGATGCACGCGTTCGAGCGGCTCTCCGCTATCCCGATCACCGCCCGGGTGCTTCCACAGGGGGCGGGCTCCGACGCCGACGACCGCTTCATCGCGGCAACCCTCGCAAGCGGACGCCCCGAAAAGCTCGACTCGGCCGAAGGCGCCTCGATCGCGCTCGCCAAGCCGCTCGGACGGATGGGCGAAGGCAGGCCCGCCGTGCTCCTCCTCCGCTATCCGGTCGCCCGGGCCATGGCGGCCTGGCTTCCGCTTCAGCTGGCTATGGCGGCGACCGGCCTCGTCGGCCTGCTCCTGCTCGTGTTCGGCTCGTGGCGGCTGTCGCTGTCGATCACCAAGCCGATCTCCGCCCTCGACGAGGCGGCTCAGCTGATGGAGCAGGGACAGACCGTCGCCGTGAGGGTCGATACGGACGACGAGATCGGCCGCCTCGCGCGGAGCTTCAACCGGATGGCGACCGGCATAGCGGAGCGCGAGCGGCGGATTGCCCAGCTCGCCTTCAACGACAGCCTCACCGGCCTTCCCAACCGCGCCTTCTTCCGCCAGCAGCTCGACCTCGAGCTCCAGCAGGCCCGCCACCGCGGCGGCGGCGTGATGCTCTTCTGCCTCGACCTCGACGGCTTCCGAGGGATTAACGACACGCTCGGCCACAGCGTCGGCGACGAATTGCTCCGGCTCGCCGCCACACGCCTCCAGGCGAGCCTCGGCGACGCCCTGATCGCGCGCCTCGGCGGCGACGAATTCGCCATCCTGCTCGACCGCGGCCATTCCGATCCCGGCGCGGTCGCCCAGCGGCTGATCGGCGCGATCGGCGAACCCGCCGAGCTTCGCGGCCAGCAACTCACCGTCAGCGCCAGCGTCGGGATCGCCCTCTCCCCCGCCGACGGCGCCGACGGCGACACCCTGCTCAAGAATGGCGATCTCGCCCTCAACCGGGCCAAGGAGGAGGGCCGCGGCACCTACCGCTTCTTCGAGGCCGAGATGAACGCTCTGGCCCAGCAGCGCCACCGGCTCGAGATCGACCTTCGCAGGGCCATCGCCGAAGGCGAGTTCGAGCTTCATTTCCAGCCTCTGTTCGATCTCGACAGCAACCGGATCGGATCGTTCGAGGCTCTGCTTCGCTGGAACCACCCGGTCCGCGGCTCCGTCCCTCCCGCCGAGTTCATCCCGGTCGCCGAGGAGACCGACCTCATCGTCCCGATCGGCAATTGGGTGATCCAGGAAGCCTGCCGCCAGGCCCGCGCCTGGCCCGAGCCCGTGCGGGTCGCGGTCAACGTCTCCTCGGTCCAGTTCCGCCGGCCCGGACTCCAGAACGTCATCCTCCAGGCCCTCGCCGCCAGCGGGCTCGAGCCGAAACGGCTGGAGGTCGAGATCACCGAATCGATCTTCCTCGAAAGCCTCGAATCGACTCTCGCCGTTCTCCACGGCCTGCATTCGCTGGGGGTCCGCATCGCCCTCGACGATTTCGGGACGGGCTATTCAAGCCTCAGCTATCTGCAGAGCTTCCCGTTCGACAAGATCAAGATCGACCGCTCGTTCATCGAGCAGTTGCTGACCCGGCCCGGAGCCTCGGCGATCGTCGGCGCGATCACCGAGCTCGCCCGGGCGCTGGGCATGGATACGACGGCCGAAGGGGTCGAGGACAACGAGCAGCTCGCCGAGCTTCGCCGCCACGGCTGCTCGTCGGTCCAGGGCTATCTGTTCAGCCGGCCGGTCGACGCGGCGGCCGCCCGGGCGCTGCTCGCCGCGTCCGGCGGAGCCCGCGCTGCCGCCTGAGGCCAAGCCACCGCTCGCCGCTGCCCGGCAACGGTCCGCCCCGCTTGCTGCGGCGGAACGAGCCCGAAGCGCCGCGAAATTCATTGTCACCCTGTTATGAAACAGGCCCCAACCCCCCTCACCCGCGCCGCGCTGCTTCTCGCCGCTGCCGCGCTCCCCCTCACCCCCAGCTTCGCGCAGGACACGACCGCGCCGGCCACCACCGAGCCTCCGGCCGCCCAGGCGCCCGCGCCGGACCCGGTAGCCACGACCCCGGCGCCATTGCCCGAGACGGTCGATACGACGGTGACGACCCCGCCCGCCGCGACGACTCCGACGCCCGAGGCGACCACCACGACCACCACCACTCGCACCACGCGGACCACAGCCCGAGCGCCCGTGCGCGTGCCGGCCCGGGTCGTAACCGTCGCCCCAGCACCGGTGGCGGTGGCCCCCGCCCCCGTCGAAACCCTGCCGACGACCGAGGTCGCCCCGCTTCCGCCCCCCGTCGCGCAGACGCCTCCGACGGAGGTGCTGCCGGAAACGACGACGGCGCCGGTCCCGGTCGCTCAGACGCAGGACAATCGCGCCTCCTTCCTCCCCTGGCTGCTCGGCGGGCTGCTGCTGGTCGGCGCGCTCGCTCTCTTCGCGCTTCGCCGCCGCCGCCGGACCGACGTCTATGACGAGGTCCGAGAGACCGCGCCGGTCGCCGAGCCGGTGGTCGCCGCGGCCCCGATCGTCCCCGAGCGGATCGGGCTTCCCGAGCTCGGGCTGGCGATGCGGCCGCTTCGCGCCGGAGTCAGTGAGCGCGACGCCCGCGTCGAGTTCGAGCTGACGGTCGACAATCGCGGCGACGCGCCCGCCGAGGACGTCCGGATCTCGACCTGGATGCTCGCCTCCGGCGCGACCGAGATGGAGCGCGCCCTGATCGAGCCGCGCGACCATGCCGACACCCCGCCGGTCACCATCCCCGCCGGCGAGGCGCGCACGCTCGAGGCCGCGGTCGCCCTTCCGACCGCCCAGGTCGAGGGCGATGCGGTTCTTCCGGTCGTCGTCGCCGACGCCCGCTATCGCCTCCCCGACGGAAGCGAGCGCCACACCCGCGCCACCTTCGCGGTCGGCGTTCCCGACGGCGAGGAGCTGGCCCATTTCGACACCGAGAACCCCTCGGGCCTCCACGAGGGCGTCGTCGCCCGAGCGCTCGGAGAGCCTGAACGGGTCTGACCGCGTCCGGAGCCTTCGGATAAAAGAAAGGGGCGGCCCCGCGAGGAGCCGCCCCTTCTCTTTCGCGTCATCCCGGCGAAAGCCGGGACCTCAGCGGGTGAAAAACGCCAGCGCCCTTCACCCCACGGGGCCCCAGCCTGCGCTGGGGCGACGGATTACTTCAGCTCGACGGTCGCGCCGGCTTCCTCGAGGCGCTTCTTGAGCTCCTCGGCTTCGGCCTTGTTGACGCCTTCCTTGACCGGCTTGGGAGCGCCCTCGACCAGCGCCTTGGCCTCGCCGAGGCCGAGCTGGGTGATCGCGCGCACTTCCTTGATCACGTTGATCTTCTTGCCGCCGTCGTTGACGAGGATGACGTCGAACTCGGTCTTCTCTTCCTCGGCCGGAGCGGCCGCGCCGCCGCCGCCGGCCGGAGCCGCCGCAACCGCCGCGGCGGCAGAGACGCCCCACTTCTCCTCGAGCGCCTTGGCGAGATCGGCGGCTTCGAGAACGGTCAGCTCGCTGAGCTGGTCGACGAGGGAATTGATGTCAGCCATTGTAAGTCTCCAGTTTCTTTCCGGGCGCTCGGCCCGTCGGTTCAGTTCGATTTTGAATGATTACGCCGCTTCGCGCGCCGCATAGGCGCCGAGCACTCGGGCCAGCATCGCCCCCGGCTCGTTGATCGTACGCGCGATCTTGGCCGCCGGCGCCTGGATGACGCCGATGATCTTCGCGCGCAGCTCGTCGAGCGAGGGAAGCTCGGCGAGCGCCCTCACTCCGGCCACGTCGAGGACGGTGTCGCCCATCGCCCCGCCGACGATCTCGAAACGATCGGTGGTCTTGGCGAAATCGACCGCGACCTTGGCGGCCGCGACCGGATCGGTCGACGTGGCGAGCGCCGTCGGCCCGGTCAGCAATTCGCCGATCGGGGCATAACGGCTGCCCTCGAGCGCAATCAGGGTGAGCGTGTTCTTGGTCACCTTGTAGCTGGCGCCCGCGTCCCGCATCCGGTTCCTCAGGGCGGTGGACTGGGCCACCGTCAGGCCGAGATTGCGGGTGACGACCACCAGGCTCGTCTCGGCGAACGTCTGCTTGAGCGAGGCGACCTGCTCGGACTTCTGAGCTCGATCCATCTTACTCTCCAATTCATCCGGCGGACCATCCGCCGGACGTACGTTTCGGTATCGGGGTCGAACCCGAAGCCGTTGTCCGTGATGGGGAGAGCGAACCGGACCAGCCGGCGAACGGCGCCCGCTTGGGCGCCGAAATCTCTTTCCCCGTCTAGGCTGGAGATTAAGGGGCGAGCCCCACCAGCTGTCTCGGACGGAGCCTTTGGCCGCAGGGCGGCAAAAGGCGAAGGGGGCCATTAGCGGCAGCCCGCGCCGAATTCAACCTCAATGTAATGTCGGTCGGGCGCGCGGACGGCGCGGTACCGTCAGTCGCGCGTGCCCGTCCACTTCCGTTCGGGCGGCTCATCGCAATAGCCCCAGTGGCCCTGAACCTCGTTGACGGCGCGGTTGAAAGTGAGCTCGATTCGACCCCAATGAACCGTGCCGCCGCGCTCATCGTCGCATTTGGTGGCCGAATTGGGCTCGTACCAGTGCGCGACCAGGGTGGAGCCCTCGAATTCGCCGGCAAGGCGGCCGGCCTCCCCTTCGGATGTGTAGGTCGCCCGCGCCGCCTTTCCCACCACGGCTCCGGAATCGTCGCGAACGTCGGTTTCCGTGAAGTCGAGCGGGCCGAAACTGGTTTGCCAGCGCCCGGCAATGTCGGGGAAGTTGGGCGGCGGAGGGGGCGGCGGTGCGGGCGGCGGCGCGGCGTCGACCGGCTTGTCGGGCTTCGCGACCGGCTGCGTCGCAGCCATGTTCTGAGTGCCGGCTTGCGCTTCGCCTGCGACCGGGGCCGCCGCGGATTGAGCGTTACCCGGCGGCGCGGCCGCCGCCTCATGCGCGCCCTGCTGCCGCGAAAGCGCATAGACTCCGCCGACCGCCGTGACCAACGCGGCGATTCCGGTCATCACCCCGGGCAGCGACGACCAGAAACCGCCCGAACGGGTCGCGCCTTCTTCTCCCATGGCAATTCCCCCGAGGCCCGCCGCCGAAATATCATTCAACCGGGGGCGATGCCTAGCCCCTGGGCGCCCACTATTGCCTCGGTATCGGAGCAAAGAGGCCGGCCGGAGCCCGCCTGCCGGCTAGCGCGCCTGGATCTCCGCCAGGTTCAGCCGCCGGGCCTCGCGCTCATAATGGGTGGCGAGCTGCTGGAGGCCGCGGCGGGCATGCTCGTTGCTCGCTTCGACGGCCGCCGTCCGGCACTTTTCGGCCTGCTGATGAAAGAATCGCACCTCGTCCATGTCCGACAAATGCGGAAAGGCACGCGAGGTTCCGCCGGGAATCGCAGAAATCCTCGGTTTTTTGCTGCTAGGGTGCGCCGCGACCCCGGACGAAGTGGAGGATGACCGCGATCACGGCGATGACGAGCAGGATGTGAATCAACCCGCCCGCGACATGGAAGACGAGAAATCCGGCGAGCCAGAGGACGACGAGAATGGCGGCGACGACGGCGAGCATGGCCTTACCCCTTGTTCCGGTCCGCGCGTCGGCGCGGAAGATACCTCGGCCTCAACGGCGGCGGCGCGGAGCGGTTCCGGCCCTTCGGCGCATTCGCTGCGCGAGCGAAACGATCCCACGGTCAAGCCCCTGTAAAGCGCTCGCTTTGGACGAAGCGAGCCAAAAGCCCGGCCGGTCGAGGCGAAGGCGTACGACCGGACCGTTGTCCGAGTGCGCCGCGCGTCCCTTCCTCTCCGCGCGGCGCAGTCACCCCAGCCCCGATCCTTGGCGAAGCGCTCAGCGCCGGGCGTAGAGCCGCGCCGACCACACGCACTCGGCGACGGCGCAATCGGTCATCCTCACCTTCAGCGCATAGGTGCCGGCCGACGCCGGCGTGGCTTCGAAGGCGGGCATGTTCACCAGCGGCTTCGGGTCGCCGAGACGGGCTCCCGACGGATCGGTCAGCTCCGCTTCGCCGGAGGCGCAATCCTGCTCGCAGACCAGGATGAGGCGATAGGCGGTGCCGGCCGCGAGCGCATAATCCAGCCGGGCCTCTCCGCCGGCGGCGAGCGCCCCGCCCTGCGCCTCGCCTTCGGGAAGCCATTTCTGCTTGCGGTTGATCGCGTCGAGCTCGGCCTGGATGTGCTTCACCCAGGTGGCGGGGTCGGTCTTGGCCGAGACCGCGAGCGGCGCGGCGAGGAGGAGGGCGGCGACGGGAAAGGCGAATTTCAGCATGACCGCCTTCGACCGGCTAAGGGGGAGCCTGTCAACCGTCCGCTTACCGGCCTTTGCGCGATTTCGCCCTTCGCTTTGCCGCATCGGCCACCTGTGCGATGATCGTGACGGGACCGTCGCGATCGCCGCGGCTCCCGATCGACCGCGAAGGGAGTCCGCAATGCAGGTCTTCGGTCTTTTGAGTCGAACGATGATGCTCCCGGCGGCCGGCTTCGGCCTCGCCATCGCGGCGGCGCAGGCGGCCGCGCCTCCCGCCCAGCCGGCCAGCGATCCGATCGTCGTCGAGGGCATCCGTCTGCCGGAGAAGGCGGCGCGCGACCGGGCCACGCAGTTCGTCCGGTCGACCGGCGTGGCGGCGGGCGAGACTCCAGTGGCCCGCTGGGTCGATCCGGTCTGCCCCCAGGTGCTCGGGCTCGAGACGGTCGGCGAGCGCGCCGCCGAGGCGAGGATCCGGGCGATCGCCGCCGAGGCCGGGATCGAGGTCGCGCCGGAGAATTGCCGCCCCAACATCATCGTCAGCTTCACCCCGGACCCGGCGAGCGTGGCGCGGGCGATCGAGAAGCGCGAGCCGTGGCGGCTGGCGCGGCTCTCCCCCGCCGCCCGCAATTCGATGCTGACGGGCTCGGCGCCGGTCCGCTGGCTCTATTCGACCGAGGTTCGCGGCCGGCACGGCGACAGCCAGAACGTCGCCGGCGGCGCCACCCAGACGATCCCCGCCACCCATGCCGGCTCCGGCGCAGGCTCGTCGCTCGGCGGCGACGTGCCGTCGCTGATGCATTACGATAACAGCCTGCTCAGCACTCTGACCAACCGGGTCCTGACCAGCGCGCTCGTCATCATCGACACCGACCAGGCGATGGGCAAGAAGCTCGACACGCTCGCCGCTTATTCGGCCCTCGTCGCGCTCGCCGAGATCCGCAACGTCGACGCGCGTCCGGAAGGCTCGATGCTGAGCCTGTTCGAGACGCCCGCCCCGCCGCGCGACCTCACCGCCCAGGACAAGGCTTTCCTCCGCGCCCTCTACCGCCTTCCGCTCGACCGCCAGGCGATGCTTCACCGAGGCCTTCTGGTCCACGACATCAGCGAGGCGATCACGCTCGAGTGAGCCGACGAAAAAGGGCCGGGAAGCTCCCGCTCCCCGGCCCTCTTTCCACGTTCCGAGGGAACCGGCCTCAGGCCGATGCCACCTCGGCGACGTCGACCTTGAGGCCCGGCCCCATGGTCGAAGAAAGCGCGACCTTCTTGACATACTTGCCCTTGGCGCCGGTCGGCTTGGCCTTGACGATCGCGTCGACGAAGGCGTCGAAGTTGCGCCTGAGGTCCGCGGCCGGGAAGCTCGCCTTGCCGATGCCGGAATGGATGATCCCGGCCTTCTCGACCCGGAACTCGACCTGGCCGCCCTTGGCCGCCTTGACCGCCTCGGCGACGTTGGGGGTGACGGTTCCGAGCTTCGGGTTCGGCATCAGCCCCTTGGGGCCGAGCAGCTTGCCGAGCCGGCCGACCACGCCCATCATGTCGGGGGTGGCGATGACCCGGTCGAAATCGATCGTCCCGCCCTGGATCGTCTCCATCAGGTCCTCGGCCCCGACGACGTCGGCACCCGCCGCCGTCGCTTCCTCGGCCTTGGCCCCGCGCGCGAACACCGCGACTCGGACGTCCTTGCCGGTGCCGGCGGGGAGCGTCACGACTCCGCGGACCATCTGGTCGGCGTGGCGGGGGTCGACTCCGAGGTTGAGCGCGACTTCGATCGTCTCGTCGAACTTCGACTTGGCATTGGCCTTCAGCGCCTCGATGGCCTCGTCGACTCCATAGAGCCGCGTGCGGTCGACGGCCTCATTGAGCGCCTTCTGCTTTTTGGTGAGCTTCGCCATGTCCTCAGCTCCCCGTCACTTCGAGGCCCATCGCGCGGGCGCTGCCTTCGATGATCCGCGCCGCCGCCTCGATGTCGTTGGCGTTGAGATCCTTCATCTTCACTTCGGCGATCTCGCGAAGCTGCTTTCGGCTGACCCGCCCGGCGGTCTGCTTGCCGGGCTCCTTGGCGCCCGAATTGATCTTCGCCGCCTTCTTCAGAAGGAAGCTCGCCGGCGGAGTCTTGGTCTCGAACGAGAAGCTTCGGTCCGCATAGACGGTGATCACCGTCGGGATCGGCATCCCCTTCTCGGAATCGCCGGTGGCGGCGTTGAACGCCTTGCAGAATTCCATGATGTTGACGCCGCGCTGGCCCAGAGCAGGCCCGATCGGCGGCGACGGATTGGCGGCGCCCGCGGGCACCTGGAGCTTGATATAGCCCGTTATCTTCTTCGCCATGTGATTAGTCTTTCTCTTTCACTCTCGCTGCTCCGCCGTCGCTTGAAGCTATGGCGGACTGTCGAAGTTTAGCGGTCCAGACGGCCTTCCCCGCTGAGGGGCCTGCCTCCCGCAATTCCACTGCTGATGCCTTGGAAGGCGGCGCCTTTAGCGCAACGGGCGCGCGAGCGCAACTTTCTCGCCCCGACCCCTCCTTTCGGAGAGGCGGTCACTAAAAGTGACCACGAAGAGGCATCACTCTTTCGAGAGGGCGGGACATGTAGGGCCGAAGTATGGGTTCATCTGTGGACGCCCCCTTCAGCGCAAGAGGGTTTTGGAGAGTTCGGCACGTCGTCGGATGCTGCCATCTGTCCGGCCTCTCGGTGCAGCGTTGGGGCTGCGGGCCTGCATGGGAGTACGCGGACCGGATCCAGATCACGCGAGCGTGCTCGATCGCACGGTGAACACAAGCTGGTTTTTCCGGCCCCGTCTCTCCGACTGTTGTGCCATGCCCTCCTTCGCTCTCTTAGCGCTTCGACGACCTCGCGTCCGCG
>JBJMTX010000035.1:0-52817 GCA_045811485.1 Allosphingosinicella sp.
CTGTTGCAGGTGATGGACCATGGCAGGCTCACCGACCATAACGGCAAGAAGATCGACTTCCGCAATGTGGTGCTGATCATGACCACCAATGCGGGCGCCAGCGACATGGCGCGCGAGGGCCTCGGCTTCGGCAACAACACGCGCGAGGGCGAGGACGAGGAAGCGATCAAGCGGATGTTCACGCCGGAATTCCGCAACCGGCTCGATGCGATCGTTCCGTTCAGCTACCTGCCGACCGAAGTGGTCGCCCGGGTCGTCGACAAGTTCATCCTCCAGCTCGAGCTCCAGCTGGCGGACCGCAACGTCCATATCGACCTCGACGACGAGGCTCGGAAGTGGCTGACGGCGCGCGGCTACGACAAGCTCTACGGCGCCCGCCCGATGGGCCGGCTCGTCCAGGAGAAGATCAAGCAGCCGCTCGCCGAGGAATTGCTCTTCGGCAAGCTCATCCACGGCGGCGAGGTCAAGGTCACGATCCGGGACGACGCGCCCGCCTTCGAGATCGTCCCGGCCCCGCCCAAGGTGTCGAAGAAGAAGGGCAAGAAGGCCGCCCCGGAGCCTGAAGGCGAGCAGGGCCAGCCCGAAGAGCAGGCCTGAGCGCAACGTCATTCCCGCGAAAGCGGGAATCCAGTGCTGACTCCGCGCGCGCTCCGAGGCCCGACTGGACTCCCGCTTTCGCGGGAGTGACGTTACTGTGCGGACCCTGCGATGAGGGAGCCAGCGCCATGTCCGACACCAGCCTCACCTTCTACACCAACCCGATGTCGCGCGGCCGGATCGTGCGCTGGATGCTCGAGGAGGTCGGACGTCCTTAATAGACGGTGCTGATCGACTCTGATACGACGATGAAGGCGCCCGACTATCTCGCCATCAATCCCATGGGAAAAGTGCCGGCGATCAAGCATTGCGACACGGTGGTGACCGAAGGCGCGGCGATCTGCGCCTATCTCGCCGACGCCTTCCCCGACGCCAGCCTCGCGCCGCCCTCGGGAAATCCGCGCCGCGGGCCTTATTATCGCTGGCTGTTCTTCGCCGCCGGGCCGGTCGAGGCGGCGGTGACCGGCAAGTCGCTCGGCCTGCTCGCCCCGCCCGACAAGAAGAGGATGGCGGGCTATGGCAGCTTCGAGGAGACGATCGACACGCTCGAGCGCTGCATCGGCTCGGGGCCCTACATTTGCGGCGACCAGTTCACCGCCGCCGACGTCTATGTCGGCTCGCAAATCGGCTGGGGGATGATGTTCGGCTCGATCGACAAGCGCCCGGCCTTCGAGGATTATTTCGGCCGGATCGGCAGCCGCCCGGCCGCCATCCGGGCCCGCGAGATCGACGACGCCCTGATGCCCGAGCAGAGCCGGCCCCAGCCGCAGCAGGCCTGACATGGACGATCTGCGGGCTGCCGCCGTCGCCCTCTACGACCGATTCACCCACGAAGGCCTGGACCGCCGAGCCTTCATGGCCGAGCTGACCCGGCTGGCCGGCGGCGCTGCGGCCGCCTCCGCCCTGCTCGCTTCGATCGCGGCCGATCCGGCCGCGGCGGCGCTCATCGCCGACGACGACCGGCGCGTGCGGGCCCGCCGGATGAGCTGGCCGGTCGGCCCGGGCCGGACGATGAAGGGCTATCAGGCCGAGCCGGCGAAGCTATCGGGCCCGCTCGGATCCGTCCTCGTCGTCCACGAGAATCGCGGGCTCAACGGCCATATCGAGGATGTCGCGCGGCGCCTGGCGGTGGCCGGCTATCGCGCGGTCGCACCCGACTTCCTGTCGCCGGTCGGCGGCACTCCGGCCGACGAGGACGCCGCGCGCGAGGCGATCGGCAAGCTCGATCTCGGCCAGGCGGCGGCCGACGCCGTCGCCACCCTGCGCCTGCTCAAGTCGCTGCCCGGAAGCAACGGCAAGGCCGGTGCGGTCGGCTTCTGCTGGGGCGGGGGGATGGTCAACCGGATCGCCGTCGCGGCGGGCGATGCGCTCGACGCCGGCGTACCGTTCTACGGCCCAGCGCCAGATCCGGCGCTTGCACCGCAAGTCCGGGCGCCGATGCTGCTCCATTATGCCGGGCTCGACGAGCGGGTGAACAAGACCGGCTTTCCCTGGCGAGACGCGCTTCAGGCGGCCGGAAAGACGGTGGAGGCGTTCGTCTATCCCGACGTCAACCACGCCTTCCACAACGACACGTCGGCCGAGCGCTACAACGAGGCCGCCGCGAAGCTCGCCTGGCAGCGGACGCTCGATTTCTTCGCCCGCTACGTCGCGCGCTGACCGAAAAAGAAAAGGCCCGGCGTCGTCGCCGGGCCTTCCCTCGTTCGCACCGGGCGGCGCCTAGCGGCGGTCGCCCATGAAGCGGAGCAGGAAGAGGAAGAGGTTGATGAAGTCGAGGTAGAGGGTCAGAGCGCCCATGATCGCCGATTTGGCGACCATCTCGCCGCTTCCCTGAACCACGAAATACAGGCTCTTGATCTTCTGGGTGTCGTAGGCGGTGAGGCCCGCGAACAGCAGCACGCCGATCGCGCTGATCGCCAGGTCCATCGCGCTCGAGCGCATGAACATGTTGATCAGCAGAGCGATCATCAGCCCGAACAGGCCCATGATCAGGAAGGTGCCGAAGCCCGACAGGTCCTTCTTCGTCGTATAGCCCCAGAGGCTGAGGCCGGCGAAGGCCGCCGCTGCGGCGAAGAAGGTCTGAGCCACCGACGCGCCGGTATAAGCGAGCAGCACCGTCGACAGCGACAGGCCCATCAGCACGGCATAGGCCCAGAACAGCGCCTTGGCGGTGGTCGCCGACATCCGGTTGATTCCGAAGCTCAACCAGAAGACCAGCCCGAGCGGGGCCAGCATGACGAGCCAGCCGAGCGGCGAGGCCCGGCCGGTGTCGAGGTTGAACAGCGAAAGCACGGCACCGGTGCGGACGAACAGGAAGGCGACGATGCCGGTGAGCAGCACGCCCGACGCCATGTAATTGTAGACCGACAGCATGTAGGACCGCAGCCCCGCGTCATAGGCGATGCCTTCCCGGCCGATCGTGCCGGCCGTTTGCGGCGAGGCAGTCGCGCGCGGGTCAAATCCGTTAGCCATTTTGAACTCTCTCCTTCGGCGGCGAAGTGAAACGCCGCTCGCGATAATATCGGGGGATCGGAGGGTACATTCAAGGAAAACCGGTACTCAGCCTCCCCCGCCCGGTCTAAGGGCGGCGCGATGCTCCGCCTTTTCGTCGCCGTCGAGCTTCCGGAGGCCGTCCGCGCCCGGCTGCTCGACGTGATGGGCGGAGTCGCCGGCGCGCGCTGGCAGGACGAGGAGCAGCTGCACCTCACCTTGCGCTTCATCGGCGAGGTCGACCGCCACGGGGCGCGGGACGTCGACGCGGCGCTGAGCAGCGTCCACCATCCGCGCTTCTCGATCGCGCTCAGCGGGCTCGGCGCCTTCGACAGGCGCGGCCAGCCGGTGACGCTCTGGGCGGGGATCGCTCCGCAGGAACCGGTTCGCACCCTTCACAAGAAGCTCGACCAGGCGCTGGTGCGGATCGGCCTCGAGCCGGAACGGCGCGCCTATACGCCGCATATCACCCTCGCCCGGCTGCCCCGAGGCACCGGGCCGATGGGCGGCTTCGTCGAGCAATCGGGCGCGATCGCAGGACCGCCCTTCGATGTCGGCCGATTCTGCCTCTTCGAAAGCCGCTTCACCCCCGACGGCCCCGTCTACAGCGTCGTCGAGCGTTACGCGCTCGACTGAGCTCAGCCGCCGACGCGCGAGAGAAGCCGGTCGACCATTCCGGCATAGCCGTCGCCGAACAGTCGAAGATGCAGGAGCGCGGGGAAAAGCTGGTAGAGCGGGCGGCGCCCTTCCCAGCCGGTTCGCAGCGGGCCGTAAGCTGCCCAGAACCGGTCGTCCGGCGTGTCGAACAGGGTCAGCATCGCCAGGTCGACTTCGGCGTCGCCATGATAGCAGGCCGGATCGATCAGCGCTCCCAAGCGGCTGTTCAGGACGAGGACGTTGCCGCTCCACAGGTCGCCGTGGAGGAGGGAGGGCGGCGGCTCCGCCGGGAGCAGGTCGCGAAGCCGCGGCGCGAGGCTCTCGATCCGGGCCCGCCATGGGCGATCGAGCACGGAGGCGGTGGCGACCAGCCTCTGCTCCGCCCAGAATCCGGGCCAGTCCCGCCTTTCGCGATTGTCGAGGGCGACGGTGCCGATCTGATAATCGACGCTCCAGCCATAATGGTCGCCGGTGACATCGTGCAGCCGGCGCAGGGCCTCGCCGAGCTCGCTCCACGCGGCCGGGCTGAACACCCGGTCATTGGGGACATGCTCGAGCAGCAGCACGCCCTCATGCTCTCCCTCGATCTGGGGGGCGGGAACTCCGGCGGCGGCGATCGCCCGAAGCATCGCCGCCTCGGCGCCATAGCCGCTGTCCGGCTTGGCGACCGCGAAGCGCCCGTCTCCGCGCGGCACCAGGAGGACCTCCGAAAGATCGCCCCCCGCCAGCCGCTCGAGCCGCTCCTCCGCCATCCCGGTCACGGCGGCGACGCGCCGGGCGAAGGCGGTCATCCGCCCGCGGCGATCTTGCGGGCGAGGGCTTCGGCGCCGGCCGAGACATCGGCCCAGGCGGCGTCGAAATGGGCTTCGTCGCCATAATAGGGATCGGCCACCGCCTCCCCCGCCCGCCCCTCGACATGGTCGAGCAGCAGCGACAGGCGCGCCGTGCCGTCGGTGGGCCGAAGCCGTTCGAGGTCGCGCAGATTGTTGGAGTCGAGGGCGACGATATGGTCGAAGCGCCGGAAATCGTCCGGCTCGACCCGGCGCGCCCGGAGATGGGAGATGTCGACGCCGTTGCGCGCCGCAACCGCTGCCGCCCGGGCGTCCGGCGGATGGCCGATATGCCAGTCACCGGTTCCGGCGGAATCGATCTCGACATCCAGCCCGAGCCGCTCCGCCTCGCGCCGGAAGGCCGCCTCGGCGAGCGGCGAACGGCAGATATTGCCGAGGCAGACGAACAGGACCGAGCTCTTCATGGGCGATGCCGAGTTGCCAAAGCGTGCCGCTCTGCTAGCCAGATGCGAGGCGAAGCACAACGAGAGGGCCCATGGCAGCGCAACCCCCCGCGAGCGGTGCCGACGAGCGCGCTCCCTCTCGAATTGCGCCTTATGCCTGGTACGTCCTGTTCGTCCTCGTCCTCGTCTACATGATCAATTTCGTCGACCGGCAGATCATCTCGATCCTCGCCCAGGACATAAAGCACGACTTGCATGTCGACGACGCCCAGATCGGCTTCCTCTACGGAACCGCTTTCGCCGTCTTCTATGCCCTGTTCGGAATCCCGCTCGGCCGCCTCGCCGACAGCTGGTATCGGGGCAAGCTGATCGCGGTCGGCCTCGGCCTGTGGTCGTCGATGACGGTCCTTTCCGGCTTCGCCTCGACCTTCGGGATGCTGGCGACGGCGCGCATCGGAGTCGGCATCGGCGAGGCGAGCGCTTCGCCCGCGGCCTACTCGATGATCTCCGACAGCTTCCCGAAGGAACGGCGGGCAACCGCTCTCTCAATCTATTCGAGCGGCCTCTATATCGGCGGCGCTCTCAGCCTCCCGGTCGGCGGTCTGATCATCAGCCGCTGGAATGCCGCCTGGCCCGATCCGACCTCGGCGCCGCTCGGGCTCGTCGGCTGGCAAGCGGCGTTCCTCGCCGTCGGCCTTCCGGGACTGTTGCTCGCCTTATGGGTGCTGACTCTGCGCGAGCCGCAGCGGGGCGCGTCCGACGGCCTGCCGCAGCCGATATTGAGGCCCAATGCCTGGCGCGATTTCGGACGCGAGCTCGCCGCGATCCTTCCGCCGCTCACCCTGATCACCGCCGCGCGGACGCCGGGCGCCCTGCCGGTCAACCTCGCGATGCTCGCGGCGACCGCCGCGGCCGTAGCCGGGATGATCTGGCTGACCGGCGATTGGCCGCAATGGCTCGCTTACGGTCTCGGCGTCTACGCCATCTTCTCGTGGGTGCAGTCGCTTCGCCATCGCGATCCCGCCACCCATCGCCTGATCTGGGCATCGCCGACCCTGATCCTGCTCGCGGTGGCTTTCGGCAGCATCTCGTTCATGAGCTACGCCATCGCCTTCTGGGCGCCGCCTTATGTGCTTCGGACCTTCTATTCGAGCCCGGCCGCCCCCGCGCAGCTCCTTCACGGCATTTCCGCCGCCGAGGAAGTCGCCGCCCTCCTCGGCTGGTCGGCCGCCTTCGCCGCCGCGACCGGCGTGATCGTCGGCGGCGTCATCGCCGATCGCTGGCGGCGGCGCGATCCGCGCGGCCGCCTGTTCGTCAACATGCTCGCGGTCGTCCTCCCCATTCCATCGGTCTGCTACATGTTCACGACCGACAGCCTCGCGGGCTTCTATATCGCGAGCCCCATCACCCAGCTTTTCGGCTCGATGTGGGTCGGCGCGGCGGTTGCGACCCTCCAGGATCTGGTGCTTCCGCGGATGCGCGCGACCGCCGGCGCAACCTACGTTCTCGGCACGACCATGGTCGGTCTCGCCCTCGGACCCTATTATGCCGGCAAGATGTCGGTCCTCACCGGAAGCCTCAGCGCGGGCATCTTCTGCCTTTACGTCGTTCCCCCCTTCACCCTGCTCGCACTGTGGATCGGATCGCGGCACATCGCCGCGCTCGAGGCGAGCAAGGTGGAGCGCGCCCGAGCCGCCGGCGAGCCCGTTTAGAGTTTGTCCTGCTGACATTGAAGCGGCTGTTCCCCGGCGAAGGCCGGGGTCCAGTTTCGCCGGCTGAAAGGCTGGATCCCGGCCTTCGCCGGGAAACGGTTCAGCCTCATCAGGACCGACTCTAGCCGAGCACCCCGCAGGCGATCCGGGCGCCGCTGTTTCCGGAAGGGTCCGTCCGGTAATCGTCGGCGGCGGCATGGATGACGACCGACGCGCCGTCCGCGTCGATCAGCCCGTCGGGCATCGTCCCCGAAAGCCTCGCGCCGGGGATCGTATATTCGAAGCTGCCGCGGCCGTCGGTCCCCACCAGCAGGTTGGGCAGGTCCCCTTTGTGCATGCCTTTGGGATTGTCCTTGCCGTGCATCTGGCCGGTCGGGTTCCAGTGGCCGCCGGCGGTGGTGAAGCCCGGCGGATCGCAGCGTCCGGTCGCGTGGAGGTGCGCTCCGTAGGCGCCGGGGCTCATCGACACGGCTTCCACCCTGACGCGCAGGCTGTCCCCCGCCTGCTCGACGCTGGCGCGGGCGCGGGTTCGTCCGTCGGCGTCGCGAAGATCGGCGGTCACCCTGTCGGGCGCCATCGTCGAGGTCGCAGCGGACGGATGGGGGTCCTCGCCGATATTGTGGTCCTGGGTCGCGCACGCGGTGAGCGCGACGGCGGCCGAGCAAGGCAGCAGCAAGCAGGCGAGCCTCATCCTCTTTCTCCCTTTTGAAAGAGGTGAACGATCCGGAGGCGGAACGGTTGCCGCCTTATTACAGGCGCAACGGGCGGCCGATGCCGTGCCAGCGCAGCCCGGCCTCCTCGACCTCTTCGGGCGGATAGACTCCGCGCAGATCGACGAAGACCGGTTGAGCCATGACTCCCACCAGCCGCTTGAGGTCGAGGGCGCGCAGAAGGTCCCATTCGGTGACCAGCACGACGGCGTGCGCGCCTTGCGCGGCGCTGTAGGGGCTGTCGCAAAACTCCACCTTGGGCATCATCGGCCGAGCCTGCTCCATCCCTTCGGGATCATAGGCCCGGACCGCCGCGCCGGCATCCTCGAGCGCCTGGACGATGCTCAGCGACGGCGCCTCGCGCATGTCGTCGGTGTTCGGCTTGAAGGTCAGCCCAAGCACGGCGACGGTCCGCCCGCGCGCCTCGCCGCCGAGCGCCTGAATCACCTTCCGGCCCATCGCCCGTTTTCGGGCGTCGTTCACCTTGACGACGGATTCGACGATGCGCAGTGGCGCCTGATGGTCCTCGGCGGTCTTGAGCAGGGCGACGGTGTCCTTCGGGAAGCACGAGCCGCCATAGCCCGGCCCGGCATGCAGGAATTTGGACCCGATGCGATTGTCGAGGCCGATTCCGCGCGCGACGTCCTGGACGTCGGCGCCGACGCTCTCGCACAGATCCGCCACTTCGTTGATGAAGGTGATCTTGGTGGCGAGAAAGGCGTTGGCGGCATATTTGATGAGCTCGGCGGTCCGCCGGCCGGTGAACAGCAAGGGCGCCTTGTTGAGATAGAGCGGCCGGTAGATCTCGCGCATCACCTCGGCGGCATGATCGTCGTCGGTGCCGACGACGATCCGGTCGGGGCGCTTGAAATCCTCGATCGCCGCGCCCTCGCGCAGGAATTCGGGGTTCGACACCACCCACGCCTTGGCGTCCGGCGCGGCGTCGCGGATGATCCGCTCGACCTCGTCCCCCGTTCCGACCGGAACGGTCGACTTGGTGACCACGACGGCCGGGCGCCGAAGGGCGCGCGCGATCTCCCCGGCCGCTCCGAAGACGTAGCTGAGATCGGCATGGCCGTCGCCGCGGCGCGAGGGCGTCCCCACCGCGATGAAAACGGCGTCCGCGTCCTCCACGCCCTCCGCCAGCACGGTGGTGAAGGCGAGGCGACCGCCGCGCACGTTGCGTTCGACCAGCTCGTCGAGGCCCGGCTCGAAGATCGGCATCTCGCTGTTCCTCAGCGCATCGATCTTGCGTTCGTCCTTGTCGACGCAGACGACGTCATGGCCGAAATCGGAGAAGCAGGCGCCGGAAACAAGCCCGACATAGCCTGTGCCGATCATCGCGATGCGCATCTGAAGTCCTTGTCTGGCGGGAAGCGGCCCGCTTAGCCCGCGTCCACCGGCCGCGAAAGGCTTTTTCCCGGCGGCGCCCCGGTCGACCGGAGGCAAAAAGAAAGGAGCCGGCCCGAAAGCCGACTCCCTCCTTTGCTTGACGTACCGCCGCCGGAGCGGCGGACCTTCTTACCAGCCGGAGCCGGGGCCGAAGGTGATTTCCACGCGCCGGTTCTGCGGCTCGCGGACGCCGTCGGCGGTCTCGACCAGCGGCCGGCTCTCGCCGAACGCTTCCGTGGTCATGACCCCATCGGGGATTCCGCGGCCGGCCAGGTACGAACGGACGTTCGCGGCGCGACGCTGCGAAAGACCGACGTTGTACTGGTCCGAACCCGAACGGTCGGCGTGGCCCGCAATCATCACCTGGGCCTGGCCGCAGGTCTGATACGAGGAAGCCGCGTTGTCGAGGATCGCAGCCGCCTGCGGGGTGATGTCGTCCTTGTCCCAGTCGAAGAAGACCATGAACGGACCCGCGACGCACGCAGTGGGCGGCGGCGGAGGCGGAGGCGGCGGCGGAGGCGGAGGCGGCGGGGGAGGCGGCGGCGGCGGCGGAACCGGGATCACCTCGGCGGGACCGCCGAAGTTGAAGGTGATGCCGCCGAGAACGCTGTGCGACCGGAAGCGGAAATCCGCATCGCTGCCGTTGAACGCTGCCATCCGGACCTTGTCGACGTTGAAGAAGCGATACTTCACCGTCACGTCGATATTGTCCGTGATCGCCTGGCGGACGCCGGCGATGACCTGCCATGCGAGCCGCGAATCGGAACCGTCGAGGAAGGGCGCGGTGTTGGCGAAGACGCGCTGGTTGTTCGCCTTGACCCTGGCCATGCCGACACCGCCGCCGACGAAGCCGGAAATTCCGTCGTCGTCGCCGAAGTCGAGCATGCCGTTGATCATAAAGCTCAACGCGCTGGTGCTGCCGCCCGCGAAATTGCGTTGTGACGGGAAGTTCGCGCCCTCGCCCGGCAACCGGATCGACGTCGAATAGGATTCGAGATCCGCGTGCTTGTAGGCAGCTTCGGCCTCGATCCTGAACGCGCCCAGATCGTAACCGACGAACAGGCCACCATCGTAGCCATATTCATGGTTGAGCACGATTGCGTTGTTGACCGTGCCGATGTCGACGTTCGTATCTTCGACGATCATCGCACCAAATTCGCCGCCAACGTACCAGGCGCCATCGCGCGCAAAGGCTGGAGTTGCGAGCAAGGTGGATGAAAGCGCCACTGCGATGGCGAGCTTCCGCATAATCTTCCCCTTTCTTTTGCGTCCCTACGGGAACGACCTTGAACTCAATACGGTAAGCGGAGTTTCCGCGCAAGCACGCTTATCCCCACATATGTTGCCGAAATGCCTCAGTGATTTGCTTAACCGAATCCCGAAGCCCCTCGTCAGACGGGCCGCAAACGAGCCTTTGGCCGCTTGGTTTCATCCCGGCAACAAAAATGGTCACTCGATCAGTCCATGTGACATTAATGCCGCAGTGATGGCGGCGATCGCGGCTCTCGCTTCCGCGTCGATTATCGTTCCGCCAGAAGGACTTGGCACGGCCGGTTGGCGGGCGCCGACGACTTGGCTGCCGCCGACGACCAGGCGGCTGCAGATGAGGTCGCCCTGCCTCCAGACGGTTCCGTCCCAGACAACCGGCAGACCCGCCGCCTTGTCCCAGGCGGTGGTTCCGGGCGCCGGAAGGAGGAAGCGCCAGCCGGCTTCGGTCCACATCGCCAGCGCCCCGTCCCGGCCGCTCCACGCCCCGGTGGCGGCCGGAGCGACGATCCAGCATTGGCCCTCGACCGGGCCCGTCGGCGGAGCGGTTGCCGGCGCGCCCTCCACGGCGGGATGAAGCGCGAGGTCGATCCTCGTCAAAGCCTCGTTGTGGAAGAGCTCCTTCTGCGCCTGCCCCGGAATGATGAAGGGCAGGCCGAAGCGCGGCGTCTGGTCAGTCATTGGAAATCTCCTTCAGTCGAGGACGGATCGCGCCGGACGCGACGGCGCCGCGGTGCCGAGCTGGACCACCTCGATCGCGAGAGGCCCGACAAGCCCGTCCGCGGCCTGCTCGCCGGCGGTGTACAGATAGCCGGGCGAAGCGGTCGCGACGGTCCGCTCGAAGCCGGCGCCCGACAGGGTCAACCGGTAGCTCTCCGACTCCTCGCCCAGCGGGGTGTCGCTCCCGCTCAGCCAGACCCAGCCGGTCCGGCTCCGGCGCACCCAGCTCAGGGCAAGGTCGCCGTTGGCCAGCCGATCCGCGGCGAGGTGGACGGGCGGCGGCGGCCGCATCGCCTCGCCGCTGACCGTCCGCTCGGCGACGACTGCGTCCACGTCCCCCGGACCGCTCGCGATCAGCCGCGCCTCGCCGCCCAGCGCACCGAGCGGCGCTTCGACGACGGCGAGGCTGTCGGCCTCGATCAGAGCGAAGGGCTCGCCGACGGCGTGGAGCGACGACGCCCATTCGGTGCCCCTCCGCCCGCGAAGCAATCGCGAGAGCCGGAATCGGCGGCCGCCGAGCGGCTCGGCGGTCCCGAACTGGATGAGCTCGTCCCCGAGCACGGCCAGATTCGCGCCCGAAGCGAGCGCGGCGTCGTCGCGGCTCTCCAGCCACATGCCCTCGCCGAGCAGCTCGACCTCGAAATCGTGGCGCTCGTCGAGTAAAGCCGGCCCCGCCGGTCCCGGAACGCTGAGGGCCGTGCCGATCGTCGCCGCCGGCGCCGTCGAGCCCGCCGCCGCCCAGCTGAGCCCGCCGTCATAGCTCGCGATCAGATCGGCCCGCCGCCAGCCCGGCTCCGCCCCCGCCGCGGCGACCAGAAGCCTCGGGCGAAGCGCCGATTCCTCGCCCGAAAGCGGAAGATCGAGAAGGAGCAGCGAGGTCGCGCCGAGCAGCAGATCGGGCTGGTCGACGGGACGTCCGGCACTCCCGGCCGGAGTCGAAGACGCGCCGGCGGCGGCGCCGCTCAGCTCGAGCTTCAGAACCATGTGCTCGAGCGTCCAGCGCTCGACCCGCCACAGGCCGGGCCGGCCCGCGATTCGAACCCGGCTTCCCGCCGGCAGCCCCACACGCCGCCACCCGAGATTGACCTTGGCCGATCGCCGCGCCGCCCACAGGCTCTCGAGCCGCCGGGTCGCGAGCGCCTTCGCAGTGCCGGCATCGAGCGCGGCGGCGACGGCGCGGCGGTCGCTGATCAGCGCCGGCCCTGCCCGGCTCGAGCGCTGGAGGCCGGTCTGATAGTCCCGGCCGGAATCGTAATAGGAGAGCGTCGCCTCCGCGGCCACGGAGTCGCCGCTCCGCCTCAGCCATTCGTCGCGGCCGCCGGCATCGAGCTCCGCCCGGTCGAGGAGGACCGGCTCGGCGGAAGCCCCATTGCCGATCACCAGCCGCTCGCCGTCGTCGACCAGGCTCAGCGGCTCGAGGTCGGCGAGCGCCGCGATCGCCCCGCGGATGCTGTCCCCCGTGGCCGCATAGCCGGTGAGCGCCACGGTCTCGCCCGCCGCCAGCGCGCCCTCGCCGAGCGTCACGGCGATCGCCCCCGCCGTCACCGGCCCCTCGTCGGCTTCGACCTCGAAGGTCAGCGAAGGGATTCGATTGCCGTAATCGGCGAGCTGGAAATCCTCGAACACGGCATAGGCGATGCCGCGATAGGCGGGGCTCTGGCCGGTCCCCTCCGCAGAAGCGATCAGCGGATCGACCGCCTGGTCCTCGCCGCCGAGGTGGAGGCGGTAGCCGGTCGGAGTCTTGAAGTCGCCGGCGGCGCCGCGAAGCAGCTTGCCGTCGGCCCAGATCCGCCGAACGGCGAGGATCGGGCGTCCGGACAGCGCCACCGCGAAGCTCGCCGAATAGCTGTAATTGACGGTCCTCGGCTGGCCCTTGCCGCCGCCGCTCCTAGACCTTTCCTCCTTGAGGTCGGTCGCCCAGATGACCGTCCCCGCCACCCGCATCGTTCCGAACAGTTTCGGAATCTGGCTGCCGTAGCTCGAAGTCTGCACGGCGAGTTCGCCGAGCCGAGGCCCCTGGCGCGGCTTGGGCGCGAACAGCCGCGAGTCGATCTGCTGGCCGAGGGCGGCGCCGAGCGCTCCGCCGATCGGCCCGCCTATCGCCGTTCCGGCGGCGGTGAGAATGAGGGTCGCCATGCTCAAAGTCCCTCGAAGAAGCGCCACACGCCGGCCACCGGCCACGGCACCGGCAGCGGCCGCTCGACCACGCGCCGAAGGCCGGCATCGGCGTGCACGAACCCGTCCCACGTCCGGACGAGGATGTGGAATTGCGCGGGACCGGCCGCGCAGACGACGACGTCCCCGGCGACGGCCTGTTCGCGCGGCACCGGATGACAGCCGAGATCGCACAGCTCGTGCTCGATTGCGGCGAGATGCTCGCCCCGAAGCGAATAGTCGCTTCGAAGGCTGCCGGCCGGCACGCCCGCCGCGGCCGCGGCGGTGCCGACGCAATCCAGGCCGAGCATGGGATCGCGGCCCTGGGGCAGGAAGCGAACGCCGACCAGCGCCCGCGCCCGGCGGGCGATCCGATGTCCTCTAAGGCTCATGTCACGCTCCCGGATAGCGGGTGAGAAGGTCCATTCCCGGCAAATGCGGCTCGCCGCGGAAATTCTCGGCATTGGCGAAGCGCTCGACGCAGGTGGCGAAGCGCTTGTCGCAGCCCTCCGCGATCTCGACCGGATCGCCCTCGCTGACCGCGAAAGGCGGCGGCTCGCGAAGCTTCAGCCAAGGGCCGTCCGACTCCGCGATCGCGCTTTCGAGGCCGCTGTTCGCTCCGCCGATCCAGCGAAGCCGCCCGAAGCCGTAGGCATTGGGCGCCGGCGAAGCCTCGGCGACGATCAGCTCGTCCTCGGCCGGCGTCGACGTCACCCGGGTCAGAAGCGTCCGCCCCGCCATGTCGACCCGGCACCTCCGGTCGCCGAGCTGCGCCCGGCAGTCGGGCGAGGTCTGCTCGGCCACCGCCCGCTCGAGCTGGGCTGCGGGCCCGCGCAAGTCGGTCTCGAAGCCGTTGGACTTGACCGCGATGTCGCCGAGCTCGCCGCGGGCAAAGGCGACCCGCTCCCCCTCCGGCGCCTCCCAGTCGACGAGGAACAGCGACACGCCCGCCCGGTCCCACCGTCCCGCCTCGAGATCGTCCTCGCTTATGGAGTCGCTGGTCAGCGCCCCCGCGACGTCGAGCGTCGAGGCATCGAATCCGTCCGAGACGGAGACGGCCGAGGGCAGCATCCCCGGCGCCGCCCGGTAGACGAGCCCGTCGAGGAGGAGGTCGCGGTCGTGGCTGGTGAAGCCGAGGCACACCCCGTCCCGCCGCTCCACCCGCCAGCAGAAAGCGAGGCTGGTGAGCTCGCGCTCGACGATCGCCGCCATTTCAGCCCTCCCTGACCTCGATCAGCGGCACCGAAGCCGCCTCGCCGGCCTCGAACGTCGAGCGGCTGACGCTGAGGCGATCCTCGGCGAAGCGCACCGGAACGTCGAAGCGGAAGCCGGCCCGAACTTCGGCCCCGGCCGCCGGAGCGGTGTCGAAACGGACCAGCCCGAGCGGCGCCAGGGTCCACCCGCTCGAGCGCTCGGCTCCGGCGACCGACACCCGGACGCTTCCCGCCTGGGGCCGAGTGATCCGCCGCTCCTGCCCGCCATAGGATTTGAACAGCGCGAATTCGGTCCGGACTGCGTCGCCGACCCCGAGCGTCTGGTCCGCCGCTCCCGGGACCTCGGTCATTCCGTTCGAGCTGTTGTCGAACGGATCTTCGAAGCGGAACGCCACCGCCGCGCCGCGCCGAGCCCGGAAGAAGGCGATCAGGGCGTGGAGATCGCCCTCGCCGCGCAGGCCCGGGCCGGCGTCGAACCGCATTCGCGCGTCCGCCCAGTCGCTGTTGCGCTGCTCGCCGCCGCCGGCGCCGGTGACGATCGCGGTCGAGAAGCCCGGCTCAACGCTGGCCTCGCGGCCCAGCGCCACCGGGAATCGCACGTCCTCGAAGGCTTCCACATCCCCTCTCCCCAAATCGAACCAGGTGAATCCGTCGCGAAGCACCTGCGGAAGCGCCCAGACGAAGACCTCGCCCGCGCCCCGCGCCCGAGCCGCGCCGACCGCCGCCGCGATCCCGCGCCACTGCGCGCGCTCCTCCGCCGCCAGAACGAAGCCGGCGAAATAATGCTGATGCTCCGGCGCATAGCCGAGCCACGCGCCCGCTTCGGCGACTCCGCGATCGCTTGCCCCTTCATTGCCGCCGGTGACCCACTCATAATCTTCGAGCTGAAGCCGGTCGAAGGCCGGCCAGGCCCAGGCGAGCGGAAGGTTGGCGAGCCGCACCCCCGGCGCCGCCAGCACCCCCGGCAGATAGACGAGCAGCAGCGCCTCGGCGTCGGCCGCGACGCTGCGCACCGCCGCGACGAGCGCCAGCGTCGAGCTCGCCAGCACCGTCCCGGCGGCGGCGAGGCTGTCCTGCTGCGCGGGGGTGAGCGGTCCCCGCACGTCCGCGATCGAGACCGGCGCGAACGAGGCCACCGCCGCCCCGTCGTAGAGGCAGATGCGCCCGTCCGGCCTCACCCACCACCACGGCTCGCCGATCTGGAAGCGCACCCTGAGCCCCGCCCCCGCCGCGATCCCGGCGAAAGCCTGGGCCACCAGCCGCAGATAATACATCGCGCCGTCATGGGCGGGCGAGAGCAGGGTCGAAGGCGGCGACCAGCCGGTCAGCGCCTGCGATCCGTCCTCCGCCCTTTGCTTCCAGTCGTTCCAGCAATGCTGGTCGAGCAGCTCGTACGAAAGCGACCAGATCGGCGCGTAGCCGAGCGCCTTCGCCCGCGCCGCGAAATCGGCGTGCCAGGCCGCGCAGGGCGCGTTCAGAACGCCGCCGGTCAGGCTGATGTAGAAGCCTCCGCCCAGCGCCTCGAGCCGGAAATAATGGCTCATCCCGACATAATGGTCGATCGGCCCGCGGTAGCCGAGCTGAAGGCAGTTGCGCAGCACCCGCGCGGGAGTCAGGTGGTAGAGATCGTCATAGCCGGTCGCGATCCGGAGCAGGTGCCCCGGCACCAAAGTGTCGCCGATCGCAAGCACCGAGCCGCCGCCGTCGCAGGCGATCCCGCTGAGCTCCGCCCAACCCTCGGCCGGCGCCCCCAGCGGCATATCCTCCCCGGTGAAGCCCGGCGCGACCATCGAGACGAACATCCGGTCGACGTCCCCCGCCCACACCGGATCGTCCGCCGCCCATCCTCCGCCCAGTGAGGCGAAGTCGAGCCGGATCTGCGCATCCTCGGGCGTCCCCTCGGCGAAGTTCCAGAGCCGCACGAACCAGCTGCGCGGCGCGCCCGCTTCATCTCGGCCCTCGATCGTCAGAGTCGGCCCATTCACAGCATCGAGCCCACGCAGGCCCCCGCTCCGCCAGCGGAAGGCGAGGCTGCAGGCGCGGAAATCCCGGCTCGTCTCGTAGGCGAGAAGGTGATGGTCGAACCGGTCCTCGGCCTCCCAGATAAGCCCCGCAAGATCGTTCGCCTTGTAGAAGACGCAGTCGACACGAAGCGAATGCGGCCCGGTCGTCACCGCCGAGGCCATCATCGGCCGCGGGAAATTGACCGTCCAGAAGCGTGGATCGAACCGCATCACGAACCCGATCTGCTTCGCCGCCCCCGGCGGCGCCAGCCAGTGCCCCATTGTACCCTCCCACGTCATCCCGGACTTGATCCGGGACCCATGAACACCGCCGCACGAGGAACCCCGCCCCCGTGTTCATAGGTTCCGACTTCCGCCGGAATGACGGTGCTCAGTCCTCCACCCGCATCAGCGCCTGCTTGACCGCTCGAGCCACCTGCCGGCTCGATTGCGCCAGCGCCCGCGGCGCCGAGTCCGCGGGCGCGTGCACGTTGATGCTCAGCCTGATCTCGCGCCCCGCCGGACGCCCCGTCTCGACCCGCCCGCTCGCGGTCGGGACGAACAGCTCCGGCCCGCGCTCGCCGACCAGATAGGGCCGCCCCGGCGCCACCGGCCCGCCGGTCGCCCGGCCCGGCGCGCCGAGCACGGCCGCCAGCACCTGCGCCGCGGCCGCGAACAGACCGCCCTTCCCGCCGCCGCTTCCGGCCGCCGCCTCGATACCGCCGCGGATCGCGGCCGAGGCGATGTCGGCCATCGCCGCCAGAGCGACCTTCTTCAGATCCTCGAAGCCGAGCTTGCCCGTCGTCATCGCCCGGACCAGCGCAGTCTCGAGCACCCGCCCGGCCCGCTCCAGCCCCTGGGCCAGCGGGCCCTCGAGCTGCCCCTTCATCTCCGCCACGTCCTTCGCGAACGCGCCGGTATCGGCGCGCACGCTGACCAGCAGCCGCTCAATCTCTTCATCCATGAAAAATCCTCCCCCGCCGTCATTGCGAGCGAAGCGAAGCAATCCAGTGCTGCGTGGGAGAGCCTGGATTGCTTCGTCGCTTTGCTCCTCGCAATGACGCCTCTAATCCGGAAACCGCTCCATCAGCCGCCCCAGATCGCTCCGCGAAAGGCCCTCCGCCTCCCCCGGCGCCATCGCCTCGAGCACCGCCGCCAGCTCTGCCGGAGTCGCCCGCCAGAACTCGTCCGGCCGCCACCCGAGCAGCGCCCCCGCCAGCCCGGCCAGCCTCGCCGCCGCCTCGCTAAACAGCCCGCTCATGCTGAGCTTGTCGAAGCACCCTGGAGGATCTGCCCGAGCAGGCTCTTGAGCACGGGAGTCACCCCCGCCAGGCCCTGCTCGGCGATCGCGGCGCCCATCCGCTCGCGGGTCAGCCCCTCCGGCCGGGCGTCGACGCAGTGCCAGAACAGCCCCGCAATCTCCGCCACCCTGAGCCCGCCCGCGGCGGCCCGCTCGACGAGGGCGAAGAGCGGCCCCAATTCCTCCTCCGCCGCCACCAGCGCCTCGAAGCTCGGCCTGAGCCGAAGCCTCTCTCCGCCGACGACCAGGGCCGCTTCGCCGCGCGCGGCATTGGCGGCGCTCACAGCGGCACCACCGCGCCCGAGCTCTCCAGGCTCATGGCGTAGTTGCGCTCGCCATTATAATCGCCCGAATAATCGAGCCGGGTGACCAGGAATCGCCCCCTCAGCCTCTCGCCGCTATCGAAGCTCAGCTCGTAATCGTCGACCAGCCCGGCGAGCGCGTTGGTCTTCACCCTCGTCTCGGTGGCCGAGCCGGTGAAGATGCCGCTCGCCGCCACCGAGACCGAGCGCACCCCGGCGCCCGAGAGCAATTCTCGCCAGCCGCCCGAATCCTTGCTGGTGACGTTGACCGCCTCGCCGTTGACCGACATCTGCGTCGTCCGCATCCCCGCCACCGTCGCGAAGACCGGCGGCGAGGCGCCATTGCCCACCTTCAGCAAGAAAGCGCTTCCCTTTTCCGCTCCCATCGATAATCTCCCTTCGGTTCAAATTGTTGCACTGGAATTCGGGATGATTTCACAAGTGCTTCTCTCGGCCCTGCTGCTCGTCGTTCAGGGCAATCTCGCAACCGCTCGCAGCACCTATTCGAAATGCCTCGGCAGCTTCACCCGCGCCCAGGTCAAGGAAGGCGCCGATGCCGCGGCCTTCGAGGCCAAGCTCGCCACCGCCTGCAAGGTGGAGGAGGCGGCGTTCCGCTCGGCCTCGGTCGCCACCGACGTCGCCGCCAAGATCGCGCGCGCCACCGCCGAGCAGAATGCGACCGAAGAGATCGGCTACATTCACGAAAATGCGGTCGAGACCTTCAAGGACTCGCTCGAGGTCGCCGCAGCTCCGCACTAGGTCTTAGGGCCCGCTCGCGAGCATTCGCGCGCGATATTCGATCGTCGCGGTCCAGCCGGGCCGGCCGTTCGTGCCGTCCGCCACCAGCCGGCCGCGAAGGAAGGCGAAGCTGACGATCTGCCAACCCTCGGGCTCGAGCCCCGCTTCGATCATCGCCTCCGCCGCGCCCGCCAGCGCTCGGACCCGATCCGGCCTCTCGCCGGAATCGCGCAGGATCACGGCGAGCCGAAGCTCGCGCCCGCGCCCGCTCTTGTGCCCCCAGTCGGTCTCGGCGCCGCTCTCGACCAGCGCATAGGGGAAGGCGCCCTGGAGCGGCGGCCCGGGATAGACGGCCGCGTCGAGCGGCTCGAGCGCCGCCATCGCCGCGGCCTGGAGCGCCGCCGCCGCGCCGCTCACCGCCGCCTCCCGGCGAAGAGCCAGCGAAGCGCCGGATCGCGGGCGAAGCGCCGGCCGAGCGAGCGCCCGGCCAGAACCACCGATTCGCCCTCGACCTCGATCCGGACGCCCGCGGGCGCCTCGTCGCGAAGCGCGTCGGCGAGCTCGGCCCGGCGCCGTCGCGCGGCCGCCTGCGCGAGCGCGGCGCCGCGCTCGATCAATCCCTCGAACATGTCTTCCTCCCTCAGAGCCTGATCGTCTGAGGTCGAAGCGCTCCGCGCTTCAGCCGATGGCGTGAATCAGGCTCTAAACCAAAAAAAATAGACCAAGATTCACGTTTCAGGCTGATTCGGCCTGAAACGATCTTGGTCTAGCGCAGCCGGAACCGCCGGTAGGGCCGCCACAAGGCGGTCACCGCCGCCGGCGGCGCGGGCCCTGCCCCGGCTTCGGCCGGCGCCCGCTGGGTGTAGAGATGCGCCGCAAGCCGAACCGCCCCGTGCCGGAGCGCCGCGGGAAGATCGTCCCACGCCGCCGCAAGCCCCGCCTCGTAGCGCACCCGAACGCGCCTGAGCTCGCCCGGGTCGGTCAGCCGCACCCAGCCGTCGCCGTCGGCGTCGATGTCGACCGCATAGGCCTCGCTCGCCAGCGGCGTCGCCGTACCGTCGGCCGCGAGCGCCTCGACCGAGCCGATCGACCGCACCGGCGCCCGCATCAGCCGCTGCCAGGCCCGGCTCGCCGGCATGATCTCGACGAATCCCCGCGCCAGCAGCGCCTGGCCGGTGAACGCCTCGCAAATCTCCGCCGCCGCGCCGAGCAGCCCGGCGATCAGGGCGTCCTCGTCCGAACGCTCGACCCGCAAATATCCCTTCGCCGCCCCCGCCGCCTCCGGCGGCAGGACCAGCGCCTCCCCTTCGATCATCTGAATTCTCCTAATCCTCCCCATCCGGCTTTGCCGGATGGGGAGGGGGACCAGCCCCGGACCTGATCCGGGGCTGGTGGAGGGGTAAGCCCGGTCCAAAGTACCACTTTGGACCGAGCGGCTACGCCGCGAACTTCAGCAGCTTGATCGCCTCGCTGTTCACCACCTGCCCGCCGATCCGCTTGGTCGCGTAGAAATGGACGAACGGCTTGTTGGTGTACGGATCGCGCAGGATCTGCGTCTCCGTCCGCTCCGCGATCAGATAGCCGGCCTTGAAGTTGCCGAACGCGATCGACAGGCTGTCGACGGCGATGTCCGGCATGTCCTCGGCCTCGACCACCGGATAGCCGAGCAGAGTGTCCGGCCGCCCGGCAACGAGCCCCGGCTGCCACAGGAACGCCCCGTCCGAAGTCTTGAACTTCCGAATCCGCGCCGCCGTCGCCGAATTCATCACGAACACGGCGCCCTGCCGGTAGGGCGAGCGAAGGGCCTGGACGAGGTCGATCAGTTTGTCCTGGGGGTTGCTCGCCGGGAACCCGCCATTGACCCCGGTCGCCAGCGTCTGCAGCGATCCGAACGGGCGCGTGGCATCCGTGTCGGCATAGGTCGCGCCGGTCAGGAAGCCGCGCGGCCGATTGACCCCGCTTCCGGACACGAACGCCGCCCCTTCCGCCCGTGCGAACTCGGTCGCGATCTCGCTCGCGAGCCAGGCCTCGACGTCGAACGCGGCGTCGTCGAGCATCGCCTGGCTCGCCGCCGGATTGGCGTAGAGCTCGCCGAACGGCGGCGCGACCTCGATGAAGCTCGGGGTCGCGGTCTCGGGCCGCCCCGCCGTCTCGCTCACCCAGCCCGACGGAGTCCCGCCGGCGGTGACGAGCTTTCGATAGCCCGAGCTCCCGACCCGGACGACGTTGGCGATCGCCCGAATGGGCGAGATCGAAGTCAGCAGCCTTGCGATCTCGGAATCGATCTCCTCCGGCACCGCATAGCCGCCGGCGGCGTCGGTCGTCCCGGTCACCGCCTTCAATTCGACCCCGCTCTCGAGCCCCTTCCTCAGATAGGCGTCGACGAACGGCGAGCCCGCCGCCGCCCTCGCCCCGCTCAGCGCCGGCCGGGCCCCGGCCACCGCCTGCGCGTCGATCCGCCCCTTGAGCTGCGCCATCTCCTCGCGCAGCCGGGCGACGTCCTCATCCTGCCGCTCCAGCGCCTCGAACGACGCCTCCAGCGCATCCGCTTTCACTTCCAACATTCCCACTCTCCTCTTTCGAAATTGGACACACGTCCCCGTCATCCCGGCGAAAGCCGGAATCCGCTTCGTCGCTTGCGCTTGAACCTCAGGGCCGGCCGACGGCCGGCGAATCCGCGACCGCATGCACCCGCGCTTTGGGCTGCATCGGCATCGTCACCAGGCTGACCTCGACCAGCTCGACGTCGTGAAGCTCGCGCGGCGCGATCCCCTTCGCCGCCCTCACCCGGTAGCCGAAGCTCAGCCCCGCCACCGAGCCCTCCTTGAGCAGGGCCGCCGCCTCGCGCCCCGCCGAGCCGCCCGAGAGCCGGGCGATCACCCGAAGCCCGCGCTTGTCCTCCCTAAGATACTCGATCCGCCCGACCGGCCGCGCGGCGTCGTGCTGCCAGAGCAAGGGCACCGCCCCCGCCCCCCGCTTCAGGCTGCGCGAGAAGGCTCCGGCGCGGACCACGTCCCCGCCCCGGTCCGGCCGGTCGAAGATCGCCGCATATCCCGCGAACCTCACGACGTCGTTCCCCGGCGAAGGCCGGGGCCCAGGATCAGCGCCCGCCTGGACCCCGGCCTCCGCCGGGGAGCGGGAGCCGCTCATTTCAGCATGTCCAGGAGCCCGAGCTTAACCGACATCCCGAGCACCAGCAGCGCCAGCACGATCCGAACCGCCCAGCTCGCCACCGCCGCCCAGGCCGATTTCTTGGCGTCGCGCCAGGCCTGGAGGAGCTCGCGAAGCTCGTCCATGTCGCGCCGCGCCTTCGGATCGCTGAGCCCCAGCGCCGCAAGCGCCCGCTCCGCCCCCCGCTCGCTCGCCTCCTCGATCAAGGCGCGAAGAGTCACCATCCCCACCCCCTGCCCTTCCGCCTGGGCGACGAGCATGGCGAGCATCGAATTGCCCTGTTCGGTCATGCTTCTTCTCCCCTGTCGAAGCCCAGCATCGCCCTCTTCTCGTCGCGCGAGAGGAAGTCCGCCGCCGTCACCTGCGCCCAGAGCCGCTCGCGATCCTCGGCGAGCGCGCTCACCTGGTCGACGTCGAGCGCCAGCCTCACCCCCGGCCACCACGCCCCGAGCCCCGCCGAAAGCGCCGAAAGCAGCCGGTCGGCGAGCGGGAGCAGGGTCAGCCGCCACAGCGCACGGTTGGCCTCGCGATAATTGGCGTAGGTCGAATCCCCGGGGAGGCCGAGAAGCATGGGCGGCACTCCGAAGGCCAAAGCGATGTCGCGCGCCGCCGCCGCCTTCAAGGCGACGAAGTCCATGTCGGCCGGGGTCAGGCTCATCGCCTGCCACTTCAATCCGCCCTCGAGCAGGAGCGGCCGCCCGGCGTTTCGGGCGCCCGAGAAATGCCGCTCGAGCTCGCCGAGCAGCCGCTCGTGCTGCTCCGGGTCGAGCACCCCCTCGCCGTCGAGCGAGAGCGCCCCCGACGGCCGCGCGGCATTGTCGAGCAAAGCCTTGTTCCAGCGCGTGGCGCTATTGTGGATGGCGACCGCGCCGGCGGCGGCGCCGAGGCAGCCGAGCCCGTAATGGTCGTCGAGCGGATGCATCGCGCGGACATGGATCACGCTCGGCCGCCCGAGCCCATCCACCGCCGGGAGGCGCGCCTTCACCTCGCCGGCGCGATAGACGTAGGCGATCGGCCAGCCGCCCGGATCCGCCTCGACGCTGACCCGCTCGGGGCGGAGCGCGAACAGCTCGGCGGGCATCCCTTCCGAATCCTGGACGATCTGGAGGAAGGCGTTGCCGTGGAGGAGGAGCTGCGCCGCCGCCGTGTCGAGCAAGGCCGGGCCGACCAAGGCCAGAGCCCTCGCCGAGGCCGCCGGCCCCGCCGGCCCGTCGCGGGCGTAGAGCGGCGCCCAGGCGATGCTCTCCGCCACCAGCCTCACCGCGCGCTGGGCCACCGGATTGCCGAGATAGGCCTCGCGCACCTGCGCCTCGTAGCCGCGCGGCCAGTCCCCCGCCGGCCCCGCCAGGCCGGCGAACCCCCGCTGCAACAAAGGCCGCGCAGCCACCCGCGCGGCCTTCCGACCGAACCAGAATTTCATCTCTTCCTCCTGCTTGTTCCCCGGCGAAGGCCGGGGCCCAGCCTTCTTGCTTCAGTGCCGCTGGATCCCGGCCTCCGCCGGGAAACGCCCCGCTTCGCTGTCCCTTCTCCGTGCCAGCTACGTGCCAGCTACGTGCCAGCTACGTGCCAGGCACGTGCCAGCTACGTGCCAGGTACGTGCCAGGTACGTGTCTGGCACGGCCAAGCTCTGGCACGGCTAGAGCTGCGTGATCCTCGGCATCGCCCGGCGCTTGCCGAGCATCAGCTCGGTCATCGCCCAGACCATCGCATCCGCGCGGTCGGGCGATCGCCCCGGCCCTTCATAGCCGCCGCCCACCGTCATCCCGGCAAGCTCGTCCTCGAGCTCGGGAAAGGCCCCGGCGAACTTCGCCGCGCCGCGCTCGAACAGGGCCGCGACCGGCTCGGCCCGCGTCGATTTGCCCCACCTCGCGTAGACGATGCTGATCGGCAGATTGATGTCGGCGCCGCGAAGCACGCTCTCGACCATCTGCCCGCCCTGATTGCCCTCGGCGACCACCCGGTCGGCCGACCAGCGCTCCGCCGCCTTCTCCACCACCCGCGCCCAGCCTTCCGGCCTCAGGCCCCAGACGGTCGCGTCCTCGAGCACGAAGCCGACTCCGTCCGCCAGCCCGCAAACCACGATCCCGCACGAATCCCCCTCCGCCGAAACCGGCGGATCCACCCCGACGACGATCCTTCGGAAACCCTCTCCCTGCAGGGGAGAGGGAGGGGCCCGCTCGCGAAGCGAGTGGGAGGGTGAGGGCCTGTCCTCGTCCGCTTTGCCCTCACCCCGCTCGCCTGCGGCGAGCTTCCCCTCTCCCCTGCAGGGAGAGGGGTTCACCCGGCACTTCTCGATCAGCTCCCTCGGCCACAGGCTGCCCTCGACATCCTCGATCAGCTCCCCGTCCAGCTCCTGCCGTCCGAGCCGGGTGCCGCCATAATCGCGCCGGACCTCGGCGATGAACGATGCGGCGAGGTTGGCCGCATTGTCGTACGTCCGTCCCCGGGTCCTCGCCACGCCCGGCTTGCCGCAGAGCCTGCGGACCAGCGCCACCGGTCGCGGAGTCGTCGTCGCCACGGCCCTCGGCAGCGCGCCGAGTCTGAGCCCGAACATCAGATTGTCCCAGGCCGCCACGCCGAAAGGCCATTTGGCGATCTCGTCGCACCAGGCATAATGATGCTGCGGCCCGCGCAGGCTTTCCGGCTCGGCGGCCGAATAGACGAAGGCTTTCGCCCCGTTGGGCCAGCTCAGCAGGCGGCGCGAGGGTTGCCATTCCGGCCGCTCCCACTTCGCGCAGACGGCAAGGATTCCGCTGTCCCCCTCGACCATCACCCGCCGCGCCTCCCCTTCGTTCGCGCCGACGAGCGCGATTCTCGCCGTCGGATCGGTCGCCGCGATCCGCCGGACCCATTCGGCCCCCATCCGGGTCTTTCCGAAGCCCCGTCCCGCGAGGATCAGCCAGGTCCGCCACGGCAGCGCCGGCTGGCGCTGGTCGTCGCGCTCCCAGAGGCTCCAGCAATGGCTGAGCGAGTCGAGCTCGGCTCGGCCGAGCCGCGCCATCGCCCGCGTTCGCTGCTCGGGCGTGAGCCGCGCCAGCCGCCCGGCCAGCGAGGGCGCCTCACGCCGTTTCATCGCCGGGCTCCTCCGCTTCTATCTCCGCGATCCGGGCGGCGAGCGCCTCGATCAGGACGGCGAACCGCGGAGCCTCCTCCCGGTCGCTCGCCCGCAGATGCTCGATGCTCCTCCGGTGCGCCTGGAGGAGGCGGAGCGAAGTTCCGTCGTTATAGACCAGGGTCGTTGCGGTCTTTTCGCCCTGGTAGAAAATGTCCTTCGGAGCGCCGAAGCGCGCGCGCCGGACCAGCTCGATCTCGAGAAAGTCGTAGCCTTCGCTCAACGCCTCGTTCCACGCGGTCCGGAACGCCGCGTTCCGCCCCCGCAAGGCGTAGAAGACCTGCGCCGATCGCTTCGCCAAGCGCGCCGCATGAGCGGCGTTGCATGTCTCGGCGAGCGCCGCGAGAAAGGTGAGGATCTGGCCCTTGGTCAGCCCCTTCCTGTTCTTTCGGCGAAGCTGCGCCCAGCTCTCGTCACCGCCGCCGCCTTTCCATACGAGCTCGGTCCCCGCCGCGCCCGGCCCGTGCTCGGCCGCCACGAACCGGCCGTGCTCGTCGCGCACATCGTGCCTCTTCCCGCTCATCTTCCCCTCCTCTCCGAAACGAAGCGGCCGCCACGCCCGAAGGCATGACGGCCGCGTGCGCGCCCGTTCCCTGGCACCAATGGTCCCCGGCGACGCAGCGCCGGGCGCCCCGCGGCGCGCGCAACAAAAAGCCGGCCGCGGCAAGGCCGCGCCGGCCAAATCTCCCTCCCCGATTTGGGGAAAGGCACATCATTCCCTAAGTCGATAGCCAGCCTTCCCGGCTGTCTCGCCCGCAAGCCCTTCGCAGGCACGGCCCCCTTAGCGGCTTCGCGGCTTTGCGTGAGACAATCTCAACCCTCGTTCCGGGCTCGAAGGCATGAAGGCAATCTCACGCAAAGCCGCAAAGCCGCAAAGAGACGCTTCGCCGCTCGGAGAAATTGGTGACGGTCACCGATTTCAGTGGGCTCGATCCACCCCGCATCATAAATCGGTGACTGTCACCGATTTCACTTGCAAAACGGTGACAGTCACCGATTTCACAGTCACCGATTTCACTTGCTAGCGCGCAACCCCTTCGCCGGCACGGCCCCTTAGCGGCTTTGCGGCTTTGCGTGAGACAATCTCAACCCTCGTGCCGAGCCCGAAGGCTTGAAGGAGATCTCACGGAACCCGACCATTTGCGGCAAACCATGAAAAAAGCCGGCCGCGGGACCTCCGCGCCGGCTTGCCGACCTTCTCCAGCTACACTTCTGCAGCGTGATTAGAATCTACCTGAGCAGCGTGACGCTGTCAAGGCGATACATCCGTTTTGGTACTTTCCCACATTTGCGCGCCGCCAGCCGGGCTCAAAGCTGGCTTTTCGGCGCCCAAATGTGGGAATTCAAAACCGCATTTTCCGCGACGAATTATCGCAAAACTTTTTTTTCAGAAGCCGTTTTCGGCCCCGATTCGAGCCTCCCGAATCAATACCGGCGAATCGCCGAAAACGCCCTCGCGGAGGGCCGCAAAACGCTTCGCGGCACGGCCCCTTAGCGGCTTAGCGGCTTCGCGGCTTCGCGTGAGACAATCCCGACCCTCGTGCCGGGTCCGAAGGCAGGAAGGAAATCTCACGCAAAGCCGCAAAGCCGCAACGAGAGCGGCGCAGCCAGCCGGTCAGCTCGGCGCCCGATAGCGAAGCAGCACGCACCCCTGTGCCAGCGGGCGCGCCTCGACCAGCTCGAGCTCCGTCCGCCCCGCCATCGGCCGGAACGCCGGGATTCCGCCGCCGAGCAGGATCGGGTGGACGTTGAGGCCGATCTCGTCGACCAGCCCCGCCTCGATCAGCGCCGAGCCCAGTTCGCCGCCGCCCATCACCATGATGTCGCCGCCTTCCTCGCCCTTGAGCCGACGGACGAACGCCGCCGCTTCCTCGCGGACCAGCGCCACCCCGGCGGGCGCCTCGGCCAAAGTCCGCGAGAAGACGAAGGTACGGATCCCCGGCCCGACGCCCGGGCCGCCGCCCCGGCGCTCGGCGAATTGCCAGGTCTTGCGGCCCATCAGCATCGTGTCGACGCTCTTCCACCCCGCCGCGCTCAACGCCGCCGCCTCGCCGCTCCACCTGATCCAGTCGATCGCCTCGCCCGGCCCGGCGAAATAGCCGTCGAGGCTGACCGCGCCGCCGAAGGAGATTTTGCGGGTCATGCCGCGGCCTTCAACCGAACTCTCCTCATCGGATTCGAACCTGCCGGGTCGAGGCTGTTGCGCTCGCGCCGGTCCGGCAATCCTGCCAGAAAAAGCGGCGGCGACCACCATTTTTCCGAACGGTATCGAGTAACGAAGGCCCCCGATTCCCCCCTGGACAACGGGTGTAGGGAAGCAGCGACTGTCACCGATTTGGCCGCGGGGTGCGCATCCTGTTGTCGCCAACCGGCCGGTCGCGGCCGATTTCACGCTCTCGCCGAAATGGTCCAATCGCGATGCGACAGCACTTCCTCGATCGCGTAGGGTGAAGTGAGGGGGAACAGGCCATGAACGCGCTCGGCCGTCGTACCGTGATCGCCGGCGCCGCGCTGGCGCTGGGCCTGTCCGCCTGCATCACGACCGTCGCTGGCCCCGGGGACCGCCGCCCCGACCCCGCGGATCCGCTAATCCGCGAACGGCAGCAGCTGATCGAGGCGCACCAGCGGGCCGCCCGGGCCGGACCGCCGCCGCCGATCATGGCGCCGCCGCCAGCAAGCGGTATCATTTCCATTCCGATCGATCTGGATCAGGTCATCCGCCTCGACAAGGAAGGGCAGACCCGATCGGTTGCGGAGCCCGCGCCCGGCGGGACGGATACAGCCGCGCGCGGCGCTTCCGGCATCGTGCCGCCGCTGCCTCCGCCCTGCCCCACCAGCCTGGGCTTCGCCGGCCCCACGGTACCGATGAAAACCTACAGCCTGGTCAAGGTCTTCCCGGGCCTCCAATGGCATATCTGCCTCACCGACATGGCCCGCAAGGGGCTCTGGATCGGTCCCGTCGAGCTGCGGCGGGGCTCGTCGGGGCCGTGGATGCAGGTACTGGCCCAGGCCGGCCTCGCCGAGATATTCGTGCCCTACCATGTCGAGCCCCTCGCGCGCTGGTACGACCTGAACGGGCCGCAGCGCCTTTTGTCGCCCATTACCGCGGAGGATCTCGGACCCGACGGCTATCCGATAACGCTCACCAACGAGAGCTTCCCGACGGTCGCCGCCGAGGTGCGCACCCGCGGCGTCGGGTGGATGTGCAAGGGAACCACCTACCAGACGACGCGGCGCAGCGAGGAGCTTGCTCTGTGGGCGGTCACGGACGCCGGCAATTACGACAACATCGTCGAATATGCGTTCCGCGACGACGGCGCGATCACCTTCAGGCTGGGCAATTCCGGCTACAACTCGCCGCCCCGGCCCGCCGAACCGCACACGCACAATGCCTTATGGTACATCGACATGGACCTGAACGGAAATTGGTACGACTCCGCTTCCATGCTGACCCACCACGAAGCCGCGTCGCCGACGCCGCTTGACGCCCAAGACGTCGCGACGCCGTTCCAGGTCGAAGGCGCGCGGAAATGGGATCCCGAGCATCTCGGCTCGCTGCTGATCGAGGACAAGGCGGTCAACAGGTTCGGCCAGCATCTCGGCTATGAATTCTCGCCGCTCCAGAATGCGCTCACCCGTCATTACGGCGGCATCGAGAAATGGACGCTCAACGACATCTACATCACGCGCTGGCGGATGCAGGATCTGCTCTGGGCCAATCCCTATGTCGGGCCGACGCTCCCGGAGATCTACGCGACCTTGGCAGTTCCCGACGAATATCTCCTGCCCGCCCTCGACAAGCAGGCCGCGGTCCAGACCGACCTCGTCGCCTGGATCAAGACGGCGACCCATCACCATCCGACCGACGAGGACCGGACCGTCTTCAACTTCTTCAACACCGGCACGGCGTGGGGCGTCACCGGAACCCATTGGAGCGGCTTCAAGATCGAGCCCCACAACATCTTCGACTTCAACCCACAGGGCGCGCCGCTGCGCTGCGATCCGCCCTCGCCCTAGAGGGTCTTGAATCGTCGTTGATCGCCGGTCACGCCGCCCGGGACGCCTTCGCCCCCCGCATCATCAGCAGCCGCCGCCAGATCGGGATGCTGACCAGCCCGCCCTGGCCGACGTAGGGGACGAGGAAGCAGACCGCGATTGCGGTCGCCGAGCCGAGCACGACGCTGAGGCCGCGCGCCCTCACATAGGCGATCGCCGCCGGGTCCGCCGAGGCCGCGACCATGTCCGGCCCGGTCGCGATCCGCCCCGCCTTCATGTTGAGCAAGGCGGCCACCAGCATCGTCGCGCAGTAGAAGACCGAGGGCATTGTCGCGAACATGTTGACCGCGACATAGGCGGTGACGAACGGCATGAACCCGATCGTGCAGAGCAAGGCGAGGTTCCAGCCGAGGATGCTCGGATGGTAGCGCGCCGCAAGCGCGAAGGCGCGGTGATGGCCCATCCAGAACAGGCCGATGACGGCGAAGCTGATGAAATAGCCGATCAGGCTCGGCCACAGATTGACGAGCGCGATCCAGTAATCCCGGTCGGGCGCGCCTCGCGGCAGGTGCGGCGCGTGGACCTCGATGATGAGCAGTGTGATGGCGATGGCGAACACCGCGTCGGAGAAGAAGACCAGCCGCTCGAGCGCATGATCGGTCTTCGCGGCTGCGGCCATGGCTACGTCTCCCCTGCGAGCGCGAAACATGCCACGCCGCGAAGTCGGCGGCCAGAGCGCGCGCATCCTTTTCGCAAGCCCGCGCGTTCGGCGGTCAAGATGATGAAAGTATTTGGTTTTGCCTGCGCAACATTCGGCGCTCTGGGCGCCGCCGCCTGCGGCCGGGCGCCCGAGCCGACGCCGGATCCCGCTCTGATCCAGCGCCTCGCCGAGGTCGCCGCGCCCGAGGCGCCCAAGCTCGAGAAGGCGGACCGCCTGGTCGCCATGGCCGACCGCGCCGATCCCGACCGACTCGCCGGCGCCGCCGAGCAGCTGCTCGCCCGCTAGCGGGCTTCAGATCAGCCGGAGCTGGGCCTCGCGGCCGTCGACGCCGCGCGGCTCGATCTCGCGCGGCGGCGCCATTCCGGGATAGGCCTCGCGCGGATGGAGCTCGCGCATCAGGACGTTGAATTCCTCGGCGACCTCGGCGCTCTTCCAGTAATCGCCATGGTCCAGCCCGGTGAGGCTGTTGGTCAGCTTCGCGCCGGCGCGGCGGCCCGCCGGGTCGGCGCCGTAGGTTCCGACCGGCTGCCGATTGCCGAGTCCGCTGGGGAAGGAGATTTCAAGCGCCTGGCCGGCCTTGAAGAACCAGGTGAGGATTCGGTCGTCGGGCGAATGGAAGATGTGGAGATGTCCGGCCACGCTCATCGCCGACTTGAGCACGCCCTGGCCCTCCGTCATGTAGCGCGGCACCGCCGGCGCCATCAGCGCGGCCAGCGGGACTTCCAGCCCCACCTCTTCGGTGCGGAGCGCGAATTCGAGCTGGTCGAGCAGCTCCAGGGTGAGCCGGCAGCCCATCGAATGGGCGACGATGTGAAGGTTGAGCTTGCGGTTGCGGCCCAGCCTGCTCCGGGCCCGGATCGCCTCGGCGATCTTGCCGGCGAGGAGCTTGGCCGCATTCTGGGCGCGCTCCGGCTGGGCGGGATAGCTCATCTTGGCGACCAGGGTGCGCCCGAGGCTCGGATTGAGATGCCCGAGCCCGGTCTCCCACGAATCGCCCGGCCAGAAGGTCGCGATCGCCATTCTTCGCCAGGGCCGGTCGAGATGGTCGGCGAACTGGCGGTAGGCCTTGGAAGCGTCGGCCTGGTGGACCGCATAGCCGTGGATCAGAAGGACGGCGTCGTCGCCGGCGGTGAACAGGTCTCCGGGAAAGTGGCTCGCCTCGGCGAGGAAGCCGCCGCCGACGGGCGACTGGCGAAGCGTGATCCAGCGATAGCCGCTGAGCTCCGCGGTCGGCCAGTCGACGCTCATCCTCTCAGCGCCGCCGCGCCGCCCAGGCCGTCACCGAATCGTTGGCCAGCAGGCCGAGCAGCCCGCCCGACAGGCCGACCGCGGGGAGCAGGCCGGCGGAGCCGTGCCAGGTGATGAACTGGGCGGCGATCGCCGCGAAGCCGATCCCGGCGGCGATCGCGAAGATCCGGCTGACGATCAGCGACTGGCTGGCCAGGCTGAGCTGGAATCGGTCGAGCCAGCTCTCCGCGGCGGCGGCGACGGCATTCTGGGCGGCGATGATCCCGGCGGCGACGTTGGTCTCGCTTTTCTCGCCGTCCGCGCGAGTGAGGAGCGCGGCCTTGGCCGGATCATCCTTGGCGAGCGCGTCGAACCGGGCGACGACCGCCCTCGCATCGTTGGGCGCGCCGGCGGTCACCAGGGTGAAGAGATAGGGGTGCTGCGAGGGCCTCGCGACTACGGCCTTCACCTCATTCTCGATCGTCCGCATGAAAAGCTCGTCGGGGAGCAGGGTCGAGCGCGTGCCTAACCCGGCGCGTCCCGGCTTCTGCTCGCCCTCCCCTCGCTTCGCCCACGCCATTCTGTCCTCGAGGCTCCAGGCGCCGGCGGCCTCCTTCAACCAATCCGGGGCCATTCCGGCGAGCCCTGCCACCGCCTTGACGTCGCCATAGTCTACGAACTTTGACGATTCGGAATCCTCCGAGAAGCATTCCGATCCGCACTCTCGAAGTCCGTCGGGAAGCCGCGCCAGCCTCCACAGGCTGAGCGCCTGCGCGGTCTTTCGGATAAGCGGCCGAAGGAAGTGGAGCGCCGAGACCGTCAGCAGGGCGACGAACAGGCTTGCGACGAACGCGTCGACCAGCAGCCGGTCGAGCAAGGCGAGGGACGGCTGGGCGATTCCGGCCGGGCGCACCGAATCGACCGGAACGTAGGCAAGCATTTCGCTCAGGCGCAGCATAGCCCCTCCCGCCGGCTCTATCGGGGCCATGGTACACGAGCCGGGGCGTCTCGTTAAGCCGCGGCAGGCCTAGAAGGGCCGCTCCCCCTCGACATTGCCGGCCGTCCGGTAGCGGCAGACCAGCACTTCCTCCTTTGCCCCCGCCGCAAGCGCGCAGCCGACCCGGTCGGTGTCGCGCCAGACGACCTGCGTGTAGTGCCCCACGTCCTCGAAATCGCCGGTTGTGCTGTTGTCGGGGAAGGTGCCCGGGCGGAAGAATTTCTTCTCCTCGATCCAGCCGCCCACCATCGCCTCGGGGCTGTAGGCGCCGCGCGTGCCCGCCCACAGATTCTCGCCTTCGGGATCGCCGGCATCGGCGTCGCTATGCTCGAACGCCCCGCTCGCCGCGAGCTGCTCGCCCCACTCGGCGGCGCCGGCCGCCAGCACCGGGTCCCAGCGAAGCGGCGGCAGGCCGGCCAGGTCGCGCTCGCGATTGTGGGCGGCGAGGAGCCGCTGGTCGAGGCTGGTCAGCCGCCCCGTCGCGCCGGTCATGAACGGCGTCGCCAGAACCAGCGCCAGGGCGCCAAGCAGCCTCTTCGTCCCCATGGAGGGGAATGTGGCCGATCGCGCTTAGCGCCGCCTTTCCGGCGAAGGTTGACCCGGCCTTAGCCTTATTCGGCCGCCTCGGCGGTCGGCGCCTCGAACAAGGGCGCGGGCGCCGGCTTGGCGGTCTCCGCCTTGGCCGCGCCGGAGCCGTCGCCGCCGCCCTTGCGGCGCTTGAATCGGCCTTCCACCTCGGCGCCGGCGGCGACGCTGAAGCTCTCGTAGAGAACGTCGCCGGTGATCCGGGCGCTCGCTTCGAGGGTGAGGACGCCCGCCTCGACGGCGCCGTCGACCAGCCCCGCCAGCCGCGCCTCGCGGGCGGTGATGTTGCCGCGCACCTCGCCGCCCTCGCCCTGGCTGAGCGAGCCGCAGCTGACGTCGCCGATCACCTTGCCGTCGAGATGGAGCTCGCTTTCGGTGACGATGTCGCCGGTGATCGTCATCTCGGCGCCGATATAGGAGAAATTGCCGCCGCCCGCGCCCGGAGCGCCTGGTCCCTTGCCGCCTTTACCGAACATTTTCCGGCCCTCCCCATCCGCATCATGACACAGATCAGGACGCGATCAAGCGGGTGCTAACCCCGGTTCGAAGTACCACTTCGAGCCGAATCAATAATGGGGGCCGGTGTCGCCACCGGCCCCCACTTGTCCCAGCCTTGACTGCCGTCGCTGGGTGGCGCGGCCATCTCGCGCTGGGCGGCTCGGGATCGCTTAAGGCGCCTTGCGGCGCCATCCGCTTTCCCAGACGAATTCCGGAGCGAAGCCTGAAAGGCCAGTTCGGAACCCGCCTTGGGTCTCGGGAGGGGCAAGCCCCTCGCCGATACCCGTGGGGTCGTTTGGAAAGGCCGAAGCCCCTCCTCCCTTCCCTGGCGGACCATAGCCGGCCGAAACCGGGTCGGATCCTTAAGCTCGCATCGAGGTCGAAACCTCTCCGGTCGCCCTTCGGATCGCGGCTCCGCCCGAAGGCCTTGCCGCTTTCCAGGAGCCAGGCTCCAGGGCCGAAACCCCATCCCCCAACCCCATCGGCTCGATCCGCGGGGCGATTCCCGCTTCCCTTGCCATGGGGAGTTTCGTGAAATCCCGACCGAGATCGGCTCTCGCCGATTCGGACGCGGCTTCGTCCGCCCCCCTTGCTTCCGCCCGTACGCGCCAGCGTCCTTGGGGGAGCGACGGCGCTTCGAGGCTTCGGCACGCGGCCTTCGGTTTGGAGAGATCCGTTTCCGGTCCTCGCCGCCCTTCCGGCCACGATCTGAAGCTGTCAGCTTTTTCCGATTCGCGGAAGCGCAATCGCGGTCGATCGCGCTGTGGATAACGAGGATAACGGGGGTAGAATCCGGGTTCGATCAGCCGTTGCCGCCCTTGTCGTTCTTGCCCTTGCGCGGCTTGGAATCGGCCTCTTCCCAGGCGTCGAGGGTTCGCCGGGCCATGTCGAGCGCGAGCTTGCGAAGCGAATCGCCGAGTTTGATCGCCTCCTGGCCGGCCTCTCCGGCGGCGCCCGCCGCAGCGGACGCGCCACGCTTCGTTGCCGGCGGATTCCTCAGCGCCGCCGCGGCGGCGAGCAGGGCGGCAGCCACCGTCTCGCTGACCGCGGGAGTCTCGGCCAGCTTGAGCGCCTGCTTGCCGGCCTTGCGCACCGCCTTGGAGACCTTCACGCCGGCGAGCCTCTTGGGGATCTTGATCTTGTCCTTGTCCTTCTTGCCGTCGCCCTTGGCCATGTCTGCGCTCCTATTCGACGATGATCCGGCCATCCATTCCGAGCAGCCGGTGGAGGAAATTGGCGCCCTCGGCCCGGTAGCGGCCCGCCTTGGGCACCAGCACGACGGTGCGGGTCGAAAGCGGCGGCACCTTGATCGCGCCGCCCTTCACCGAGTCCGAATCGCGGCGCCGCATCTGCGCCGTGCGGAAGAAGTCGCCCGCGGCGAAAGTCAGCCCCTGGTTCGAATTGTTGACGAACCGAAGCCGCACCGCCTCCCCCGCCTTCAGCCGGATCTCGGCCGGCTGGATGTCGTAGGTCGAGAGCTGGACGTCGTATTCCGCCGCCGTCCGCCAGTCCTGGGCCGCGGCGGGAGTGGCGAGGAGAAGGGCGAGGGAAAAGAGGAAGGATCGCATTTCAGCAGCCTAGCATGGCTGCCCGAACTTGTCCTCCCCGTGCTCGTGGCGCATGGCAACCGGGCCATGAAAATGCTCACCCTCCTCGCCCTCGCCCTCCTCGCCGGCCCCGCCCAGGCCAAGCTCTCTCCCGCCGAGCAGAAGATCGTCCGGACCGTCGATTCCGAGCAGGGCCGGACCCTCGACCTGCTCGAGCGGCTGGTGAACCAGAATAGCGGTTCGCTGAACCTTCCCGGGGTCGAGGCGGTCGGGCGGATGATGCGCGCCGAGCTTGAGCCTCTCGGCTTCGAGGTGAAATGGGTGCCGATGGCCAAGACCGGACGCGCCGGACATCTCATCGCGGTCCACCGCGGCAACGGCCGGGGCAAGCGCATGCTCCTCATCGGCCATCTCGACACCGTGTTCGAGCCCGACAGCCCCTTCCAGCATTTCGCCCGCAAGGATTCGAACACGATCGAAGGCCCCGGAGTCGGCGACGACAAGGGCGGAATCACGATCATGGTGGCCGCCCTTCGCGCCATGAAGGCCGCGGGAACGCTGAAGGACGCCGACATCGAGATCGTCCTCACCGGCGACGAGGAGGATGCAGGAGACCCCGTAGCCATCGCCCGCCGCGACCTCGTCGAAGCTGCGGGACGCGCCGACCTCGCGCTCGACTTCGAAGGGCTTGCGCGCGAGGACGGCCGCGACATGGGCTCGATCGCCCGCCGCGGCGCCGCCTCCTGGACGGTCACCGCCCACGGCAAGACCGCCCATTCGAGCGGCATCTTCTCGAAGGGTACGGGCGATGGCGCGATCTACGAGCTCGCCTGGATCCTCGCCGCCTTCCGCGCCGAGCTGCCCGAGCCCAACCTCACCTTCAACACCGGGCTGATGGTCGGCGGCGCCACCGCCGAGCTCGATGGCGACCGGATCCGCGGCACCGCCACCGGCAAGACCAACGTCATTCCCCCCATCGCCATCGCCCGCGGCGATCTTCGCGCCCTCTCGCTCGACCAGCAGAACAGGGTGATGGCGAAGATGCGGGCGATCGTTGCGCGCCACCTCGCCGGCACGGAGGCGGAGATCGCCTTCGACGACGGCGCCTATCCGCCCATGGCCCCAACCGAGGCGAGCCGAGCCCTGCTCGCCCGCCTCAACGGGATCAACGCCGATCTCGGTCTCCAGCCGATGGGTGAGCTCGACCCGCTCAAGCGCGGCGCCGGCGACATCGGCTTCGTCGCCCATCTCCTCCCCGGCCTCGTCGGCCTCGGCACCGCCGGCGAAGGCTCGCACGCGCCGGGCGAGACGGTCGAGATCGACAGCCTCCCCCGCCAGGCCAAGCGCGCCGCGATCCTGATGGGCCGCCTCAGCCGCGAGCGCCGCTGATCTTTCCGTCATCCCCGCGAAAGCGGGGATCCAATCGGACATTCGCCCACCCCGCGGCTTCAAAGCCGCACTGGATTCCCGCTTGCGCGGGAATGACGAAGCCCTTCACCAATATTCGCGCATGATCTCCCGCGCCCATTCCGGCTCGCGCACCTCGCCGCGCGGGAGGAAGCCGCTCATCACCGGCTTGATGTCGAGGACCGGCGTTCCATCGATCGCGTCAAGCCCTTCCACCTCGAGCACCGTCCCCTCGACGACGACGATCCGGCAGACCGAGACTCCGATCCGGTTGGGCCGGTTCCTGCCTCGCTGGGCGAAGATCCCCACCTTGGGCCAGTCCGCCCGCCCGCGCGGATGGCGTGCGCCGGTGACGATCTCCGCCTCGCCGATCCGGTCGAACAGGAACAGTATCTCGGCATGGCTGAACGCGTCGAGGCCGGCCAGGGCCTCCCCGCCCAGGCCCTCGGCAAGCTCGATCCGGGCCCGGCTCGCGCCCCAGTCGTCGTCTTCCGCTTCCGGACGCCCGCCCCGCACGAAGCCGACCGCCTCGATCGAATATGCCCTCATCGGCTCTCCTCCCGCCCCCTCCTCATTAGCGCGCCGCGACTGGCCATGGCCATCCGGCGCGCGCCACTTGTCTTTGGCCGGCCGATCCGCGATTCTCGGATCGCGTCGGCACGGGGGACAAGCCATGGCGGACACGATCGAGAAGCTGGGCAGGACGGTGGCCGTCGTCGCGGCGGTAATCGCCGCGACGGTCTCCGCCAACACCTTGCTCACCACCTGCGCTCAGCGAAATCTGGATCGTTACGCCGGCTTCCGGGCGGCCGTCGGCAGTGAGGAAGCCTACTGGAAATCGCTCTACGACGATTATCTGACGATCTTCGGGCCGGATTTCACGGCCGACGCAAAGCGCCGGCGCGAGAAGGTGCTCGCGCTCTACACGCTGGCGCAGCGGACGCCGGCGTCGTTCACCGAGCACGACGTCTCCGAAAGCGAGAAGCAGGAGGCGGCTCGCCGGATAGAGATCATGCAGACCCGGCTGCTCAACTCGCTCGACGAGCAGGGCGCCGACGACCCGATCCTGAAGGCGGAGCTGGAACGACGCTCCTACAAGGGCAAGCAGGCGCGGATCGCCGCCGCCGCTCCGTCGGGGACGGCGCCGGCCCCGGCGCCCGTCGTCGCGCCGCCACCGCAACCGCAATCCAGCCCGCCCAGGCCCGTCACCGAAGTGCTGACTGGAGAGAGCGCCACGGGCTGGGACGTGGATCTCTACTGGTGCCAGGGCGCCGGCGAGGGCGACCATTACCGGCTCGCCCGAGGTCTGGGGGATTATTTCGCCGAGATATCGCGCAGCGGCCGGAGCATCGGCCCTGGAGTGACGCTGGGCCAGATCCGAACTCGCCCGGCCACCTCAGCCCAATATGCCGGCCTCCGCTTTCCCGCGCCGGGCAATTGGGTCATCTGGGATTCGGGAGCGGGCGAGGAGGCCGCGGCGCAGGCATTGCTCCAGGCGGCCGGGAACTCGGCGATCCCAGGCGCGACCGACGCCCGGCCGATCCACAGCAACGGCAAGCCGACCCGCTGGCGGCTGAGCGCCTTCTTCTGTTCGGGAACGGGGGGAGGCTAGGGTTTCGATCCGCCTGAAGCGCTCTGCGGTCAGAATGGCACCTTCACCGTCACCATGATCCGCTTGCTGACCCGCCCGTCGGGCATGGCGACCTCGGTCATCTCGGGCTCCACTCGGGCGCCGCCGAAATCGAGGCCGATCACGCCCCCGCTGTCGACCTCGATCCCCGGCGGCGGCTTGATTTCCTTATAGCGATAGGCATCGGAATCGTGTCCGCACACGACGATCTCGCCCGCCGCCACCTCGCGCCGGCAATCCTGCGGCGTGACCCGCGAGGAGGCCGGCGGCGGCTTCAGGCTGAACTCGCTCGGCACGATCTTCACCGGCTCGGACGCGGCGGCGAGAAGGAGGATCGTCGCGAGTTGCAGCTTGGTCTTGCTCCGCGAGGGATTTTTGCGAAGCTAGCAGAGGCTCGGCCCCGCGCCAGCCCCTCAGCGTAGCTTGTAATGGTCGGCGAGCCGGTCGAGCGCCATGGTCAGCACCAGCTTGCCCGCCCGCGCCGGCCAGCCCAGCGCCGTCTCGGCCTCGCGCATTCCCTCCCCGGCGCAGATCACCCGCCAGGCGACGTCGCGAAGGCCGGGGCCGAGCGCTTTCACCGCGGCGTCGAAGCGCCGGCGCGCGGCGACCTGGGCGGTCGTCGCCAGCCCCGCCTGAGGCGCCCCTCGCGGCGTCCGGTCCGGCGGCGGCGAATCCCAGCACATCGTCACTCGCGGCGGCAGGCCGGAAAGCTCCCAGTCGAGCCGGAGCTGCTCGCCCGCGGCATATTGCCGCTCGGCGATATGGCCTCGAGTCCGAAGCCAGCCGAGCGGCGATTCCGCCAGGTTGACCGTCACCGATCGCGCCGGCGGGCGCCCCCTCCTGCCGCGCTCGCGCCCGTCCTGCGGCGCCGGCCGCTCCGCCAGCAGCCGGTTACGCCTCACCCGCTCGGTCTTCACTTGCCCCTCCATGGAAACGAATCGGGAACGGTCTTGCCATGAGGGCGCCGATGTAGGAAAGTGAAATAACCGGACGGGGGCCGCAACGATGATCACGCGCATTCGCGATGTGCGCCGGGCGAAGAAGCTCACGCTTCAGGACGTCGCCGACCGTTGCCAGCCTCCGACCACTCCGCAGACCATCGGCCGGCTCGAGACCGGCACCAGGACCGTCTCGGTCGGCTGGCTCAACCGGATCGCCCGGGCGCTGGGAGTCGAGGCGGTGGACCTCGTCGAGCTTCCCGAGCGCGAGAACGTCCCGCTCGCCGCCCGGCTCGGCCATGACGGCGCGCATGCCCCGCGCCGCGCGGGAGTCGCGGTTCCGCCGACGCCGGGGCCCGGAACGGTCGCGGTCGCGGTCGAATCGGGAGTCGGCGATTATCGCGCCGGCGACGAGATCTGGTGCCTTCGCCTCGAGCCCGAAGCGTTCGGCCGGGCGCTCAACCGCGACGTGCTCGTCCCCCGTCCCGCCGGCCGCTTCCTGTTCGGCCGGCTGATCGGCCGCGAGGAAGGCAAGCTCCACCTCCTCCCCCTCGGCGGCCCCCACCGCCAGCTCGTCGTCGCCGATCCCCCCTGGATGGCGATGGCGACGAAGCTGGTGAGGAACCTGTAAGGTCGTAGCCCTCCTTCGCTAAAGCTACGGCGGGCAGCCTTCGCCGCCATGCTCGGATGGCTTGCCAGCCGAAGCCGCGCCAGCGGCGAAAGCTGGTGGGCGCTGACGGGCTCGAACCGCCGACATCTTCCGTGTAAAGGAAGCGCTCTACCAACTGAGCTAAGCGCCCGCCGGCCGGGCTCTGCCACCGCCCTCGTGGCGGGGCAAGTCAGACCACCAGCCGGGCGAAGCGCTGGGCGGACCTCAGATAGGCTTCCATCATCAGCGCCGCGTTCTCGGCGAGCTCGATGAACACCCGCCGGCCATCCTGCGGATCGGCGACCCGGACGAACAGGCCCTGGTCGCACAGGGTCTTGATCCACCTCAGGGCCGTCGTCGGCGGAACCGCGGCGGCGATGCACAGGCTCGAGACGGCGACCCGCCGCCGCTCGATCCGGGCTGCGGTCAGATCGAGCAGCATGTCCCAGGCGGGATCGGCGAACCACTCGCCGCGGAAGAAATGATCGCGAAGCCGCCGGGCCCGGATCAATGAGCGGATGAACGCGGCGTCCGGCTTCGCCGCCGGCTCGTCGGCCGCGACCGGCTCGTCCTCGGACAAGGCCGCGAGCGCGCCCGCGATCCGCCCGACTTCCTCGCTCAATTGCTGAAGGCGAACCGTCGCCTGCGCCTTGCTGGCGCCGATCGGCTCCCGCCCCTCACGGGCGAGCTCCACGGACATGACTCCCATCGCGATCCCCTCCCCTAGCCCGGGATCGCCGCCTCGATGGAGCCCTTACGCGCGCTCAACGCTCATTTCCGGCGACGGTCGAAGCAATTAGTCTCCGCTTCGGAGGATTCATGTCGCTCCGATTGGTCCGTTTCGGATGTAATCCCCGCCGAGTATCCAGCGCGCCGCCGCCGCCGCGTGGATCGCGGTCGTGTCGTAGACCGGGAGTACGTTGGCGCCGGTGTCGACGAGCAGCACAAGCTCGGTGCATCCCAGGATCACCGCCTGCTGCCGGGCCTTGCCCATCTCGGTGAGGCAGGTCTTCAGCCGCCGCTCCGAGCCGCGCGTGACCAAGCCCTTGGCGAGCTCCTCGAAGATGATGCGGTCGATCTCCTGCGCCGTCGCCGCGTCGGGAGGGGCGAGCGCGATCCCGCGCGCCTCGATCCGCTCGCGGAAGAAGGCCTCGCCCATGGTGAACCGGGTTCCGATCAGCCCCGCCTTCTTCACCCCGTCGGCCGCAAGCCGGTCCGCCGTCGCGTCGGCGATGTGGAGGACGGGGATGCCGACCGCCGCCTCGACCGCCGGAACCGTCTTGTGGGTGGTGTTGCTGCAGATGACCAGCGCCTCCGCCCCGGCGCCCTCGAGCCTTTTCGCCGCCGCGGCGACGATCTCGCCGACCTCGTCCCACCGCCCGGTCAGCTCGAGCTCGGCGATCGGCGCGAGGTCGAGGCTCTCGATGACGAGCGGCGCCGAGCTCAGCCCGCCCCGCTCCCTCGCCACCGCCTTGTTGATCTGCTCGTAATACATGGCGGTCGAGAGCCAGCTCGTCCCGCCGATCATCCCCAGTTTACGCATCTTACTTCCCGGAAAAGCACCCTTCGCCTGAGCTTGTCGAAGGGCCTCTCTTCAAGGTCGCCTCGCCCCAGCTCCGTCCGAACGGGTGGGGAATCGGCCGAACCGAAAGCCCCGCGCCCGCTCAGGCGAAGGTGTCGGCCAGAGTGTTCGGATCGTCCACCAGTTCGCGGGCGGCGGTGGCGATCGCGCCGCCGAAGACGACGAGGTTCAGCGTCCCCACCAGCGAGGTCAACACCCAGCCGAGCACCGCCAACGGGGTGATCGCTCCGAACTGTCGTTCCATCTGGCGCTGGCCCGCCGCCTGCATCCCCTGCGGAGTGAAGCCGCTCTGCGCCAGATCGGCGAAATAGCCCCCGCTGGTGACCAGCGCGACCGCGATCCACAGGACGAGGAGGATCAGGAAGAGGATCAGGAAGGCGCCGAACAGGGTCCAGAAGCGCCCCTTCGTCACCCGCCAGGATTCCCCGATGATGATCTTCCCGCGCAGCATCGTCAGGGGGAAGGCGAGCGAGAGGCGAACCTCGATCCACAGCAGCAGCCCCAAGATGATGAGCATCTCGACCATCCCCACCGGGACCGCGGCGCCCGGCCCGGCCGCCACGGCGACGATACCGGCGAGCAGGGTAAGGAGGATCCCGGCGATCAACACGCCGATGTAGGTGAGGATGAGAAGGATCAGGCCGAGCCCGACCAGGCGAAGCTCGTCCATTCCGAGCCTCAGATAGGCGAAGTCCTCCCGCTCCGGGTGAAGCACCGCCCGCTGAGTCGCGGCCATGATCACGAGTAAGACGATCAAAGCGGCGAGCTCGATAAGAAGCACTTGCCCCATGGTCGCCCCGAAGCCCGCGAGAATGCCGGGCCTGCCTTGGGACATCGTCGACGCGACCGAGCCCATCAGCGAGCGCATCGCGAACCCCATCAGCACAGTGACGGCGAGATAGATGAGGCCCCAGACCGCGACCGCGCCCGGCCGGCGGCGGATCAGCCCGAATCCGCCCGAAATGATCGATCCTACCGTCATCGCCCCCTCCTTCATCCCGTCTCGGCCCGGCGACTTCACGAAACCGTGAATGGCCGGCCCCCCGAACCTAGCCCAAGCTCTTCACAATTTCCTCGGTCATCTTCTTGGCGTCGCCGAGCAGCATCATCGTGTTGTCGCGGTAGAAGAGATCGTTGTCGACCCCCGCATAGCCGACTCCGCCCATCGATCTCTTCACGAACAGAACCGTCTTCGCCTTCTCGACGTCGAGCACCGGCATTCCGTAGATGGGCGACGATTTGTCGGTCTTGGCGGCCGGGTTGGTGACGTCGTTGGCGCCGATGACGAAGGCGATGTCGGTCCGGGCGAACTCGGAATTGATGTCCTCCAGCTCGAACACCTCGTCATAGGGCACGTTCGCCTCGGCGAGCAGGACGTTCATATGGCCCGGCATCCGTCCCGCCACCGGGTGGATGGCGTATTTGACCGTGACCCCTTCCTTCTTGAGCTGGTCGGCGAGCTCGCGAACCGCATGCTGCGCCTGCGCCACCGCCATCCCGTAGCCGGGGACGATGATCACCTGCTCGGCCTGGCTCATCAGGAAGGCCGCGTCCTCGGCCGAGCCGCGCTTCCACGGCCGGTCGATCGCGGCGCCGCCGCCGGCCGCCGCCGATTCGCCGCCGAAGCCGCCGGCGATGACCGAGATGAAGCTCCGGTTCATCGCCCGGCACATGATGTAGGAGAGGATCGCGCCCGAGCTTCCGACCAGCGCGCCCGTGATGATCATCGCGCTGTTCTGGAGGGTGAATCCCATCGCCGCCGCCGCCCAGCCCGAATAGGAATTGAGCATCGAGACGACGACCGGCATGTCCGCGCCGCCGATCGGGATGATGAGGAGGAAGCCGACCAGGAAGGCGAGCGCCGTCAGGGTGACGAACACCCAGGCGCTCTGGTCGGTGGTGAAGTAGCCGACGAGGCCGACGATGGCGGCGAGCGTGCCGAGGTTGATGACGTGCCGGAGCGGAAGCAGGATCGGCTTCCCCGACATGTTGCCATTGAGCTTGAGGAACGCGATGACCGAGCCCGAGAAGGTGACCGCGCCGATCGCCGCGCCGAGGCTCATCTCGACCCGGCTGACCGAGTGAATGACCCCGTTGGCGGCGATCCCGAACGCGTCCGGGTTGAGATAGGCGGCGCCGGCGACGAGCACCGCCGCGAGCCCGACCAGCGAGTGGAAGGCCGCGACCAGCTGCGGCATCGCCGTCATCGCGATCCGCCGGGCGGTGACGAGCCCGATGACGGCGCCGACCAGGATCGCGCCGCCGATCAGCATCAGCTTGTGCCAGCCGATCGGATCGTGCCACTGCAGCGGGAATTCCTCGTCCCGCGTCGGCATGTAGTGGAAGAGGGTCGTCGCCAGAGCGATGCCCATCCCGATGATCCCGGCCCGATTCCCGCGGCGCGAGCTCTCCGGGCTGGACAGGCCGCGAAGCGCGAGGATGAAGCAGATTCCGGAGATGAGATAGGCGATCAGGACCCAGGCCGGCGCGGCATTGGCTTCGTGCATCAGAAGCGCGCCCCGAACCCGTCATTGCGAGGAGCGCAGCGACGAAGCAATCCAGTCAGCGGCAGCGGAGACTCGTGGGTTGCCGCGTCGCTTCGCTCCTCGCAATGACGGGCCTTGAAGGTCACCCCTTCTTCTCCTTCTTCTTGTACATGGCCAGCATCCGCGCCGTCACCGCGAAGCCCCCGAAGATGTTGACGCTGGCCAGCACCACCGCCGCGAGGCCGAGCCACTTGGACCCGTGCCCCCCCGCCGCCGCGGCCGCGATCAGAGCGCCGACGATGATCTCCGAGGAGATTGCGTTGGTGACCGACATGAGCGGCGTGTGGAGCGCCGGGGTCACCGACCAGACTACGAAATAGCCGACGAAGCAGGCCAGAACGAAGATCGACAGGATCGAGACGAAATCCACCGGCGCTCCCACTCTCAAGCCGCGCGCACCTTGGCGAGCCACCCCGCCCTTGTCGAGCCCTCGCGTCATCGCGAGGCATCCGTCATTGCGAGGAGCGAAGCGACGAAGCAATCCAGCTGCGGCGCCCCCGACAGCCGCAGCCCTGGATTGCTTCGCTCCGCTCGCAATGACGGCTACCCACCCGTCATTGCGAGGAGCGAAGCGACGCGGCAATCCAGTAACGGCGCCCGCGACGAGCGCAGCGCTGGATTGCTTCGCTCCGCTCGCAATGACGAATCCGCTCCGCTCGCAATGACGGCTCACCAGACGATGCTCTCGTAAAGATCCTCCCATTCCGGATTGAGCGCCTCGATCAAAGCCAGCTTCCGCCACCGTGGGCCTGCCTTGATCTGCTTCTCCCGCTCGATCGCTGGGATCATCTCGCCGTGAAGCTCGTACCAGACGAGAAGCTTGCAGCCGTAGCGGGCGGTGAAGCCCGTGCTGCCATTCTTGTGCTGCCACACCCGTGCCGAGAGATCCGAAGTGACGCCCGTGTACAGCGTCCCGTTGCGCCGGCTCGCCATGATATAGACCGCGGGCTGCTTCACGCGCCGAAGTCTGGATTGCTTCGCTCACGCTCGCAATGGCGGTGGAACGTCTATGCGAAATGAGTATTTCTCGTCATTGCGAGGAGCGAAGCGACGCGGCAATCCAGCTACGGCGTCTGCGACCACCGCAGCGCTGGATTGCTTCGCTTCGCTCGCAATGACGAATCGCGATAACGCCCGCCTGGGGCACGGCCCCTTCGCGGCTTTGCGTGAGACATTTCAGCCTCAGTGCCTCGCTCCGATGCCGGTGAGGAATCTCACGCAAAGCCGCAAAGCCGCAAAGCAGTCCCCGCCCGCCTTCCCGACCCGAGCCCTTCGTGACGGGCGCCCTTGACGGGCTCAATCGAGTGGTATTCCTACGGGGAAGCGGGCGGCCGTCGCGGCCGCGTCCTGCAGGGGTTGAGGGGGGAAACGACGTGGGCCGAGACGTCATCTTCACGCCGCTCGCGTTCCGCAACCTGACGGTCAAGAACCGGATCTTCCGCTCCAGCATCTCGGGCCGCTTCGACCAGGAGGACGGCGCGCCCACGCAGACCCGGCTCAACTGGGAGACCAAGTTCGCCGCAGGCGGAGTCGGAGCGATCATCACCTCCTACGTGCCGGTGCTGATGGAAGGCCGGATCATCAACCAGTACGCGACGATCCACCGCGACGATTTCATCCCGCTCTGGGCCAGGATCGTCGAATCCGTCCACGCCCACGACACCCGCTTCATCATCCAGCTCAGCCATTCCGGCCGCCAGCTCGATCTGCCCGGGATCCACAACAAGGAGCGCCTTCCGCTCAGCTCCACGTCGAAGCGCGAGCCGATCAACGGGATCGCCTGCAGGGCGATGAGCAAGGCCGAGATCGACCACGTCGTCCAGGCCTTCGCCGACGCCGCCTGGCGCGCCCGCGAGGCCGGGGCGGACGGGATCGAGCTCCACTCGGCGAACGGCTATCTGTTCAGCCAGTTCCTGAGCAGCGGGATCAACGACCGGCGCGACGAATATGGCGGATCGCTCGAGAATCGCGCCCGTTTCCTGCGCGAGGTGATCCGCGCCATCCGCGCCCGGGTCGGCCGCGAATTCCACCTCCAGGCCAAATTGGGCGCGGTCGACCACAACAACGTCATCCCTTGGGAGAAGAAGGGCAACACGCTCGCCGACGCGATCCAGGTCGCCCAGTGGTGCGAAGTGGACGGGGTGGACGCGATCCACGTCTCGACCGGCTCGAGCTTCCCCCATCCGCTCAACCCGCCCGGCGATTTCCCGCTCGAGGTTCTGGCGACCACCTACGACACGATGATCTCCTCCTCGGGCCACGGCCTCAGGAACTTCCTCCTCTTCCGCTATCCCTTGCTCAGGCCGATCTTCCGCTGGCTCTGGTTCCGGATGAAGCGCGGTCACCCGATCGAGGGCGTCAGCCTCGAGGATTCGCGCGCGATCAAGACGGCGGTCTCGATCCCCGTCCTCGTCACCGGCGGCTTCCAGACCGCGTCGGTGATCGCCAAGGCGATCGACAGCGGCGCCTGCGACGGAGTCGCCATCGCCCGCTCGCTCATCGCCAACAACGATCTGGTCAGGATCTGGCAGTCCGGCCTCGACCGGCCGGAGAAGCCCTGCACCTATTGCAACCGCTGCCTCGCCAACGCGCCCAAGAACCCGCTGGGCTGCTACGAGCCGCGCCGATATCCGAGCCACGAGGCGATGGTCGAGACGATCATGTCGATCTACTCGACCCGGCCCGATCTCAAGATCGCGGGAGCCGAAGGGCTGGTGACGCGATGACGCGGCTCCATCTTCGCGAGCGGCTGCAGCGCTTCCGCGCCGTCGAGCTCAGCGAGGCGGAGCAGGGCGGCTTCCGCCTCGCCGCCGGCCTCATCCTCATCCTCGAGGCGGGGATGGCGCTGGCGCTGGTCCTCGGCCCGAGCGGCGCCGTCCGGCTGCTCGGCGGCGATCCGGCCTCGGCCGGAGGAGCGCGGATCGCCGGGCTTCTCGCGCTGACGCTCGTCGCCCTGCTGTGGACGGGCCGAGCCGATGCCGGCCGCGCCCGGCACCTCAACCTGATCGGCGCCGCCGGCCGCCTCCTGCTCGCCGCGGCGCTGGCGCTCGCCGGCGGGCGCCTGCTGCCCATCGGCCTGTTCGAGGCGCTCGCCGCCCTGATCCTGGCGGATTTCTATTACCGGCCGCTGGCGGCACTGACGGAAAGGCCCGCGTCATGATCGGCTTGGCCAAGCACCCGTCATTGCGAGGAGCGCAGCGACGCGGCAATCCAGCCACGGCGTCTCCAGCAAGCGCAGCGCTGGATTGCTTCGCTTCGCTCGCAATGACGGGGATGGGTTCGACGGGAAGGGGATCGTAAATGGGCCAGATACTCACCGGCCGGCTGGCGGCGATGCCGCCGCGCAAGCGCCTGATCCTCGGCCTTCTCGCCTTGCTCGCATTGCTCGGTGTCGTCGTCTTCTCGGTCTTCCGCCTTGCCTCGAAGGCCGACGAGCCGGTCGCCTATGAGAATGACGTCGAGCATTTCAAATACGGCTCCATCTCCAGCGACGTCGAGGGCCTGCCCTACTGGATCTGGGCGACCATGCCCGAAGTCTGCCGGGGCCTCCTCCCCGGCGGCTACGCCTCGCTCGGGGTGATCTCGGAGCCCGGCAAGTCGACCCCGATCGGCTTCTCCACCCGCAAGGTCGGCTTCTTCGACCAGATCGGCCCCAATTGCGCGCTCTGCCACACCGCCAGCGTCCGAGCGGCCGAGAATAGCGAGCCGATGATCTATCCGGCCGCGCCCGCCCACCAGCTTAACCTAATGGGTTACTTCCGCTTCGTCTCCGATTGCGGGCGCAGCCCTCAATTCAATACAAATAACGTGCTCGAGGCCATCGGCCGCCACAAGGACCTCAGCCTGTTCGAGCGGCTCACCTACCGGCTCGCCATCCCGCGCGCCAAGAAGGCTTTGGTCGCGCGCGCCGCCCAGTTCGATTCGATCGTCCAGGGCCGCCCGCCCTGGGGTCCCGGCCGGGTCGACACCTTCAACCCCTACAAGGTGCTCGTCTTCCACGCCGACATGAGCAAGGACAAGAGCATCGGCACAGCCGATTTCATGTCGATCTGGGACCAGGCCTCGCGCGAGGGGCTGTGGCTCCACTGGGACGGCAACAACGATTCGATCGACGAGCGCAATCTCAGCGCCGCGATGGGCGCCGGCGCCACGCCCCTGACGCTCAGCGCCGAGCCCAACATGCGCTCGATCGAGCGGATCAAGCGCTGGATCATGAACCTCCCGGCGCCGCGCTATCCGTTCGGAATCGATTACGCCAAGGCCGCCGCCGGACGCCCCGTCTACGAGCGCGCCTGCGCCGCCTGCCACGAGGCCGGCCATCCCGATTTCGGCGCGGTCATCCCGACCCGCTACCTTCAGACCGACCCCGAGCGGCAGCTCTCCTTCGACGATTCGATGGCGGCGAAGATGAACACGATCGGCGCCGGCAAGCCGTGGGCGTTCAACCGCTTCCGCCGCACCGACGGCTATGCCAGCCATCCGCTCGACGGAATCTGGCTTCGGGCGCCCTACCTCCACAACGGCTCGGTTCCGACGCTTCGCGAATTGCTCAGCCCGGTCGCCCAGCGCCGCGCCGTCTTCTTCCGCGGCGACGACGTCTACGATCCGGCCAATGTCGGCTTCACCGCCGACGTCGCCCGGCGCGGCAAGCGCGCCTTCTACCGCTTCGACACGCACGATCGCGGCAACGGCAATGGCGGCCATCTCTACGGCGTCGATCTCAGCGCCGCCGAGAAGGACGCCCTGATCGAATATCTGAAGACGCTCTGAGGGGGAACCGGGCCATGAGCGACGTACGCCGGCTGTTCAAATATGTCGTCTGGTTCGGGGTCGCCGTGAACTGGGCGTTCGGAATCTGGGCGATCTTCATCGATCCCCACGGCCTGATCGAGACCCTCCGGCTCGGGCCGCAGGCGAGCATCCTTTGGCTCTACAATTATTCCGTCCTGCTGATGATCCTCAGCCTTTTCTACCTCCCCGCCGCGAAGAACCCCTTCCGCTACCGCGCCAATGCATGGCTCCTCATCGTCGGCCGGCTCGTCCCGGCCTCGACCTTCCTGTTCGGCTATCTCGTCGGACTGATGCCGCGCGGCTTCCTCACCCTGATGCTCGGCGACGGCACGATCGGGATCCTCGAGCTCATCCTGCTCATCAAGGTCTTCCGCCAGGGCCCTCGACCGGACGATCTCAAGGTCGACGCGTGACCCGAAAATGGGTCCATCGCCTGCTCTACGGCGCGGCTGCGCTCGCCGCCGCCGCGATCGCCGTCGTTCCGGCTGCTTACGACCGCCTGTTCCCCGTCCCGACCCGATTCGAGTCGGATCTGGAGCATTTCGAATACGGCTCGGTCGGAGTCGAGCCGGTCTCCGGCATTCCCTACGAGATCTGGCGGGCCCTGCCCGGCCTCTGCATGTCGCCCGAGCAAGCGAAACTAGGCTACAGGCGCTTCGGCTTCCAATGGGAGCAGGGCCATGTCGCCCCCATCGGGATGCCCGTCGAGCGCGCCCTCGTCACCCGCGTCGGAGTCAATTGCGCGCTCTGCCACGTCGGCCGGGTCGAGGACGACCAGGGCCGCTCGACCCTCCTCCCCGGCGCCCCCAACACCGAGCTCGACGTCCAGTCCTACCTTCGCTTCCTCTACGCCTGCGCCGCGAGCAAGCGGTTCGACGCCGACGCCATCCTCGACGAGATGGGCCGCCACCGGAAGGTCGGATTCGCCAAGTCGCTCCTCTACCGCCTCGTCATCATCCCCCAGACCCGCAAGGCGCTCTTGAAGCAGCGGCGCGAAATGGCCTTCATGGACGGCCATCCCTTCTGGGGCCCGGGCCGCGCCGCCGGCTTCAATCCGGCCAAGGCGCAGGTGCTGCACAGGCCCTATGACGGGACGCTCGACACGGTCGACTTCCCGGCTTTGTGGAACATGGACGCGCACCAGCCCGGCGCCCTTCACTGGGACGGGGTCAACAGCTCGCTCCACGAGATCGTGCTCAATTCGGGAATCGGCAACGGCGCCGGCACCGCCACGCTCGACCGCGCAAGCCTCGATCGCGACGAGGCCTGGGCCCGCCACGTCCGGCCCGCGCCCTACCCCTTCCCGATCGACTATGCCCTCGCCGCTCAGGGCCGGGCGGTGTTCGAGCGCAGCTGCGCGGCCTGCCACGGCGAGGGCGGCGCCAAGCTCAACCAGGTCATCCCGATCGCCTGGGTGAAGACCGACCGAAACCGCATGGACGCGATCAACGACGACGTCCTCCGGGCCTTCCGCGACCGGTTCAGGGACACGCTCGACTATCGCCATTTCCGCAAGACGAACGGCTATGTCGCCGCGCCGCTCGACGGCATCTGGGCGCGGGCGCCCTATCTCCACAACGGCTCGGTGCCGAACCTCGACTCCCTGTTGAGGCGGGATCGGCCCGTCGTCTTCGGCCGAGGCTCGCCGCGCTACGATCAGACGCGCGTCGGCTTCGCCAGCGACCGCGGGCGGCTCTACGACACCCGCCTCCCCGGCAATTCCAACCAGGGCCATTTGTGGGGCACCGACCTTCCCGAAGCCGAGCGCCGAGCGCTTTTGGAATTCCTCAAGACGCTCTGACGTTGACTCCTGTAATCGCCTTCGTAAGACTGGCGGCTTCGGTTCGGCGCAATTGCTTACCAAACTAGTAGACATATCGCCGCACCTCCAGTACATCGCGTAGTCGCCGGACCTCGCCCGGCGGAGCCATTCTCCAATAGGAGCCTGAAGTCATGAAGAAGATCGCCATCACCCTCGCCGCCGTCGCCGCCCTCGGCGTCGCGGCCTGCAATAACACCAGCAACGACGCCAACAACACCGCCACCGACGTCAATGCGACCGAGATGGAAGCCGGCAACGACATCGACAACGCGTCGGTCGACGCCAATGCGGCCGTCACTAATACCAACGATGCGCTCGACAGCGTCGGCAACGCCGTCTCGAACACCGCCAGCGACGTCGGCAATGCCGCCAGCGACGCCGGCAACGCGGTCAGCAACGCCGCGCGCTAAGCGCTTCATCCTTTCGGGGATGCGAAGGGTCGCGTGCTCCGGCACGCGGCCCTTTTTATTTGCCTCGGCTTGGGCCAAGCTGGCTTTCCGACACGCACGGGAGACCTTCCGCCGATGACCAAACGCGCCGCCCTCGCCCTGCTCGCCGCCGTCTCCCTGATCGCCGCCTGCAGCCGCCATGCCGACGACGGCAGCCCCACCGCCGCGGAGAACGACCAGCTCAACCAGATCTCGTCCAATCTCGACCAGGCGCTCGATACCTCGCCCGACAGCCTCGTCGTCGAGGATCCGGCGCTCGGCAACGGCGACTCGCCCGCCGCCAACGACGTCGAGGCGAACGCGGCCGCGAACGCGCAGTAGCCGCGCTCTTACGGCGTCGGCAGTCTCCCCGTCAGAGCGAAGGGCGGGATCGGATCCCGGGCGACGCAACTGACGTCGAGCCCCTTCACCGAGCCGGTGGCGAACAGCTTCCTCGCGATCCCCTCGATGCACGGGCTGGTCGGCGTATGGGTGCCGCCGGGAACGACGATGTGAACGCTGTTGGGGAAGCGGCGCCGGGCGATCTCCCCCCATTCCGGCGGAGTCACCGGATCGAGATTGCCCGAGACGAGGAGGACCGGCACCTGTGAGACCGGCGGCCGGTAATAGCCGGCGGGCACCTTTCCCTTCGGCCAGACCGAGCAGGCCGCCATCTGCCCCTTGACCCGCAAGGTGCCCAGGAAGCTGCCCGCGCTTTCCCGCTCGACCTCCTCCGGCCGTATCCGCGCCGTATCCTCGGCGCAGGTGAAGGAGAGCAGGAGCCCGGTGCGGATCGATCGCGAGAAGCCGCGATTGCTCTCGAGCCCGGCGGTCGCGAACGGCGTATAATCGCCGGCAAGCGCCCGGGAGAGCAGAAGCGGCACCCGCCGCTCGCTGTCGATCCCGTAAAGCATCACCCTCAGCGCGTCCGCGAAGCCGGAGGCGGTGAGGGTGACCTCGACCGGCTGCTTGGTCGCCGGACTGGGGACCGTGACCCGCGCCGGCTGAGCCTCGAGCCGCTTCATGATCGTCGCCGCATCGGTCCGCACGTTGGGATAGGCGGCTCGGCAGGCGGCTTCGGCCAGGCACTGCTCCGCCATCAGATCGTAGGCGCGCTGGGCCGCCCGCGCATGGAAGAGCGGCGAGCGGTTCTCGACCGGGACCAGGCTGTAGAGGACGGCGGCATGGACCCGGCTCGGGAACAGCCGGATATATTCCATCGCCGCCCGGGTGCCGTACGACCCGCCCTCTATGTCGATCTGCCGGTAGCCGAGCGCCTCGCGAAGCGCGTCGACGTCCCGCAGGGCGATGGTGGTCGTATATTGGGTGAGGTCGGCCCGCTTCGAAAGCGCATCCCGGCAGGCGGCGAAGCCGGTGCCCTGGGAGAGGAAGGGGCGCAGATAGGTTTGCGGATCCGAGTCCGATCCCTCGCTCGGGCAGTCGAGCGCGGTTCCCTCTCCGGTGCCGCGCAGGTCGACCAGCACCACGTCATGTTCCTCGCTCTCCCACCAGTTGGCGAGCCAGCCCGCCCCTTCCGTGGCCGCCTGCCCTGGGCCTCCGGTCAAATAGAAGATCGGCGCCTTGGTGGCCTCGCGGGAGGCCCTGGACGGGATCACGATCACCTTCAGCTTCAGCATCCGTCCGCGGCCGGTCGAGCGGTTCTCGGGGACGGTGAAGGTGCCGCAACGCACCGAAGCGGTCTTGCCCGCGACCGGGCCGTTCTCGTCCTCGAGCGGGATCGTGCAGGGCGCGAGCGACAGCCGCGAGGCGGGAGGCGCGCCGGGCACCGCGTCCGCGGCGACAGGCAAGGCGAGGAGGAGGCTGACAAGAGCGGCGGTTCGAACCATGATCACCCTTTCGCGCTGAGACGCTCAACGCCTCAGCTGCAAGAACCGCGCCGTCCCATGGTCCGAGCAAAGGGTGCGACGATGGTGATCGTTCACGGACACGACCGTCCGCTGGCGGACAAAAGAAAGGGCCGGGGAGTCGCCTCCCCGGCCCTTCTTTTCTTCGACGATGGACGTGGACCTAGAAGTCCATTCCGCCCATTCCGCCCATTCCGCCGCCGGGCATTCCGCCGCCGGCCGGCTTGTCTTCCGGAGCCTCGCTCACCGCCGCTTCGGTGGTGATGAGCAGGCCCGCGACCGACGCCGCGTCCTGGAGGGCGGTGCGGACGACCTTGGTCGGGTCGATGACGCCGGCCTGGACGAGGTTCTCGTAGACCTCGGTCTGGGCGTTGAAGCCGAGCGTCTCGTCGTCGCCGTCGATCAGCTTGCCGGCGACGACGGCGCCGTCATGGCCGGCATTCTCGGCGATCTGGCGGATCGGCGACTGCAGGGCGCGGCGGACGATGTCGATTCCGCGAGTCTGGTCGTCGTTCGCGCCGGTCAGGCCCTTCAAGGCCTTGGTGGCGTAGAGCAGAGCGACCCCGCCGCCGGGGACGATTCCTTCCTCGACCGCGGCGCGGGTGGCGTGGAGGGCGTCGTCGACGCGGTCCTTGCGCTCCTTGACCTCGATCTCGGAGGAGCCGCCGACCTTGATCACGGCAACACCGCCGGCGAGCTTGGCAAGGCGCTCCTGGAGCTTCTCCTTGTCGTAATCGCTGGTCGTGTTCTCGATCTGCTGGCGGATCGCCTCGGTGCGGGCCTTGATCGCGTCATGCGTTCCGGCGCCGTCGACCA
>JBJMTX010000036.1:0-90840 GCA_045811485.1 Allosphingosinicella sp.
ACTCATGCCGCCGCCGCCGCGGCTCATGCCGCCGCCGCCGCCGCCTCGCATGCCGCCGCCGCCGCCGCCTCGCCCGCCTCGGGCGTCGGCCGCGTCCGGAACCGTGGGGATCGTCGCGACCGCGACCGCAAGGGTGCAGGTGACGGAGAGGAAGAGGCCGGAGAGCTTTTTCTTCATGGGAACCTCGTCACCTCTTGATGGAGGCCAAAGTGATTCGATCGGCGCCCTCGGGCGGAACGAAGGTGAAGGCGTCGGCGGGGACCTTCGGCGCCAGGTCCCAGGTGAACTCCATCTCGTAATCGAGCTGGTCCGAAGCGTCGGTGCCGGTGATCACCCATTTGCAGGGCAGCGGCTTGTCTCCGTCGCGGATCCAGATCTGCCAGTCGACGCCGGGCTGGCGGTAGGCGTAGTGATCGCAGACCTCGTCGCCGACGACGTCGACCGAAACGAAGAAGGCGGTGGTGATCCGGGCGGTCAGCGCGGGATCGCTGCCGAGCTCGAACAGGTCGGACAAAGGAAGGGTCAGGCCGAGCCGATCCTCGGCCTTGTCGAGCAGCTCCTTGATCGTCGGCGGCGCCGCGATCTCCGCGTAGAAGCCCTGTCTCGGCGCGAACACCGTGAACGTCTTGCCGTCATAGAAGAATTCGCGCCGCTTGCGGGTCGAATTGACGTTCGCGCGGAGCCGGTTCGGACGGGTGGCGAGCAGATCGATGGTGCCCGGGTACATGATCTTCTGGCCCGTGGTCAGCGATTCCTCGGTGCTTCCCGTGCCTTCGACCGCGAAGGTCGTCAGGGTGCGAAGATAGCCGCCCATCTTCTCCAGCGCGGCGATCGCCTCCGGCTCGCGCTCGGTGCCGTCGGCCGTCCCCGGCAGCGCCGGATCCATGGTCCTTGGCTGGGCAACCTGGGTCGGGGGCGCGGGCGCCGCGGCGGCGCTCGCCATCATCAACATCCAGAGCATCGGCGCTGTCGCAAGCATCGTCAGGGACCCTTCGAGGATCGGGAATGAAACTTGACCACGATTCGCCGCGAGGACCCATCGGGGCATCTACTGAGGGGGTTGGCTAGGATGCCCTAGGGATCATCGTCGGCTCGTTGCGGAGGACGCGGACGGGGCCGCCGGGCATCTCGGCGAGATTGCGCCAGAATCTCTCGAGGCTGCGAGTGCCGCCGAACAAGGTGGTGAAGTGGGTAGAATCCACGAGGACGATGTCCCCCTCCCGCTCGCCTTCCGGGGGCATCCAGAGGACGATGTTGAACTCCGTCGCGCCGCCCTCGGTGAAGGGATGCGACTGGCTCATCTCGATCGGCTGCCTCGCAAGCACCCGAACCCGGTCGCCGGCCGCTTCGCCCACTTCGTAATGGGGAAGGTGCGGATGGAAGTTGAGCGTGCTCACCTCACGCAGAAGCCCCCGGTCGTCGAGCTTGGGGAATTTGACCAGGGGGGCGATGTCGCCGTCCTTCCGGGCGGGCCGCAATCCCCAGATGTTGCGGACCGGAACGTCGAGCGCCGCCATCAGATCGCGCGTATAGGTGCCGAAGCCCTGCTCGCGCGGGACGAGCGCGTCGCCGTGATGCGCATATTCCTGCTGCCTTTGCTGCTGGCTGTCGGTGAAGCCGACGTCGTGGTGCGGCGCCAGCAGAAGGCAGGTCCCGTCGCGCCTCAGCCATTGCCTCAGAGCGTGGACCTCCGAGGGGTGGGCATTCTGCTCCGAAGGCAGGTGATCGAGCCCGAAGATGAGCAGGGTGTCGCAATCGCCGAGGATTCGCTCGTCGACCGGAAGCTCGAAACCGGCCTGGTCGACCCTCTGGAATACCGGCACGCGGTGGCCGGTCACGGCCTCGGCGACCCGCTGGAAGCTCAGCGTCGAGATGTGGAAGAGCTCGAGCGTTCCGGCGATGCCCTGAAGGAAGCGGTTGGATTGAAAGGCCGCTGTCTCATAGGTCGGCCAGAGCACGTTGCGGACTTCGGTCATGGTCGAGAAGCGGTTCGCCATAAGGGCGGGGTCGCGCTGGGCTTCCCAGGGATAGCTCCACGACCAGTAGATGCTGAGCCTTCGCCTGCCGTTGACGGGCCGCGGAGAATGCTCCTGGTTGTAGGTCCGAGCCGGATCCATGCGCGCGCTCCTTTTTATTGCGGGCCTGCCGGCCCGGCCCTCTCGCCAAGCCCTGCCAGGTAATTCAGGCCCCCAAGGCCCGGCAGGAAGAAATAGGCTCCGCCCCTCACCGTCGTGAAAGCGGGAAGCCCGGTGATCCTCTTTCGGATCGGCCGGGTGGGAATCTTGTATTCGAGGGTTCCGTCCTGGCAGCCGATGATCGGGTCGCGCTCGTTGCCCAGCTCGTGGAAGCTCTTGTCGTTGATCCACACGTTCTGGGCGAACTCGAACTGGCGGACGAGGCTGGCGCAAAGCACGAAGGCGGCGATCCCGCGCTCCCGCCCATCCTCCGGCTCGCCGGGCGGAAGATAGGGGCCGTAGGTCGCGCCGCGGCGGATCATCCGCCGGCGGTTCATGTTGACCGCCGTGTCGCGGGGATTCATCCGTCGCATGTGCGAGCCGAGCGGCACCGCATAGCCGTGCGGATCCTCCTCCTTGTAATTGAAGTCGTTGCAGCGATGGAGGTCGGCGCCGAGCTCGGCATCGTCCTTCTCGGGGGCAAGGGTGAGCGGAGCGCCGCTTCGCCACCGTCCCATCAGCTTGGCGGCGATCAGCTCCTGCTCGTCCTCGGTGTCGCCATGCTCGGCGAGGAAGTCGCGAAAGCGGCCGACATGCTCCTCGAGCCGGCGATAGGCCATGTAGGTCCCGTTGCGCGACAGGATCGCCGGCCGGGGCATGGGATAGGGCTGGCCGCTCTCGTCGGGATAGCCGAGGATGAACTCGCCGGCCTTCAGCGGGCCGCCGCACCCGGCATAGGGTATGTCCTCGGTGCCTTCGATCACCGGCTGCGACAGCCGGTCCCGATAGCCGAAATGATCGTGGGCATGATCGAAAGGCGGAGTGGCCTCCAGCTCGAGGCTGGAGAGGAGACGGACGCCCGGATAACGCTCCAGCAACGCGTGGTGCTCGCCTTCGCAGCGCTCCCGCTCGGCACCGTCGCGGGCGAACAGGATGGCGATGGCGTGCAGATCCGGGCCTGCGGTTCCATCGACCCAGTGGCTCGGGCTGCTCTCGCCCGTGTCGCCCAGCACCTCGGCGCGCGCGGCCATGCCCTGACGAAAGGCCTCCGGGAAGGACGAGAGCGAGATCTCGTCGAGGCCGAGCGCCTTGAGGCCCTGCCAGGTGAAGGCGACGGTGACCCAGCGTCTGTCCTCTTCGCTCGTCCCCACCGTGGCCGCGGAGCGGACGGTCGAGAGGACCTCCGTGAGCCACCCCCGGCCGCTCGGCGCGTCGGCGAAGGAGAGGAAATCGTAGCGCCCGGTCAGCGCCGGGGTCCGGGTCAGGAGGATGTGCTGGATATCGTCGAGCTCGAGCATGGTCTTCACTCTCCGCGCGCGGGCCGCTGCTAAAGCTGCATGTTGTCGAGCACCTCGGCGAGGCCGCCCATGACCGCGAGCCCGCTGCACACCTCCTTGGCGCTGACGTAGGAATATTCGGCATATTCCATGAAGCTCGGCCGGTGGTGGTCGCGGACGAAGCGGATGAAGGCCTCTGGATTGCTCTTCCAGTCGGAAGGGAAGCCCTCGAGATTCTCGAACACCGTATCGATCCCGGTGCCGGCGAAGATCTGCACCGCATCCTCGGTATATTTGTCGAAGTCGGTGTCGAAGACGCCCTGGTACATGAAGTAGGTGACGCCCTCGATGTCGAACAACACCCACTTCAGCGTGTGCAGCTTCAGGACGTCGAGCACGTCCGGATACTCGGCCACCGCGGTCTGGATGTTGCGCGCATAGTCGTAGAACTTCTCCTCGCGCCCGGGGATGATCTTGGCGATGATGGTGAAGCCGTAATTGAGCGGCGTGCGCGGAAAGATCGGCCCGTAACGGCCCTGCTCGATTCGATCGGGGAAGAATCCGCCCGGAGGAATGGCCATGGCGGAAGGGTTTCCCTTGACCAGGCCGGGCGAGGGGGCCTGGGGCCACGAAGTTTTGCCGAGGGTGGGTCTGTCGAGAATGGCTGCCATGTCATTTTCCTTTCAAAAAGCGACTCCGAAGATGGTTCGAAGCATCCAGCCGTTCGGCCCATGTTCGTTGCGGGCCGCGACTCCCCCGCCGCTGACCCGAAGCGAGGCCGCGGAGCCGAGGGCGAAGGTGGCGGTGCCGCCGAGCGACAGGCCGGACTGAGAATTGTGGGCGTCGACTCCGTCCACCTCGAGCGCCCCGCCTTCCCGCCAGAGAAGGTCGAGTGAGGCCCAGAGGCGGGGGGCGAGGCCGCGGGTCAGATGACCCTCGAGGATGAAGAGCGGCTTCTGCCGTGTCCGGTCCGCTTCGAAGGGATCGTCATTGGCCCCGAAGAAAGTGACGGTGGGCATCAGCTCCACCGTCACCAGCCCCGGATCCGCCATTCCCTTGCCGATCGCGTAGACCATCGGAGCGCCGAGGCGCAGCGCCCAGCGGTTCGCCCCGACGTTGATCGACCGCTTGGACGAATAGGCTCCGGTCGGGAAGAACAGCTTCGCCATCGCGTTGACCGCGAGGCCGGGGCGATGGCGCCCATAATCCTGCGCCGGCAGCGCGGGAGTCCCGTGCAGGCCGTAAACGAAGCCGAGCTGGACGTCGCCGAGACCGCCGACGCTTTCGCTGTCAGCGCCGCCCCCGGCCGTGATCCGGCTTGCGGGGACGACCAGGAAGACGAAGGATTGGCGCCCGCCCAGATCGAGCGCCTGGACGAATTGAAAGACCGCAAGGTTTGTGTCGTGGGCCGAGCCCGCCGGGGTGCCCGGATCGACCGCCAGGTTCGAGTGCAGGCGGTGCACCCGGAGCGAAGCGATCGTGGTCTTGTCCGGCACCATCATGTACAGCCTCGCGCCGTCGTCCTGAGCGCAGGCGGGTCCAGCCGCCGCGAACAGTGACAGGGTTGCACCCAGGAACCGAAGGGGAAGTGCGGGATGTGCGACCCCACGCCTCAGACCAGGCAGGGCTCCCCGCAATCTCTCCTCCCCGGATGAGAGCATCATTGCCTGGCTCTATGTCAGGAGAGACGGCGCTCACATTGGCGGAAACCCCGACTGCGACGATCTTCCCACCTGAGCTTGCTGTTGTCGGTGACCGGCCTCGGCGGCAAAGAAAAGGCCGGCGCCCTTTCGGACGCCGGCCAGTATTTTCGCTTCAAGGGGGATGACACTAGAAGCGAAAGCCCGCACCGAGGACAAATTGGTGACGGGTAACGTCAGCGCCGTCGAACAGCGGTCCCAAATTGACGTTAGCTCCGCGGACGTCGAGATCGCCGTTATTGTAGTGGGTGTAGTGGTATTCGGCCTTGGCGTAGAAATTGTGCGTGAACATATATTCGCCGCCGACGCCGATCCGGAGCCCGTCGACGTTGACGTGCTCGTCGAAATCGAACGGAACTCCGTTGTCGACCCCGTTGCCGTCCAGCTCGATCTTGGCAAAGGACCAGCCGCCCTTGACGTAGAGAAGCGCCTTGGGCGTTACGGTATAGCCGGCGCGGAGGCCGATATAGAGGTCCGTCGCGGCCTTGCCTTCGAGATGGGTCGTGACCGGCGTCGGAACGCCTGCGATCGGGTTGGTCGCGCGAACCCCGGTGAGATCCTCGTCACGGCTGGCCGTGGAATCGGTCCACGCCCCTTCGATGCCCATGACCCAGGGACCCGTCTGATAGTCGTAGCCGGCCCCGATTCCATAGGCCCAGCCGCTCTGCGAATTCTTGCCGCCGTCGAACACGGTATCGTCGAAATCGACTCCGACATCGTCATAGCCGGTGATCAGCTCGATCTTGACGCCGCTGAAGAGATTGTTCTCGTCCGCGGCCGAGGCGGGGGTCGCGCCGAAGGTGCCGGCCGCGAATAACGCGCCGACGCCAAGCGCCCATCTCGCGACGACTGGGCGCTTCCCCGACCCCATACGCTCCAAATGATGCATCGAAACCTCCTTGCGACCGCTGATATTTTCGAAGTAACCGGCTTCAAACCGCCCTTGCATCCGGAGAAATACTGAGACGCTGGCGAAAAGATCGCGGCACTTATCTTCACGAATATATTAACCTGACGGGACGGGACGCCGATTCGGCGATTGCCGATCCGGCGTCCCAACGGCGTCTAGGGGTAACGCCGTTACTTCAACTGCGTTTTCGGAGTGAGCACTCGGACGACGACCCGCCGCGCCTGGTCGTCGCTGGCGGGCATGACCTCCTCCGGCGCGGCCGTGCCTTCGCCCATCGCCGACGGCGACAGCACCCGGCCGGGCTGGATATGGCCGGTCTGGCGCAGATAGGTGCTGACGGCCATCGCCCGCTTCAGGCTGAGCCGCTCGTTCGCCTCGGCATTTCCCCGCGGATCGGCGAAGCCGAGGATCGAAATCCGGTAATTGCCGTGGGACGGCGCCTTGTGGGCGATCGCTCGAAGCTGGGCTTTATATTGGTCGGAGATCGCGGCGCTGCCGGTGGCGAAATAGACCGTCGTCTCCTCCTTGATCACATATTCATGGCCGTCGACGATCGCCTGGCGCAGCTCCGCGCGCTCGGCCGCCGCCTGATCGTGGCGGGCAGTCTGTTGCTCGAACTGCTCGGCCGTGCCCGCCTTCGAAGCGATCGCGGCGCGCCAGTCGCGCTGCTTGAACTCGATCTCCTCGGCGGTGATGGTGTTGCCCTGAAGCTCGCCTTCGACCTTGATGATCAGACCGGTCATGAGGCTGTCGGTCGCCCGATCCACGTTGGTGAGGCCCTTGTCCTCCTTGATCTCCGTCGACGGCGTGACGATGACGGTGAGGGGTCCCTCGCGGGTGCGGACATTCAGCTGGCCGTCGCTCATCGACATGATCACACCCGTTCTCTTCACTCCATCCGCGTGCGCGGGGGTGGCGAGCATGAAAGCGGTGGCGAAAAGCGCCAGGCTTCGGTTTCGAACGTTCATAACTACTCCTGCCTGACATTGCGGTCCGGTCAGTTAAGCGCCGCAGCCCGCAGACCGACATCCGGTCTTCTGCTGAATTGGATCGGCATCGTTGAGGATGGAGCGGTTTTACACGGGCGCATTGGGCATCAGGCTTTCCACTGATGGTTTTCACTTCGAAAGCGACGGAATCTCCGCGGGCAATTCGAAGGAGAAAGTCGTGCCTTCCTTCTCTTCCGCCTTGGCCGGCAGGGCCAAATTCGAACCGGGCCACCGGCAATACGCCAAGGCCGCAGTGCCGCCTGCGGACGTGGCTTCGGCGCGCGACATGGTGTGGATCGAGGGCAGGAGTTTCCTCAGGGGCTCCGATCGGTACTATCCCGAAGAGCGGCCGAAGCGCCGGGTCTCGGTCGACGGGTTCTGGATCGACCGGACTCCGGTCACCAACGCCGAGTTCGAGCGCTTCGTGCGGGCAACCGGCTACCTGACCCTCGCGGAGCAGGATCTCACGATCTTGGGTTTTCCCGACGCAAAGCTGGTCCCGCTTCCCGCCGGTTCGATGGTGTTCACGCCGACCTGCGAGCCGGTTCCCCTCGACGATCCGCAGCTTTGGTGGGCCTTCGTCGCGGGCGCCGACTGGCGGCACCCGTCAGGCCGCGAAAGCTCGATATCCGGCCTTGAGCAGCACCCGGTCGTCCATCTCGCCCTGGCCGATGTCGAAGCCTATTGCCGCTGGGCCGGAGCCGGACTGCCCAGCGAGGAGGAGTGGGAGCTCGCGGCGAAGGGTGGAAGCGAGGGCTGCGAATTCGCCTGGGGCGATACGCTCGAGCCGGACGGCCGGCGAATGGCGAACACCTGGATCGGCGCCTTCCCCCTTGTTTCGGAGGATCCCGAGCGGCTCAACGGGACTTCACCCGTGACCGCCTATCCGGCCAACGGCTACGGACTCTTCGACATGATCGGCAACGTCTGGGAATGGACGGCCGACTGGTGGCTGCTCCATCCGCTCGGCAAGGCCGGCGACGCCTGCTGCACCGTGAAACGCCGTGCAAGCGCCGCGCCGGACGATCCGCTGCACGTCCCCAGGCGCGTGTTGAAGGGCGGATCGCACCTCTGCGCGCCGGATTATTGCCGCCGCTACCGTCCGGCGGCGCGTCAGCCCCATCCCGCCGATACCTCGACCTCGCATATCGGCTTCCGCTGCGCGGTGCGGCGCCCCTGACGGCTTCGGGCGTGGAGGGAAGGCGCTGCGAAGCGCCGATCAGCTCGTCCCGGCGCGGCGCTCGTCGATGGAGGAATCCGGGTCCTCGTTTTCCTCAAGGGCGCCGCCCTTGGCGTGCAATGCTTCGCAGGACGTAGAGACGGCCGGCCGGCCGCGGCCGCTCACGCTGGGCGGGACCGCCGAGTCGAGCACCGCGTATGCGGCTTCAGCCCGATTCAGGAAATCCGGATAGCGCCAGATATAGTCGTCGAAGGCGATCACGTCGCCCAGCTTCATCTTGAGATATTCGTCAGGGTCACGCCCGGCCAGCCGCGCGGCCATCTTGGCGAGCGTTTCTATATCTGCGCTTCTCTCAGCGTCGTCCAACGATCAACCCCATCAAAAGAAAGCACATTTTTACACAATGCTTGGAACTATGGACGGGCCTATATTAAAGCAGGGTTAACGATGTTCCCGGTCCAAAAGATCGTGTATCGTAGGCACCGATCGGATGAAACATCCGTAGTGGATACAATACAATAAATGAATATGAAAATAGGAATACGGCGGATTTTGATCGCCGACGATAACGCTCTCATCCGCGATGGCATTCGTAGCCTGCTCAAGCCGTGGCCGGAGTTGCGGGTGGTCGAAGAAGCGGCTACTGGACTTGAAGCCCTCCAAAGGGCGCGATCCGCTACTCCCGATATCGCCATAATCGACCTGTCGCTACCGGATCTGCGCGGAGTCGATCTTATCCTCGCCCTGAAGCGCGAGCTGCCCCGGACTCATGTGCTGGTCTATACCATCCATCGGTCCGAAGAGTTGGTCGATGAGGCCATGCGCGCGGGTGCCAGTGGCTATGTGGTCAAGGGAGACCAGAGCAGCGACCTGCTCGCCGCGCTGATGAACTGTCGGTGAGGCGCCGCTCTCCCTGACTTAACCTCGCCGACGACACTTTCTCCCTCACGCCGGCCCCGCGGGCAGGGTTAACGCCCGCCCGAATGCGGGCTTACCCCAATGTCGTCGATGCGCGCGAAACCCGACAAACCCGACAAACCAGTCGTTTGAGGGAGGGCGATGCGCCCGCAAGCCGCCTTTGTCCGCCGTCCGTGCCCGGTCCCGACCGGACGAAGGCGGTCGATCGTCGGCGCGCTCCTCCTCCTGGCGGCCGCGATTCCGCCTGCGCCCGCGGAGGCGCAGGTCACGGTCTACGCGCCGGGCGACGGAAGTCCGAACCAGGCCCAGCTGCCGATCGACGTGCTCGCCTCCGTCGGCGGCCGTTGCGGGTTCGCCGATCTCGGCACGCCGGCCGGATCCTTCGACCAGCGCAATTTCGACGTCACCGGCTTCAGCCACGATTTCCTCTTCTCGCTGAACTGCACGGGCCCGGCGCGGGTCGGCGTGGTCTCGACCAACGGCGGGCTGAAGACCGGCGGGACCGCGCTGACCGGCTATGCCGTCCTCGCCCCCTACGACGTCTCTCTCCACCTGGTCAGCAACACGGCGGCGACGGCCAACGCCACCTGCGCCGCCGCGAGCCTGGTCGCCGGCACCGGCACCTGCGCCGACTTCCGCGGCCCCGCCAATACCACCCAGGGCCTGCGCATCGCCGCGCCCTCGACCAACCAGACCGGATCCTATCTGCGGGTCGCCGCCAACGCCTACAATCAGGCGGTCGGGCCGACCCTCATCGCCGGAGAATATGCCGACACGCTCACCGTCACGTTGAGCGCGTCTCCTTAGTTTTGCGTGCCGGCGCCGCATTCCGCGTGGCCGGATGACCTTGGGGTAGCCGGAAGCCTCCGGCCAAAGGGGAGAATGACATGAACAGGATAATTCTGACCGCGCTGGCCGCCGCCTCGGCGTTTGCGATCGCAACGCCCGCCGCCGCCCAGTCGGTGACGGGAGTCATCAACATCACCGGCAACGTCGACAGCAAGTGCATGGTCGTAAGCGCCGGCAATCCCACCGGCCCGGCCACCTTCGGCGGCACCGTCGCGCTCGGCAATCTCGCCCAGGCCGACGGAACCATGGCCACCGACCTCGCCACCCGCTTCAACGCGGCCGGCAACAACACCCAGCTCCAGTACAAGATCGTCTGCACCTCGGCGAAGACCAACGTCTCCGTCGACGCGGATCCGATCGTCGCCGCGACCGCGGTCGCCCAGGCCGGCTATGCCAACCGGATCGACTACAAGGCGAACGTCGCGGTGACCCTCGTCGGCGGCGCCGGGGCTCCGGTCCAGAGCGATTCGACCGACGGCGCCGCCACGGCGACCACCTACAACGACCGTCTCGCCGCCACCAATCCGAACATCATCGTCACGGCGAGCAATTTCCGGACCGCGAACCTCACCGATATCCTGCTGGCCGATTCCTACACCGGCAAGATCACGATCGTGGTGTCGCCCGCCGCCTGAGCCCGATTTCGGGAGTGAGAGACATGAACAAGCTTGCTCTGTTCGCGGCCGCGGCCGCCGCGGCGACGGCGGCGCCCGCCTTCGCCCAGGCGACGGGCGAGGTCGACGTCGACGGCTATGTCGACGATCGCTGCCAATTCGCGATCCTCGGCCATGCCATCATCGACCTCGGCGAGATTTCCGACGACGATGGAAGCCTCGACGAAGCGGCGGTCGACGCCGGCACGGCGACTCTGCAGGGCTGGTGCAACGGCTCGGCCTCGACGATGTGGGTCGAGGCCTTTCCGCTGATCAACACGGCGGTCGCCTCGCCGAGCTTCGACAACCGCGTCGACTATCGCGCCACCGCGACGGCCGGGAACGCGGCGCCGGTCGACGACACGACCGATGCCGGCGCGGGCGCCGAGGTTCCCGTCGGCCTGTTCAACGGCGACATCCTCGTCGACATCTCGAACTCCTCCTCGCCGAACAACGCTCTGATGGTCGCCGGCGACTATGTCGGCAGCATCGTCGTCACGCTCGCCCCGAACACCAGCTTCGGCGGGGAGCCGCCGACGGCACCTTGAGGACGTCTCATCCCGATCCGCGGCGCCGGCTCGTCGCAAGGAGAATGAAGATGAAGCGCCCCCGTTTCAGCCTTGCCCTCCTCCTCGCCGCCTGCCCTGGCGCGGCCTGGGCGCAAACGCAGGGGGCGCAGTCGAGGCCGTTGTCGGTGATCGGCAACGTGCCCGTGCTCTGCACCGCGGGGACTTTGAGCGACGACAATGGCGTGTTCGCGGTCGGGGTGCTCGTCGATCTCTCCACCGGCCTGCTTCGAAACGACCTGTCGGCGGAGCCCAAGGTGCTCCGCGGCACCTTCTGCACGTCGCGAAGCACGATCACGGTCGAGGCGAGCCCGCTGGTGGCGCAGGCGTCCTCGGGATCCCGCCCCGAGGGTTTCTCCGACACGGTCAACTTCACCGCCACGGCGGAGGGCTGGACGCCGAGCCCGGCAGTCTTCACCACCGGCGCGGCGGCCAATCCGAACGCCGTCCAGACCCGGGAGACCGGCTTCAGCGGCGACATCGTCGTCAGCATCGGCGATTTCACCACCGACGGCGGGCCGACTTTGCGGCTGGTCGAGGATCCGCTCTACCAGGGCGCGGTCGTGGTCACGCTCGCGGCGGCCGATTGAGACCATGGCCCCGCCCCGCCTCCTCCTTCTCGGCGCCGCCTCGCTGCCCGCGGCCGCGGCGGCCCAGGTCGTCGCCCCGGTCACCCGGTCGGTTCCGGTGATCGCCAGCACCCCGGCGGTCTGTGCGATCCGGGAGCCCAATGTGGCGGCAGGCGGCCAGATCAATTTCCGCGGCCTCAACGGCAATCTGCTGCAGATAGACCATCTCGTCGATCCGGCGACGCTGGCGGTGGCGGCCGCATCCGTCGACGTGACCTTCGAGGCGGTCTGCAACTATCCGCACCGGATCCGGGTCGAGGCCCAGAATAACGGCCTTTGGCGCAGCTCGGAGCGCCCGCCCGCCCCTCCTCCCGGCTTCGCCTACGCGGTGCCTTACCGGGCGACGATCGACTGGGGCCTCGAGCACGGCCGCCTGGAAGCCGACGCCAAGGTGCGCCGGATCGCCGAGCGCTCGATCACCGTCGATCATCCCACCAGCGGGGAGATCAACCTTCGCCTCGAGATCGAGGCCGGCGCCTCGAACGTCCAGGGCCATGCGCCGCTGCTCGCCGGTTCCTACGGCGACACGCTTCGAATCACGCTGGAGCCGCAATGAGGCTCCGCCCCGCCCTGCTGGCGCTGCTGCTGCTCCTGTCCGGGCCATTGGCCGCGCAGACTCCGCAGAACGGCCAGGGCCGGCTCGAGATCGTCGGCGAGGCGCCGGGCGCCTGCGTCATCCGCGGGCCGGCGACGGCGACGGCCACCAATGCCAGCTATGTCTCCGCCGGCCCCTCCGCCGGCCGGCTGCGGATCACCGAGATGGTCGGCGCCGGGCTGGAGTCTCGCGCGGTCACCGCCGACGTCGAGCTCGAAGTAGTCTGCAATTCGCCGCACCGGCTGGTGCTTCGAAGCGAGAATGGCGGGATGCGGCGCGTCGGCGCCAGCGGCAGGCCGCAAGGGCCTTTCGCCGAGATCCTGCCCTACCAGCTCCGGGCGAGCTGGCTCGGCCAGGAGGCGTCGTCGGCCACCGACGGCGGGCGCGCGCTGGTGATGCAATCGAATCAGGGCGGCGCGGGGCTGCTCTCGCTGGGCGTGGTCGTGCCGCCGGGGATCAAGCTCGTCGGAGGGGATTACCGCGACTCGGTGATCCTGGAGTTCCGGGCCGCGGATTGAGGTTCATGGGTGGGGGAGGAAGTTAGGTGATACACAGGATTGCAAAGGGGCTGATGCGGATCGCCGCCTTCGTGGCGGCGTTCGGACTGTCGGGATCGGTGGCGGCGATGACGGTGCAGCCGATCGTCGTCAACCTCTCCACCTCCGGCCGCGGCATGACCCAGGTGCTGACGGTCGAGAACACCTTCGCCGCTCCGCTCCCGGTCGAGATCAGGATCGAGGAGCTCAGCCTCGAGGCCGACGGGGTCAAGGGCACCGGCAAGGACAATGGCGACCTGCTCGTCTTCCCGGTCCAGGCGATGATCCAGCCGGGCGAGACCCAGACCTTCCGGGTGCAATATGTCGGCGATCCCGAGCTTCCCAAGTCCAGGCATTATTACGTGACGGTGGCCCAGCTTCCGGTCGAGCTTCCCCAGGGCCAGTCGGCGATCCAGATCCTCTACAATTTCCAGGTCCTGGTCAGCGTCTCGCCCCAGGGCGCCAAGCCCGACCTCAAGGTCGCCGGCGCCGCCCTCGGCCACGACAATGCCGGCAAGCCCGTCCCGCTGGTGACTCTCAGCAACGCGTCCAACGCCCACGGCTATCTGTCGCAGGGGCGTTTGAGGATCGTCCAGCGCGACGGCGCCGGCAAGGAGATCTTCCGCCGAACCCTCTCCGGGCCGGAGATCCAGCAGACCATCGGCTTCGGCCTGGTCGGCGCCGGGCAGACCCGAACGGTCCAGGTCCCCGTCGAGCTTCCGCAGGACGGCGGCACGATCGAGGCCCAGTTCACCCCCGGTGGCTAGGCTCCGCGTCCTTCTGCTCGGCACCTGCGGCATCCTCGCCGGGCCGGCGGCCGTTCACGCCGCCCAGCCCGGCGTGACCCCCCAGGCGCAGGAGCGGCGGATCGTCATCGACGGCCACGCCCTCTCGACCGAGGGCCCGGCCAGGCTGAACACGACCGGCAAGACGGTGACCCTGACGGTGCCGGCCAAGGACGGCCCGCGCTATCTCGGCGACATCGTGCTCACCGTCAGCCCCGAGGACCGGATCGAATTTTCGGCGGACCGGCTTCTCGACCTGCTCGCCAACGTGCTCGATCCGGACGTTCTCCGGACCCTGAGGGGAAGCTTCTCCGGCAAGGCCGCGCTCACGCCCGCCGATTTCGAGCAATCGGGCATCCACATTCGCTACAACCCCCAGACGCTCGATCTGGAGCTCGACATCGCCAGCGAGCGGCGGGCGTCGCGGACGGTGCAGGTGAGCCCGCTCGATCGCGCCCGGATCGGCAATTTCGCCAAGCCGGCGGGCTTCAGCGCCTATGTGAACGTCCGAGGCTCGCTCGACTATCTCCACCAGGGCGCGGACGAGGGGCTTCAGGAGCCGGTCTTCTTCATGGACGGCGCCACCCGCTTCGCCGGGATCGTGCTCGAATCCGAGATGGCCTACGAGCCGGGCGTCGACAACCGCCCCGATTTCCAGCGGATCGGCTCGCGCGCCGTCTATGACGACCAGAAGCATCTCATCCGCTGGACCGCCGGCGATCTCCAGCCGATCGCGCGCGGCTTCCAGGCGGCCCCCGACATCGGCGGGATCTCGATCTTCCGAAGCTATTCCGTGCTCCAGCCGCAGACGATCATCCGCCCGCGCGGCGACCGAAGCTTCCGGCTCGAGCGGCCCTCCTCGGTCGAAGTCCAGGTCAACGGCCAGATCGTCCGCCGTCTGGAGCTCGCGCCCGGCACCTACGACCTTCGCGACTTCCCCTTCACCCAGGGCGCGAACGACATAAAGCTGTCGGTGCTCGACGATACCGGCCGCTCCGAGCTTCTTCGATTCAACGTCTTCCTCGATCAGTCGCAGCTCGCCAGGGGGCTGAGCGAGTTCGGGCTCTACGCCGGCGTAATGGCGCCTCTGCTTCCGAGCGGGCCCCATTATACCGACGATTTCGCGTTCACGGGCTTCTACCGGCGCGGCGTAAGCGACTATCTCACCCTCGGCGCCAACGCCCAGGCCGACCGCCGCACCGTGATGGGCGGCCTGGAAGCGGTGCTGGGCACATCGATCGGCACCTTCGGCGGCAATTTCTCGCTCTCCGACATCGACCGGTTCGGCACCGGCTGGGCCGGAATCGCCACCTTCCAGCGGCTGATCCAGCGCCGCGGCGGCCAGGCGGATTCCCTCAACCTCTCGATAGAAGGGCGAAGCCGCTGGTTCGGGCCGGTGGGGACGATCGTCCCCAACAACCCGTTCGAATATGAGATCGGCGCCGGCTACAGCCACGCCTTCAACGACTATCTCTACGGCGGCCTCGACGGCCGCTTCTCCAAGGGCCGGGACCTCCAGCGCGACACGCACAGCTACCGCGCAACCCTGGGCTGGCGGATCAGCGACGCGGTCAGCATGACCGCAGACGGGCGCTACGAGCGCGACAATCTCGGCTCGCGGCTGGGCGGGCTGATCTCGCTGACCATGCGGCTCGGGCGCTATTCGAGCCTTCGCGGCGACTACGACACGCGCTTCGACCGGGCCCGCCTCTCCTTCCAGACCCTGCACGGCCAGGGCGTCGGCGCCTACAACGTCGCCGCCGACGTCGAGCGGACGAATCAGGGCTCGGGAGTCAACGTCAACGGCAATTACTTCGCCAACCGCGGCGAGATCGGCCTCAGCCATTTCGGCACGTTCGAGAACGATTTCGGCGATTCGACCAGCCAGCGAAGCTCGCTCCGCTTCGCCAGCGCCTTCGCCTTCGCCGACGGCCATGCCTCGATCGGCCGGCCGATCTACGACAGCTTCGCCATCGTCCGCGGCCATCCCGGCCTCAAGGGCGCGGAAGTCGTCGTCGATCCGTCGCCCTACGGAGTCACCGCGACCACCAAGCTGCTCGGCACCGCCCTTCATCCCAGCCTCAGCTCCTATTCGGAGCGGACGATCCCAGTCGACGCACCGACCGCCCCGGCCGGGGTGGATCTCGGCCCGGGCTCGTTCCGGGTCTTCCCGCCCTATCGAAGCGGCTACGCGCTCACCGTCGGCTCCAGCTATACGGTGACGGCGCTGGGCAGGCTGCTCAACCGCGACGGCGAGCCGGTCGCCCTCGTCACCGGAAGCGCGGTCGAGCTGGCCCATCCGGACAACGAGCCGGTTCCCGTCTTCACCAACCGCGAGGGCCGCTTCGGCGCCCCCGGCCTCGCGCCCGGCCGCTGGCGCATCGACATGCTCGATCCGGCGAAGAGCAGCTTCACGATCGTCGTCCCGGAAAAGACCGAGGGAATCCTCAGGCTCGGCGATCTCACGGCTTCAGAAAGTGGTGAGTGAAATGAAGATCCCCAGGCTCGCCGCGGCGATCGCCTTCCTCGCCGCCTGTATCGGCCTGGCCGCCGCGCCCGCCGAGGCCCAGGTCCGCCGCTGCCTGGTGAGCGCGCAAAGCCCGCCGGCGGTCGCCAATTACGACCCGTTCAATCCCGGCGCGCTCACCCTCAACAACCTCGCGATCACCTTCACTCGCGCCAACGGGCCGGGCGGCGCCAAGCCCTCGACGATGGACATGTACATCAAGGCGCAGACCTCCGCCGCCAACGGCACCCAGCTGATCCCGATCAGCGTGGTGGGAGCCGGCTCGGCCACCGGCCTCAACCAGAACATCTTCTACGATACGCCCGGCCCGGTGCCGAACATCGCCGTTCCACTCGCCAATTCGCCGGCCGCCGGCGTGCTGCGCTGGGATTTTTCGGGCAACAATGCCGCGTCCGACGTCTTCACCGTCACTTTCAACGTCATCCTTCCGGCCAATCTCGACCTCACCGCCTCGAGCAACCTCATCTTCGACATCGAATATGGCTGCAACGGCACCGGCGGCGGCCCGCCTTTCTCCGAGCGCAACGTCGCGGCCAGCGCCTTCACCCTCTCGATCAAGGTGCTGAGCGCGCTGCAGGCGACCTATGTCGGCGCGGCCCTCGATTTCGGCGAGGTCGGCGACAAGACGACCCCCGTCGTGCTCGCCGCCCCGTCCACTTACTCGACTCCGGCGACCGGCAACAACGTCCGCGTCCTCAGCTCGGGGCCCTACAAGGTCGAGATGTCCTCGCAGAACGCCTTCCGGCTGACCTATCCCGGCGGCAATCCGGCGACGGCGTCGCAGTCGCTCAAATACAAGGCTTTGTTCCTCGGCCAGACGGTCTTCAACGGCTCGCCCGCCTTCGCCGCGGTGACCTGCGCCCGCGCCGGCGTGCCCTCGGCCCAGGCCGATCTGCTCCCGATCCGCGCCACCCTGCTCGAGGGCGGCGACGGCAAGCAGGTCGCGCCCGATTACAAGGACGTGATCACGGTGACGGTTTCGCCGCTGATCAGCGGCTCCGGGGTCGATTGCCCCGCGATCGCCCTTCCTCTGCCCTAGAGCGGGACGATCCGGAAGGTGAGCGTGCCCGACGGACCGGAGCGGCGGAGCTCGAGTTTATGGGTGACGATATCGGCATGATCGGAACCGGAGACGCGGGTCGGACCCGAGGCCGAGAGCGCAACCTCGGCGCCGTCGACGACGAGCACGGCGCCGGCCAGCTCGGGCGAGGCCTCGGCGAAGACCTCATAGCCGGTGGCCTGGTTGCAGGTCTCCTCGAGGACTCCGGCGTCCAGCCGGGCCTCGACCCGGCAGACGGTCGGCACATTTCCGGTCATTTCCAGCGCGAAGCCGGCGGGGGCGGCGGCGGAAGCGGCCGATACCAGGGCCGAGGCCGCGAGGGTGGTGAGTGCGATCCTGGGCAGCATGGGTCATTCTCCGTCGGTTCGGAGAGACCCTGGGCTTCGAGGCCGCAAGATAGGGTTCGCGGCGATGGTAAACGCCGGGTTAGGGCTTAGCCGGATGGCGCTCGCGGCCTATTTCATCCTGCGCAGCGAGGCGCGGTGGATCGTCCGCTTCGACGACCGCAACTACGGCCACAACAGCCTCGTTTCCGCGCTCAAGGCCGCCATCGTCGCCGCCCGAAGCTCGGCGGCCGACGGCCACGAGGCCCAGGTCCTCGTCCGGCGGCCCGACCGGCGCTGGGCCGTCGTCTGGGCGTCCGAGGAAGATTTCGCGTCGGCGCCTGCGGGCCCCGACCTTCACGTCATTCCCGCGCGGGGATGACGGAAACTGAGGCGATCAGGCGCTAGTGCGGCCGAGCGAGCTCCGCCTTGAATCGGGCGATCTCGGAACCCTCGATCACGCCGTTCATGTCGGTGTCGGCTTCCTCGAACACGGGCGATCCGGACAATTGCAGCTCGCCCAGGGTCACCTTGCCGTCGCGGTTGAGGTCGGCGGCGCCGATCATCCGCTCCACCCTCCTCGCCAGAGGCTGTGGGTGGGACCCCGGCGCGAAATCGGCCGAGCTGATGACGTGGTCCTTGTTATGGTCGAGGGCCGTGAAGCGCGCTTCGCGCCCTTTCACGAACTCCCTGCGGTCGATCTTGCCGTCCTTGTTGAGATCGAAGGTCAGGGCTTGAGCCAAGGCCGGCGTCCCCGCTGCGAGGAAGACCAGCGCCATTGGCAGGGTTCGAATGAACATGCGCCAGTGTCGGCAGGGTGCCGCCTGAAGACCATAGGGGAAGGGCCTGATTGGCGGGGACGCGATTCCCGAGGACGGGGGTGGTCAGGAGGGCGCGCGACGCGGCGGCGCGCCGTTTATCCTGGGAGCGGTGCCGCAATCGAGCACGCCGAGACGAAGCAGGCGTTCGAACACCGTGGCGATCTCGACCATCTGCCGCCGGACGAGCTCGCGGACGGCCGATTCCTGGGTCAGGCCGGTGCGGAAGAAGATGGTCCCATCCTCGAGCCGGGCAAGACGGCCGCGCTTGATCAGATCGTTGACCTTGCGGCGCGTCGACTCGCGGTTGAGGCCGGTCGCGTGGGCGATCGAGGTCACGTTGCATTTGCCGAGCAGCTTGAGGTCGATGGCCTGGCTGAGCGGGCCGTATTGGGGATCGAGCTCGGATCGCAGAAGCCGCTCGGCGCTGATCGCGATGACCGCGATCATGATCATCGCGCTGTCATAATCGGAGACGTGGCGCTTCCACATCTCCATCGCCCGGAGCGTGTAGACCGCCAGCGAGATCGCGGCCGGGCGCCCCTTGGCCTCCAGCAGCGGCTCGTTGACCCGAATGACCATGCTTTTCCTATTGGTGAGGCCGCCCGTCCCCGCAGCCGGGCGCGCCGCCTTTCCGGCGATCCACGCGCGCTTGTGAATCGCGGACTGCGCAAACGACAAGCGGATCGAAGCTCAAAATGAGCGCCCGGCCCGCGCCGCCGGCGGCCCTTTCGAGGCTAATCGGCGTCGAGGCCGGCGTTGCGGAAAATCCACAAGGCATTGGCCAGCTCCTGCACCGACGGGGTCGGGGTGTTGGCCAGCCCATAATCGAGGCCGAGCTTCTCCCATTTGAACTTCCCCATCTGGTGGAAGGGGAGGACCTCGGCCCGCTGGACGACTCCGAGATCCGCCGCGAAGTTCGCGACTCTCTCCATCTCTTCGGGATCGTCGGTCAGGTCCGGCACCAGCACGTAGCGAAACCACATCGGGCGGCGGAGCTCCGCCAGGCGCAGGCAGAACTCGATGACGGGCTCGACGTCCCGGCCGCCGGTGACCATTTTGTGCCGGTCCGGCGACAGGGCCTTCATGTCGAGGATGACGAGATCGATGTCGGCAAGCTCGGCATCGGACAGGCGGTCGCCGTAATAGCCGTTGGTCTCGATCGCGGTGTGGAGCTGGAGCGACTTGGCGATCGCGAACAGCTTGACGGCGAAGCGATGCTGCATCAGCGGCTCACCGCCCGAAAGCGTGAAGCCGCCCTTCATCGCTCTGAGGCCGTTGGTATATTTGCGGAGCTCGCCGAGCGCCCGCCCGATGGTGACCGGAATTCCGTTGGCGAGAGTCCAGGTATCCGGGTTGTGGCAATATTGGCACCGGAACATGCATGACGCGGTCCAGGCGACCAGCCGGATGCCCGGACCGTCGACGGCCGAGCCGGTGGTGAAGGAATGAAGGAAGCCGACGTCGCCGCTTCTCAGAGCGGCGCGGACGTCGTTTTCCGGCACGTTCTTGCCCTGATCGACGCGAAGCTCGAAAGGGCTTGCTGCCTCGAGCAGCGAAAGGGTGTTGCGCTGCTGCACGTCATTCTCCGTGGAAGGTGCGGTTGATCACGTCGAGCTGCTGCTCGCGGGTCAGCCGGACGAAGTTCACCGCGTAGCCGGACACCCGGATCGTCAGGCTCGAATAGTTCTCGGGATGCTCCATCGCGTCGAGAAGCATGTCGCGATTGAGGACGTTGATGTTCATGTGATAGCCGGTCGAGCCGAAATAGGCGTCGAGGATCGAGGTCAGGTTGGTGATCCGGTCGTCCCGTGTCCGGCCCAGCCCGTCCGGAACCAGGGTGGTGGTGAGCGAGATCCCGTCGGCGGCGTCGCGATAGGGGATCTTGGCGACCGACGCCGCCGAAGCGTGGATCCCGTGGCTGTCGCGGCCGTGCATCGGGTTGGCGCCGGGCGCGAAGGGCGCGCCGCGCCGGCGGCCGTCGGGCGTGTTGCCGGTCGCCTTGCCGTAGACGACGTTGGAGGTGATGGTCAGCACCGACTGGGTGTGGATGGCGTTCCGGTAGGTCGGATATTGCCTGAGCTTGCCCATGAAGGTCGACACCAGCCAGGTCGCCAGGTGATCGGCCTGGTTGTTGTTGTTTCCGAAGCAGGGGAATTCGCCGTCGGTCCGGTAATCGACGACGAGGCCGCTCTCGTCGCGGATCGCGCGCACCCGGGCATGCTTGATCGCTGAGAGGCTGTCGGCGACCACCGACATTCCGGCGATCCCGAACGCCATGGTCCGGATCGGCGCATAATCGTGGAGCGCCATCTCGATCCGCTCATAGGCATATTTGTCGTGCATCGAGTGGATGACGTTCATCGCGCCGACATAGACCCCGGCGAGCCAGTCCATCATCCGCTCGAAGCGGTCGAGGACGTCGTCGAAGTCGAGATAATCGCCCTTCACCGGAGGCGAGACGGGCGCCACCTGGTTGCCGGAAATCTCGTCGCGGCCGCCGTTGATCGCATAGAGCAGGCATTTGGCGAGATTGGCTCGGGCGCCGAAGAACTGCATCTGCCGGCCGACCAGCATCGGCGAGACGCAGCAGGCGATGGCGCCGTCGTCGCCCCAGGCGCTGCGCATGATCTCGTCGCTCTCGAACTGGATGGCGCTGGTGTCGATGGCGACCTTCGCGGTGAAATTCCGGAACGGCTCCGGAAGCCGGGGCGAGTACCAGATGGTGAGATTGGGCTCGGGCGCGGGCCCGAGATTGTAGAGCGTCTGGAGGAATCGGAAGCTCGACTTGGTCACCAGCGGGCGGCCGTCGTCCGCCATTCCGGCGATCGATTCGGTGACCCAGGTCGGGTCCCCCGAGAACAGCTCGTCATATTCGGGCGTTCGGAGGAACCGGACGATCCGAAGCTTGATGACGAAATCGTCGACGATCTCCTGAGCCGCTTCCTCGCTGAGCCGGCCCGCCTTCATGTCGCGCTCGAAATAGATGTCGAGGAAGGTCGAGACCCGCCCGAGCGACATCGCCGCGCCGTTCTGCTCCTTCACGCTGGCGAGATAGCCGAAATAGAGCCACTGGACGGCCTCCCGGGCGGTCTGGGCGGGCCTGGAGATATCGAATCCGTAATTGCCCGCCATCTCCCTCAATTCGGCCAATGCCCTGATCTGCTCGGCCATCTCCTCGCGGTCGCGGATGATGTCGTCGGTCGACCAGGCGGCGTCGAGCGAGTCCTTGACCCTTTTCTTGCGCTCGATCAGCCAGTCGACCCCGTAGAGCGCGACCCGCCGGTAGTCGCCGATGATCCGGCCCCGGCCGTAGGCGTCGGGAAGGCCGGTGAGGATGTGCGAGGCCCGGCATCGCCGCATGTCGGACGTATAGGCGTCGAACACCCCGTCATTGTGGGTCTTGCGGTACTTGGTGAAGGTCTCGACGACGGCCGGATCGGGTTGGTAGCCGTAGGTCTTGAGCGCGTTCTCGACCATCCGGAAGCCGCCATTGGGCATGATGGCGCGCTTCAACGGGGCTTCGGTCTGAAGGCCGACGATGATCTCCAGCTCCTGGTCGATATAGCCCGGGCGGTGGGCCAGGATCGAGCTCGGGATCTGGGAGACGTCGAGGACGCCCTTCCGGCGCTCCTCCTCGAACAAAGGCTCGAGCTTCGACCACAGGGCCTTGGTCCTCGCGGTCGGGCCGGCGAGGAAGGCATCGCCGTCGTAATAAGGTGTGACGTTGAGCTGGATGAAGTCGCGGACGTCGGTCCCCTTGTTCCAAAGCCCCGTCTGGAAGCCGGCCCACGCCTCGTCCTGGGTGTCGGAGGCAGGCCATTCGATCCTCGTGCTCATCAGATCCTCCGTGGAGTGGGCTGGGGCTTCATCGGGCGCGGCGTCCGGCGGGCGGCGGGCCCGGTCTCGCGCAGGAAGAGGGCGAGCAGGATCGCCAGCGCCACTCCGGCGATCAGCGGCTGGAAGGCCTCCTGATAATGGGCGAGCGCGCGGTCGCCGCCGCCGCTGACGCGGGTCAGGAGGCCCGCGAACACCGGGCCGAGCAGGGCCGAGAGCGAGAAGTTGACGAAGTTGATGACTCCGGTGGCCGTCCCGCCATGCTCAGGGCGGTTGGCTTCCTTGATGACGGTGTAAGGCAGCATCGCCGCGCCGGACGCGATCCCGGCGATCAGGCCGAGCGTGAACGGCGGGAACAGGCCCGTCGGCCCGTAGAGGATGAACGCCATCGTCGCGAGCAGAGCCGAGGCGGAGGCGAGGATGACCGGCTTGCGCCGGCCGATCCGGTCGGAGACGTAGCCCATCAGCGGGCAGCCGATGATCCAGCCCAGCGGCACCGAGGCGGAGCGCAGCACGGCGACCGAATAAGGCAAACCGTGCGCCTCCTCGAGGAAGCGAACGCCCCAGACCATGTCGAAGATGGTGGTCGGGATGAACATCAGCCCGGCGATCAGGCCGCAGAGGATCGACTGGGGATTGAGGAACACCGCGCCCATCGCGTGCAACGCCTGGGCCATCCGGCCAGGCTGGCCGGGGCGAGCGAGCGCCTGCATCCGGGGCGCCCGCTTCGGCATGAGGATGAGCAGGAGCAAAGCGATCGGGAATCCCGCGAGGCCCATGATCAGCCAGAAGCCGTCCCAGGCGAGGCCCCGGCCGATGAGCGGGCCGACGACGAACTGCCCGGCCGAACCGCCGGCCATCCCGAACATCTGGGTCGCGCCGATCAGGGTCGCCGCCCGCGAGGCGGGGAAATAAGTGGTGGCGATGTAGACGGCGCCGATCAGGGCGAAGACCCCGGCCGCGCCCTGGACGAAGCGGCCGACCGCGGCGATGGCGGGATCGCCGGTCGCGAAGAGAAGCGCGCCCACTCCGGCCATGGCCGCGCCGAGCGGCACCACCTTGCGCGGCCCGAGCTGGTCCATCGCCACGCCTGCGACGAGGCTGAAGGGGGCATAGCCGTAGTAGAAGAGCCCGATCAGCGTGGCGAGGCCGACCGCGCCGACCCCGAACGCGTCGGTCAGCTGCGGCATCATCACCGAGGGCGATGAGCGCATCACATATTGGTAGAAATAATAAAGCGACGTGATCAGCCAGGCCGCGGCGAGCGCACCTGTCGCACCGGTTCGAGCGCGATCGGCACGGCCCATCGCTCCCGCCTCAGCACAGGACGAGAGACTGGGCGAGGCCGGCTTCGGACGTTTCCTTATATTTGGGATTCATGTCCTTGGCGGTCATCGCCATCGCCGTGATCACCGTGTCGACGTCGACCCGCCGGTTCGCCGGAATCTCGTTCTTGGCGATGAGGTAGCCGGTCCACGCCTTGACCGCGCCGAACGCGCAGCGCTCGATGCAGGGGACCTGGACGAACCCGGCGACGGGATCGCAGGTCATTCCCAGATGGTGCTCGAGAGCGGCGCCGGCGGCGTTGGCCGCCACTTGCGGCGGTGCGTCATGGGCTTGGGCGACCGCGGCGGCGCCCATCGCGGAGGCCACGCCTATCTCGGCCTGGCAGCCGCCTTCGGCGGCGGAAAGGGTCGCGTTGTGCTTGCACAGATAGCCGATGATGGCCCCCGCGAGCAGAGCTTCGCGCTGCTTCTGGTCCGACTTTCGGGCGCCTTCCTCGCCGAGCGAATAGATGATCGCGGGCAGAACGCCGGCCGATCCGCCGGTCGGGGCCGTGATGACGAGGTGGCCGCGGGCATTCTCCTCGGAGCCGGCGAGGGCCGCCGCCGAGACCAGGCCGATCCCGCGCCGGGCGGGCTCGGGATCCTTCATCGCATTGGCATAGACGTCGCCGGCCTTGGTCTTCAGCTTGATCGGGCCGGGAAGGACGCCCTGAGGCGCGGCGAGGCCGGTCTTTACCGTCGCCCGCATGGCGCCGAGGATCTTGTCGAGGAAGGCGTTGATCTCGGTCTCGCTCCGCCCGGAGATCGCCGTCTCGTTGGCCATTGCGAGCTGCGCGAGCGAGATGTTGTCGCGCTTGGTGAAGGCGAGGACCTCCTTCATCGTCTGATAGGGATATTTGGGCGGGTTCTTCTTCGGCGGCTGATAGCCCTTCCACTCGATGAAGCCGCCGCCGACCGAATAATATTCCTGCTCAAGCAGCACCTTGTCGCCCGCGAGCAGCTTCACCGTCATCGTGTTGGGATGGGGGAAATCGCCCTTGGTAGCGTCGTAGATGACGTCGGCGAGGGAGACGTTGATGGTCTTCGGGCCGAGCTTGACCGGGAAGACCTTGTCGGGATGGGCGGCAAGATCGTCGAGAACGGCGGGGTCGATCGTCGCGGGCTCGTAGCCGGCGAGGCCGGCGAGCGCGGCGCGCTCGGTGCCGTGGCCCTTGCCGGTGGCGCTCAGGCTTCCGAACAGGTTGACCTTGAGCGCGGTCGCCTGGGCGAGCTGCGCAACCGGCAAGGCGGCGGCGCGCTGGTAGAAATCGTAGGTGATCCGCATCGGCCCGATCGTGTGCGACGAGGATGGGCCCGGACCGACCTTGTAGAATTCGTCGACGAGCGTCATCACCGGCCCCTTGGACCGCTTCACCACGTCCAGCGAGGGATCCAGGGCGCGCACGAGCGGCGCGTTGGCGGGCTGCTTGTCGCAGGCGACGAGCGTCCGGCCGGTGAGGACCGCGATGGCCGTCGCCATGGCGCTTCGCATCATGAAGGTGCGACGATCCGAGCCCAGCGGCGGCTCCTGATAATCGAGCTCGGGCAGGGAGGGCGCCCGGAACGTCCCGCTTTCCATCGGTGAACTCCTCGTGGCGAAACGCCGGTCGGCGCGGCGGGAATTGTACCGGCCGGGCATGAGGGTCCCCGGCCGGTCTCTCCGGATTAGGTCGCGCTTGGCCGGCGCGGCATCGGGTCAATTCATCAAAAAGAAGAGTATTCGCCCTGACCGGACGGACGGCCGGCGGCTCAGTCGAGGCCGAGCACGTCGGCCGTGTGGCGGGCGATCATCCGCTCCTCGTCGGTGGCGACGATCCAGACCGGCAGCAGGCTCCGCTCGGAGCTGATCAGGCCCTTGCCGAGGCGGTTGCGCTCGTCGTCTATGTCGATCCCGAGCCAGCGGCTGCCGTCGACGATCGCTTCCCGGACGGCCGGATCGTTCTCGCCGATGCCGCCTGTGAAGACGAGCGCGTCGAGGCCGCACAGGGCGGCGACAAGCGAGCCGATCTCGCGGACGGCGCGATAGACGAAGAGGTCGATCGCCAGGCGGGCTGCAACCTCGTCGCTGGCCTGCAGGGTACGCATGTCCGACGAAATTCCGGACACGCCGAGAAGGCCGGACTTCTTGTAGATCAGATCCTCGATGGCCCGGGCGTCCAACCCGCGTTCCTCCATCAGATAGAGCAATACACCCGGATCGATCGATCCGCAGCGCGTTCCCATCACCAGGCCGTCGGCCGGGGTGAAGCCCATCGTGGTCGCGACGCTTCGGCCCGATCGGAGCGCGCAGAGGCTCGCCCCGTTGCCGAGATGGGCGACGATCACCCGGCCTCCGGCGAGCGCCGGCCAAAGCTCGACGAGGCGCTGCGACACATATTCGTAGGACAGGCCGTGGAATCCGTAGCGGCGGAGGCCCCAGTCCCTGAGCTCGCGCGGAAGGGCGAACATCTGGGCCAGCTCGGGCTGGTTGCGGTGGAAGGCGGTGTCGAAGCAGGCGACCTGGGGGATGTGCGGGGCGCCTTCGGCGATTGCGGCGATGGCGGCGAGATTGTGGGGCTGGTGGAGCGGCGCCAGCGGGCAGAGCGCCCTGAGCTCGGTCGTCACCCGGTCGTCGATCCGGACCGGCTCGCAGAAGAGCGTTCCGCCATGCACGACCCGGTGACCGACGGCGGCCACCGGAACTCCGCCGAGCCGGTCGACCGCGTCTTCCAGGATAGCCCGGATCGCCGCTCCGTGGTCGAAGCCGTCGCCCGGCCATTTCCGCTCTCCGACCGCGTCGCCCCCGGCGTTCCGGACCGTGAGGCGCGGGTCGGTCCCGATCCCCGCGACCTGGCCGCGGAAGGCGACCTCCGCCTCGGCGCCCGACTTGTAGACGGCGAACTTGATGCTCGACGAGCCGGCATTGATCACGGCGATGCAGGCGGACACGCGCCTCTCCTTTACTGGACGGCCGCTCCGGGCCGGCCCCGGCGCGCCTCCGCGAGGAAGAGCGCGACCGCGAACGAAGCCAGCCTCGTCAGCATCGCGTCGGCTCGGCTGGTGAGTACGATCGGGACCCTGGCGCCGAGCACGATTCCCGCCGCATCGGCCCCGGCGAGGAAGGAGAGGCTCTTGGCAAGCATGTTGCCCGCTTCGAGATCGGGGACGAGGAGGACGTTGGCCCGGCCGGCGACCGGGGAGGCGATCTTCTTGAGCGCGGCCGCCTGCGGGCTGATCGCATTGTCGAGCGCCAGCGGACCGTCGAGCGTCGCGCCGACGATCTGGCCTCGGTCGGCCATCTTGCAAAGGGCCGCGGCCTCGAGCGTCGAAGCGATCTTTGGGTTGACCGTCTCCATCGCGCTGAGGATCGCGACCCGGACGTCCTCGACTCCCAGCGCTTTGGCGAGATCGATGGCGTTCTGGACGATGTGGACCTTGTCCTCGAGGGTCGGGGCGACGTTGACGGCCGCGTCGGTGATGATCAGCGGATCGGGATGGCCGGGCACGTCCATGATGAAGCAGTGGCTGACCCGCCGAGAGGTGCGCAGGCCGGTCTCGCGAGCGACCACGGCGGCCATGAACTCGTCGGTGTGGAGGCTGCCCTTCATCAGCGCGCCCGCCCGGCCCGCGCGCACCTCGGCCACCGCCTTGGCCGCGCTGTCGTGGCTATGCTCGGAATCGACGATCTCGAACCCGGCGATGTCGAATCGCTCCGCGGCTTCCCGGATCCGCCTCTCGGGACCGACGAGGACGGGCTCGATCAGCTTCAGCCGGGCGCCTTCGACCGCGCTCTCGATCGCCACCTCGTCGCAGGGATGGGCGATGGCGGTTCGCACCGGCGAGAGCTTCTGGGCGCGCTCGACGAGGGCGCGGAACTTGGCATGGTCGCTCATTGGCCGGCCGGCGCCGCCGCCGTCTGCCCGTCAGGGAGCGTCCAGCCTCCGCCGAGCGCCTTGTAGAGGCTGACGACCGCGACCAGCTGCGCCTCCTGGGTCTGGGCGAGCTCGGCCTCGGCCGGATAGAGCTGCTGCTGCGCCTCGAGTACCTCGAAATAGCTGGCCCGGCCGCCGCGATAGCGCTCGGTCGCAAGGTCGATCGAGCGCCGGAGCGCCTGGATCTGGCCTTCGAGGGCCGTGCGCCGGGTGGCCAGATGCTCCTGCGCGGCGAGGGCGTCGGACGTCTCCTGGAAGGCGGTGAGGATGGTCTTGCGATAGCTCGCGACCGCCTCGTCCCAGAAGGCCTTGCGTTCGGCGTAGATCGATTCCAGCCGGCCGCCGCTGAAGATCGGCCCCGCCAGGCCGCCGGCGCCGCGCCAGAAGCTGAAGGTGCCGTCAAGCCCCCCCTCCGCATTGATCCCGATGAAGCCGAGCAGGGTCGACAATCCGATGCGCGGATAGAAATTGGCGACGGCGACTCCGATCTCGGCATTGGCGCCGACCATGACCTGCTCGGCCTGCCTTATGTCGGGCCGGCGTCGGATGAGGTCGGTGGTCAGCCCGACCGGCGTTTCCGGCATGGTCTGGACGGTGAGCGGGACGCCGCGCTGGATCGCCTGCGGATAGCCGCCGGTCAGGATCGAGAGCGCATTCTCCTGCTGGGCGATCTCGCGCCGGATGTCGGCGCTTCGCGCCCGGCTCGAATCCCAGAGCGCCCGAGCGCGTTCGGCCGGGAGACTGCTGTCGCGGCCTGCTTCGTGGCGGAGCGCGAACAGCTCGTGCATCTTGCGGAAGACGTCCTCGCTCTCATTGGCGATGCCGAGCTCACGGTCGAGCTGGATCAGGTGGAAATATCCCGCGGCGATGTCGCTCACCAGGGTCAGCGTGACCGCTCGGCGAACCTCCTCCTGCGCGAGCAGATGGGCCCGCGCCGATTCCGTCTGGCGCTTGATCCGGCCCCAGACGTCCAGCTCCCAGGACGCGTTCAGGGCGCCGGTGATCGAGCCGAAGCTGACCGTTCCGATATCGTTCTCCTCGGGCGTGACGGTCTTCTCTCCGCCCGCCCCCGCCTGGTAGCCGACCTGCGGCATCTTTTCGGACCGGACCACGCCGACGAAGGCCCGCGCCTGCTCGATCCGCGAGGCGGCGATGTCCAGGTCCGGATTGTTCGCGAGCCCGGTTCGGATCAGGCTTGCGAGGGCCGGATCCTGGAAGACGTTCCACCAGGGCAGATCGGCGAACGAGGCGGCCTCGGCCGAGCTCATCGGCGCAGAGCGGAACGTGTCGGGCTGGGCGATCTCCGGCTTTTGATAGTTCGGCCCCATGACGCAGCCGGCGGCGAGCAGCGGCGCGAGTCCGGCGAGGAGCCGCACGGCCAGTTTCAAGCGGGATGGTGTCACCTTTGCCTCCGTCATTGGATGGCCGCGAGCATCTTTCTGAAGCGGACGAGCGTGTAGAGCGTGTAGGCCGAGCCGATCGCGAGCATCGCCGCCATCTGCGGCCACACCATCGCGGGCGTCGCGTCCCGGAACAGCACCGCCTGCGAGAAGCTGACGAAGTGCGTCGAGGGCACGAACTGCATGACCTTCTGAAGGAAGATCGGCATCGACTCGAGCGGGGTCTGGCCTCCCGAGAGCAGGCTCATGACGATGAAGACCGGGAAGGCGAGAAGCCCGAACTGGGGCATCGAGCGGACGATGGTGGCGAGCATGATCCCAAGCGCCGTCACCGAGAAGAGATAGATTGTGAGGCCCGCTGCGAAGAGCGGGATCGAGCCGGCGATGGGAACTCCGATCAGGCCTTTGACGACCAGGAAGATCGAAAGCATCGACGCGGCGATGACGACGATGGCGTTGGCCCAGATCTTGGCGAACATCAGCTCGAAGGGGCGGAGCGGCATCACCAGCAGATGCTCGATATTGCCGTGCTCGCGCTCGCGAAGGACGGCGGCGCCGCACAGGAAGATCGCAAGCACCGAGATGTTGTTGATCACCTGGTTGATCGCGACGAACCAGCTCTGCTGCATGTTGGGGTTGAAGCGCGCCCGGGTCTGGAGGCCGGTCAGCGGCTTGTTGGCGGGATCGCCCCGGCCGCGCCAATAGGGGTCGACCGTGCTGTTGATGATCCGCTGGAGATAGGTCGGCCCGCGCCCGGCCTGGCTCATCGCGGTCGCATCGGTGATGACCTGGACGTCCGGCTTCCTGTCCCTCGCCAGATCGGCCTGGAATTCCGGTGGGATGTTGACGATGAAGGTGAACCTGCCCCGGTCCATCGCCGGGTTGATCTGGGCGAAGGGGATCAGGCTCGGCGGCAGGAAGAGCGGCGGCAGGAGCGAATCCTGAACCGCCCGGGCGGCGTCGCTATTATCCTCGTCGACGACCGCGATCGAGGCGTTGACGACGTCCATCACCGCGCTCTTGGCCGGGGTGTAGACGGAGAAGGTGAAGGTGTAGGCGATGAGGAACAGCAGCACCGGATCGCGGTAGAGGCTGATCAGCTCTTTTATGCCCAGATGGATGATGTGCCAGGTGCTGCGCATCTCACTTCTCCTGCTTCTTGAGGAGAAGGACCGAGACTCCGAAATAGACGGCGGCGATGATCGCGAGGGCGAGGATGGAGGGCCAGACCGCCGGCATGCCCAGCGCCTTGGTGAAGGTGCCGACGCTGATCGACTGGAAGTAGGTGCTCGGGAAGATCTTCGAGGCGATGCTCGCCCCGCCGGACAGCGAGGAGGTCGGGACGAACATTCCTGAGAATTGGACGGCGGGGAGGATGGCGATGATCGCCGCGGCGAAGATTGCGGCCGTCTGGGTCGAGGCGAAGACCGATATCAGAAGCCCAAAGCCGGTGCTCGCCAGGACGAAGAGCAGTCCTCCGAGCATGAGGGTGGCGATGCTGCCCTTGATCGGGACGTCGAAGAGGAAGACCGCCAGCGCCACCAGCGAGAGGAACTGGATGAGCGCGACGGTGATGTAGGGGAGCTGCTTGCCGAACAGGAACTCGGCCTTGGTCGCCGGCGCCGCGTAGAAATTGGCGATCGAGCCGAGCTCCTTCTCGCGGACCACGCTCAAGGCGGTCAGCATCGAAGGGATCAGCATGAGGAGGAGCATGATGTCGCCCGGGACCAGGGCGTAGACGCTCTCGAACGACTGGTTGTAGAGCGCCCTCGCCTCGATGTTCGCCGGAGTGGCGATCGGCCTCAGGCCCTTCTCGGCTCGGGCGACGCCTTCGAACTTGTCGTGGGTCGCCTCGACATAGCCCCGCGCCGTCTCGGCCCGGAACGGCACCGCGGCGTCGATATAGCTGCTGACCTCCGGCCGCCGCCCCTGCTGGAGGTCGCGCTCGAATCCGGCCGGAATCTCGAGCGCGAACCTCAGCTCGCCGTTGCGGAGCCTCCGGTCGAGCTCGTTGTCGTTGAGGATCGGCGCTCGCTCGTCATAATAATCCGACCCGCGATAGGCGTCGGCATAGGCACGGCTGGCGACAGTCTGGTCGTAGTCGAGGACGGCGAAGGTCAGGTCCTTGACGTCCAGCGAGATTCCGTAGCCGAACACGACCATGAGCAGCAGCGGCCCGAACAGGGCGAAGGTGAGGCGTACCGTATCGTGGCGAAGCTCGATCGCCTCGCGGCGGGCGAAGGCCCAGACCCGGGCGAGGCTGAACTTGCCCGGCTCGGTCCGGTGCGCCGTTCCGGTCGGCTGCTCGGCGGAGGCCTGGGCGGCGGCCGCGACGACCGGCTCCCCCTCCTTCTCCCGCGCCGCCTCGTCCTCGAGATAGCCGATGAAGGCCGATTCGAGGTTGGGCGCCTTGCGCTCGCGGACCAGCTCGGCGGGCGGCCCTTCCGCCAGCACCCGGCCGCGGTGCATCATCGACATTCGGTCGCAGCGCTCGGCCTCGTTCATGAAATGGGTCGAGAGGAAGATGGTCACGCCCTCGTCGCGCGAGAGGCGGATGAGAAGCTCCCAGAAACCGTCGCGAGCGACCGGATCCACGCCGGACGTCGGCTCGTCGAGGATCAGCACCTCGGGCTCGTGGAGGACGGCGACGGCGAGCGAGAGGCGCTGGCGGATCCCGAGCGGTATGTCCTGGGCGAGGGTGTCGGCGACCGAGACGAGGCCGAACTTGACGATCAGCTCCTCGACCCGGGCCTTGCCCTGCTCGGTCGGAAGATCGAACAGGCGGGCGTGGAGGACGAGGTTCTGGCGGACCGTCAGCTCGGTGTAGAGCGAGAAGGCCTGCGACATGAAGCCGACCCGGCGACGGGCCTCGATGTCGCCGCCCTTCATCACCTTGCCGAACAGCTTGGCCGTGCCCTCGCTCGGCTCGAGCAGCCCGGTCAGCATCTTCATCGTCGTCGTCTTGCCGCAGCCGTTGGAGCCGAGGAATCCGAAGATCTCGCCGCGCTCGATCCGGAAGTTGACATGATCGACCGCGGTGAAGGCCCCGAAGCGCTGGGTGAGGCCGTGGGCCTCGATCGCCGGCGGGCCGTCCGAGGGCTTCATCGGAGTGATCTGCGGCTCCCTGTGCCCCTTCTTCGCTTCCTCGGGGAGGAGCTTGATGAAGGCCTGCTCGAGAGTGGTGGAGTTGGTCTTGTTGCGGATCTCGGAAGGGGTGCCGGTATCGAGGATGCGGCCGGCGTCCATCGCCATCAGCCAGTCGAACCTCTCCGCTTCGTCCATATAGGCGGTGGCGACGAGGACGCTCATCGTCGGCCGGCGCTCCCGGATCCGGTCGATGAGGTCCCAGAATTGCCGCCTGGCGAGCGGATCGACGCCGGTGGTGGGCTCGTCGAGGATGAGCAGATCGGGATCGTGGATGAGCGAGCAGCACAGGCCGAGCTTCTGCTTCATCCCGCCCGACAGCTTGCCCGCCGGCCGGTCGCGGAACGGAGTCAAATCGGTGCTCGCGAACAGATCGTCGATCCGATAGTCGCGCTCGTCCTTGGACTGGCCGAACAGCCGGCCGAAGAAATCGACATTCTCGTAGATCGAAAGCGTCGGGTAGAGGTTCTTGCCGAGGCCTTGCGGAAGATAGGCGATCCGCTCGGCGATGGCGGTCCGGAACTTGGCATCGCCTATGTCGCCCCCGAGGACCTGCGCCGTGCCCTCCTGGATCTTCCTCACGCCGGCGAGGATTCCGAGCAGGGTCGACTTTCCCACGCCGTCCGGCCCGATGATCCCGATCATCTTGTTCGCCGGGATCTCGATGCTGACGTCGTCGAGCGCGACGACGTCGCGGTATCGGTGGGTGATCGCGCTGGCGCTCGCCGCGATCTGCAGAGCGCCCATCACTGGCCTTTCGAAGAGCCGGCCGGGTTCCACAGATTGGCCGGGATCTTCGCCGGCGGCTGGAGGTTGGCCGGCCACGGCGCCTGGCCGTCGATCCGGACGTAGCCCATTCCGGGGACGCCGGCCTTGACCAGCGCCTCATACTGCCGGAGCCGCTCGCGCGGGATCTGCAGCTTGACCCGGAAGGTCAGATTGTGGCGCTCTTCCTGGGTCTCGACCGTCTTCGGGGTGAATTGCGCGGTCGGCGAGATGTAGGTGATGGTCGCCCGGATCGGATATTGCGGCGCCGCGTCGAGGACGATCCGGGCCTCCGAGCCGACCGACAGCTTGCCGGTCACCCGCTCGGGCAGGAAGACGTACATGTAGACGTCGCTGAGATCGACGAGCGAATAGACCCGTCCGCCCGAAGCCAATACTTCCCCGGGCTCGGCGAGGCGGCTTTCGATCCGGCCGCGGATTGGAGCGACCAGCACGGCATCCTTGATCTGGGCGCGGATCCGGTCCGCTTCGGCGGCGGCGGCGGCGATGGTCGAGGCCGAGCGGCCGACCACGGCCTGGGAGCCGTTCACCTCCGCCCGGGCCGCGACCAGATTGGCGCGCGAGCCGACGACCTGCGCCCGTGTGGCGAGCATGTTCGAGGAATCCAGTTGCGCTTCCTGCTCGCTCACGGCGCCCGTCTGGACGAGATGGCGCGACCGCGAATATTGCTGGCTGGCATAATTGAAGTCGGCCACCTTCGCGCTGATCTCGGCCGCCCGGGTCGCCGTCTGGGCCTGCTTGGTGGCGACGTCGGCGCGGGCGACCCGCTCCGCCTCCTGCGCCTCGCGCATCTGCGCGAGCGCCTGGCGAAGCTGGGCCTCGAGCTCGTCCGTATCCATCCGCGCGACGACCTGGCCGGCATTCACCGTGTCGCCTTCGTTGACCAGCACTTCCTTGATGCGGCCGGGGAACTTGGCGGAAATGTAGACTTCGTTCGCCTCGAGCCGCCCGTTGCCGGCAGCGAAGCCGTCGGGCATCCGCTCGCGCGACAGCACCTGCCAGGCCGCGAAGGCGGCGACCAGCACGGCGATGAGGATGAAGAGCCAGGTCCGGCGCGAAAGGCCCATGAAACCCGACGTTGCGGTCGTAGCCATTTCGCACCTCTCCCCGCGCGCTCATCGAGAACTCGTCGCGCTCGGCGGATTTTCTATCGGCGGGGCGGTCCCGGGGGCCATCGGGACTTGTCAGGACGGGGGCGGAGCAGAGTTCCGAGACTCGGCCCGGCCTGTCTCACTCCCCCCTTCGCGCGGGGAGCGCCGGGGCTCCTCCGGCGGGGAAAGTATGGACATGGCGGGCGACCGCGGCGCCGACCGTCGGGAAGAATTTCTCGGCGCCGAGCTCGGCGAACAGGCCGAAACGCTTGAGCTTGTCCTTCACCGGATCCTTCATCTCGGCGAAGCAGAGCTCGATTCCGGCTTCGCCCAGGATCCGGTCGAGATCGGCGAGGCTGTCCGAGGCGGTGACGTCGATGCTGGTGACCGGCTCCGCCGCGACCACCACCCGCTTCACGAGCCCCGGCGAGGCCTCGACCGCGTCCTGGATCCGGGCGCTGAACCCGTCGGCATTGGCGAAGAACAAGGGCGCGTCCCAGCGGAAGAGCAGGAGCCCGGGTATCCGGCGCGCGCCGGGATAGCGGCGGACGTCGTGATAGCCCTCGACTCCATCGGCCGATCCGAGCACGGCCCAGTGCGGCCGCCAGCCGGCCCAGAGGAATTCGAGCACCGCCACGGCGATCGCGATCCCGATCCCGGGGATCGCGCCGAGCACGGCGACGGCGGCGGCGCACAGCATCGAGAGCCAGAATTCCCAGCGCTGGATCCGGTAGATCCGGCGCAGGTCGTAGATTTCGAACAGGCCGAGCGCCGAAGCGATCACCACTCCGGCGAGCGCGGCCGAGGGCAGATGCCGGAACAGCGTCGGCGCGGCGGCGAGCAGGACTCCGACGACGAGCGCTCCGACGATCCCGGTGAGCTGGGTCCTCGAGCCCGCGGCCTCGGCGACGGCGGTCCTCGACGAGCTGCTCCCGACCGCGAAACCCTGGAAGAGCCCGGCGGCGAGATTGGCGGCGCCGAGCGCGATCATCTCCTGGTCCGGGTCGACCCGGAGGCGGCTTCGAGCGGCATAGACCCGCGAGAGGACGCTGGTATCGGCGAAGGAGACGATCGCGACGGCGACGCCCCCCATCGCCACCGGCACCAGGTCGGCCGCTTTCAGCCAGGGAATGGCGAAGGCGGGCAGGCCCTGGGGGAGCGGCCCGAGGACGGCCACCCCGTTCGCGCCGTCGAGGCCGAAGGCGCCGACGAGGGCCGTCGCCGCGACGACGGCGAGCAGGATCCCGGGGAAGCGCGTCCGGCTCTTGAACAGGAGGATGACGGCAAGCGTGCCGCCGCCCAGCGCCGCCGCCGTCCAGTTCACTCTCCCCTCCGCCACCCCGCTTCCAACCGCCCACAGGTCCCGGAGCGGCCCGCTGCTGTCGATCGAGAAGCCGAGGAGCTTGGGCAGCTGGCTGACCAGGACCGCAAGCGCCATGCCGTTCATGAAGCCGTAGCGGATCGGCTTGGAGAGAAGCTCGGTGACGAATCCGAGCCGAACCAGGCCGGCGATGATGCAGACCGCCCCCGAGACCAGAGCCATCGCGCTCGCCAGCGCGACCGCGCGGGCCGGATCGCCGTTCGAGAGGGGCAGGACGATTCCGAGGATGATGGCGGCGAGCGATGAATCCGGCCCGAGCACCAGGATCCGGCTCGGCCCGACCAGCGCGTAGGCGAGCAGGGCCGCGATCGTCGCGTAGAGGCCGTATATGCCCGGTACGCCCGACGCGGTCGCATAGGCGATTCCGACCGGCACGAGCATTGCGGCCAGCGTCGCTCCGGCCATGACGTCGCGGCTGAGCCACTCCGCCCGATAGGCGCGCAGGGTCTCGAGGCCTGGCAGATGTCCCATCCGGGGCCGTCGATCCGGGGCCGCGATCTTTTAAGCGGACGCTTCCGTAGCCGGCTCGGGATGCTTGCCGTTGGCGCGGGGCCTCGAGGCCTTGGCGGCGGACCTGGAGATCGCCTTGAGGGCGGCCTTGGGGACATAATCCCGAATGGGCTTGAGCGCGCCGTAGCGCTCGCGGCCGAGCTTCCCCGCCAACGGCGTCAGCTGCCCCTGGACCAGAGGCGGCCGCTTTCCCGGCACATGGTCGAGGAGGTGGCGAAGAAGGGTCAGCCGGCCGCGTTTCTGATCGTTGAAATCGACCAGGGTCCAGGGCGCATGCTTGGTGTGGGTCGCGTCCAGCATGGCCTCGCGGGCCTTGGTGTAAGCGTCGTACCGCTCGCGCGCCTGGACGTCGACGGGCGAGAGCTTCCACCTCTTCAGCGGATTGCCCAGCCGCTCCTGGAACCGCCTTTCCTGCTGCTCCTGGTCGCAGGTCAGGAAATATTTGAACAGGAGGATTCCGTCCGCCGTGATCGCCTTCTCGAATCCGGGCACCAGGCGGAGGAAGGCCTCGACCTGGTCCTCGCTGGCATAGCCCATCACCCGCTCGACTCCGGCGCGGTTGTACCAGCTTCGGTCGAACAGCACGATCTCGCCCGCGGAAGGGAGCTGCGAGACGTAGCGCTGGAAATACCATTGCCCGGCTTCCCGCTCGCTCGGCTTGGCGAGCCCGACCACCCGGCACATACGGGGATTGAGCCGATCGGAGATCGAGCGGATCGCGCCGCCCTTGCCCGCGGTGTCCCGCCCTTCGAAGATGATGAGCATGCGCTGGCCGGTATCCTGGACCCAGCGCGCCATGTCGTTGAGCTCGACCTGCATCGCCTCCAGAAGCGCCTGATATTCCTTGCGTTTGAGCTTACCCATCGGCCCTTCCTCGAAAAACCGACCATCTAAGCTCACGGGTGCCGACCGGGCATCGGGACAAACCGCCAGAGGCTGCGAGACGAAGCTGTAGGGGTCGACCGGGCCGGTCCGGCGAGGCTCCAGCCTGCTGGTGACCCCAACGGGACTCGAACCCGTGTTTTCGCCGTGAAAGGGCGACGTCCTAGACCGCTAGACGATGGGGCCGTGCTTGGCAGAGGCGGCACTTAGGTGGGGTGCGCGTCGGCGTCAATCCGCCCAGGCCGCGTCCTCGAGGTGAAGCTCCGCGCCGATCCGGTCGCCCCATTCGTCCTTTCGGACCCGGCCGGCGATCCACAATTTGCGGTGCGGCGGCGCCGCCAGCATCGCCTCGCCCAAAGGCCCGTCGGCCATCCGGAAGGCGATGGCCTTGACCCTCTTGCCGTCGTCGCCGGCGACGATCAGGCGCAGGTGGCCGCTCCCGACCACCTCGGCCTTGATCACCTTGACCGGCCCCGCCGCCACCCTGGGCGCCGGCCAGCCCGCGCCATAGGGCCCGCCCGCCTCGAGCGCGTCGCACAGTCCCGGGCAGATCCCGCCGGGCGCGAGCACCGCATCGAGCAGCAAAGCGCGGTCGTCCCGGCTCCTCGCCACGTCCGCCGCCAGCCGTTCGTCGAGGAAGTCGGCGAGCGCCCCGATCTTGCCGGATTCGACCGTCAGCCCCGCCGCCATGGCGTGGCCGCCGCCGGCGACGAGCAGCCCCATGTCCTTCGCCGCGAGCACCGCCGCGCCGAGGTCGACCCCGCCGATCGATCGGCCCGAGCCCTTGCCGAGCCCGTCCTCGCCCAGAGCGACGACGATCGCCGGCCGCCCCATCCTCTCCTTCAGGCGCCCGGCGACGATCCCGATCACGCCGGGATGCCAGCCCTCGCAGGCGGCGAGGATCACGGCGCGATTGTCCTGCCCCGCGCACAGCGCCTCGGCAGCCTCGCACACCCCCGACTCGATCGCCCGGCGCTCCTCGTTGAGCCGGTCGAGCTCGGCCGCGAGCGCCTCGGCCTCGGCCGGATCCTCGGTGGTCAGGAGCCGGACCCCGAGGTCCGACTTGCCGACCCGGCCGCCGGCGTTGATCCTCGGCCCGAGCGCCCAGCCGAGATCGGTGCAGGTCGCCGGCCGGGTCAGGCGCGAAGCGTCGAGCAAGGCGGCGAGCCCGGCATTGCGCCGCTGCGCCATCACCTTGAGCCCCTGGGTCACGAACGCCCGGTTGAGCCCCTTCAGCGACGCCACGTCGGCCACCGTCCCGAGCGCGACGAGGTCGAGCAAATCGATCAGCCTCGGCTCCTCGCGCGACGCGAAGAAGCCGCGCCCGCGCAGCACGCGCAGGCAGGCGGCGCCGAGCAGGAAGCAGACGCCGACCGCGGCGAGATGGCCGTGCGCCGCCGCGTCCGCCGCCTCGTCGAGCCGGTTCGGGTTGACCAGGGCCAGCGCCTCGGGAAGCGCGCTCGCGCATTTGTGATGGTCGACGACGATGACGTCGACCCCCGCCGCTCTGGCCATGGCCAGCGCCTCGAAGGCCTGGGCGCCGCAATCGACGGTGACGATCAGCCGCGCTCCTTCGCGGCCGAGCCTTACCAGGGCTTCGCCGGACGGCCCGTAGCCCTCCATCAGCCGGTCCGGAATATAAGCCCTCGGCGCGCATCCGAGGCCGCGCAGGAGCCGCACCAGCAAAGCCGCCGAGGTCGCCCCGTCGACGTCGTAATCGCCGAACACGGTGACGGGCTCGCCCGCCTCGACCGCGTCGGCGAGCCGCTCCGCGGCCCTGTCCATGTCGCGGAAGATCGAAGGGTCGGGCATGAAGCCGCGCAGCGTCGGCCGCCGGTGGAGCTCGAGCGCCTCGCGCTCCACCCCCCGAGCCATCAGCAGCTGGTCGACGAGGTCGTCGGGGACGAACCCGGCGTCCACCGAATCCCCCGCACTCCCACGCCACCGCCAGGGCTGGCCGAGGATCGATCGGGAGACCCCGCAGACATGGGCATGGGTGAGCATGGCGTCACGCTACGTTATTCCGGGACAAGCGGGAATTCATGTTCGAAGAAAGCTGTGGAGAAGTGGCGTGCCACGGTTTCACTAGCCAGATTTGACAAGGTGGGCGGGCCACAATGCATTGACGAAACGCGGAGCGGACGACATCGTAAAAAGCCTCCCCAAGCTCTATCGGAGCGTTACCCCGCTTGATCCAGGGATTCATCTCCTACGCTCATTATGACCGCAAGGCGTTTGAGAAGATGCTCGTACGGATCAAAACCATCGAACGCGCTCTATCAGGACAGGTCGACTTTTGGGCAGACTCGCGAATGCACGCGGGAGATTATTGGACCGATCGCGTTGGCCAAGCCATTGAACATGCCCAGGTGCACTTATTGCTTATCAGCGCAGAGTTCCTCGCTTCTGATTATATCGCACGCCATGAGCTTCCTGCCATCAATGCCAAATATCTTGCGGGAGACCTTGTCATCCCAATCGTCCTCAGCGGCTGCCTTTGGGAGCCGTTCGTAGGACCTTTGCAGGCAGTACCTACCTTTAGAGGCCGAGTTCTTCCCATTTGCGATTGGTCCCGTCGCGAAAATGGGTTCCACACTGCCTCATGGCAGGTGCTGGAAGCCATAAAGGCCCATTTCGGTATCGTCGCGGATGCTGGTTTGGATTGGCACCGAGATGACTGACCTGCCGGCCTCCCGCCCTGACGGCGCTCGCCTTCAGGCTGATCTCAAGTCATTGACCGAGTCGCTTATCGATTTTCAGGACGCACTGTTCGGGGTGAATGATGAGCAATTGCTCGACGCTTTTCGTTTGCCGCTCGACGTTGGAAGTCGGTTTGTCGCACTTCACGCCCAGCGTGCGACCTCCTCGATCGCCGATGACGCGGCAAACCTGAGAAGCATATTTGCACGTCATTATGTTGCACGAGAGCATCCCGATCTCGGGCCACTGGAGACGCTGAAAAAAGTGCGCAGTGCGCGAGGAGCGCTGTTAGCGGACATTGACGATGTGCTTCAGGCGGCGGCTGAGATGGGTCTGCGACCGCGAAGCGAATCTTTCCAAGCGCCCGCAGTAGCCGAGCTCGACCGCGCCGGCTTGGCGAATCTCCTGATGGGTTTGGGAAGACGCCTGGGTCGCGTCGAATCTGCACTCGACGAAATCAGGCCTGAAGGCACTGATGCGCCCGGCCGCACTCCGCAACAGATCGGCTTGGTAAATTTCTTCATTGATAATGTCGGTGTTGAGGTTGCACTCGCCAAATTGGAGATAAAGGGACCGAGCTCGGTCGACTTGGCCAGCCTTACTCGATCAATCGAGACCATGGCCGACCTGACGCGCAATTTTATCGCCACGGTTCGCGCGATGCGAGACAAGTTGACTCAAAAGCTGAGGTCGGCAGCCGAGTCGTTCCGACCCCTAGTTCGGCGAGTAGCCCGCGGGCTTCTGGCGATGGTGTACCGAGTGCATCGAAACGCACCTCGGGTGGTACAAAGCAAATCCCCAGAAATGCACTTACCAACAACCGTGAGCGACAAATCGACGGCTTCCCTCGAACTCATAGAACTAATTCAGAGCGTTTTTCTATGTTCGGAAGATATCGCTGGTGAATTTGCCAAGCTAGGAACCATCGACCATTATCAAGAGGGAACGACGATATTAAAACATGGGGAAACGGTGTTGGAATTCTTCTTGGTAATTGCCGGTCGAGCTGATGCCTTGATCTATCCAATTGAAGGTTCGCCGACGGTCCTTGAGGAATATGGTCGCGGCGACTTTTTTGGAGCCCTCGCAGAGGTAGACCCTCCAACCAGTGAAGTCCAAATTGAGGCGACCCGCTACTTAGAAGCTCTTCGCGTCGAGACGGCGGCCTTGGCTAAATTCGCGGGGAGACACGGCGCCATTGGGCTCGGTTTCTCACGTCTGTTGCTCAACCGGTTACGCAGGACCAGCGCCCGAATCTACGAGAGATCTGCGATATCGGCCGTGGGGCGCGTTCACGCCGAATTGCTGCGTCTTGCACGACAAAGGGCGGATTTCACCGTTCAGCCCCCGCCCGTCATTGCGGAGTTGGCCGTACGTGTGTCCACTACGCGTGAGACCGCCTCGAGAGCAATTAGCGCACTTGAGCGACGTGGCATCGTTCATCGAAGTCGCGATGGGCTGGTTATCCTCAAGCCGAACCGCCTCGAAGAGCTAATTATTTGAGCATGAACGCTATCCGGGATGGCTTGTGTCGCCTCAGCCATCCACGCACGGAGGTGGTTGCCGCCCGCCTCGACACCGAGCCCTGATCAGCAGAGAGATCGGCGAGAAACCTAAACCCGCATCAGCCCCACCCCCGCGAGGATCAGCCCCGCAGCCGCCCAGCGCCGGGCGCCCGGCTTCTCGCCGAGCCAAACCGCGCCGATCAGCATCGCGAAGAGGACGCTCGTCTCCCTCAGCGCCGCGACCATCGCCAGCGGCGCCTGGGTGAAGGCCCAGATCGCGATCCAATAGGCGCCCAAGGACATCGCCCCCGCCGCCACCCCGCCACGCCACGCCGGAAGCAAGGCGGCGATCCCGGCCGTCCCGCGCGTCGAAAGCCCGAAGACCAGCATGAACAGCCCGTCGAAGACGAACATGGTCAAGGTGAAGGCCGAGGCCGAGCCCGCCACTCGGGCGCCGACCCCGTCGGCCAGCGTGTAGGAAGCGGTGAAGGCGGCGGTGGCCATCGCCCAGGCGAGGCCCGCGCGCGTGAGCCCGCCCTTCCCCGCCATCAGCATGATCCCGCCCGCGATCGCGATCACCGCTGCAAGCCGCGCCGGCGCCATCCCCTCGCCGAGGAACGCCGCCCCGACGATGGCGACGATCAGCGGCGCCGTGCCTCGGGCGAGCGGATAGATCTGGCTGAGGTCGCCATGGCCGTAGGCCCGGATGAGGACGAGCTTGTAGCCCGAATGGAGCGCCGACCCCGCCAGCACCCAAGGCCAGGCGATCCTCGGCGGAAGCCCGAACCAGGGCAGCAGCACGAGCGCGATCGCCCCCTGCGCCAGGGCCAGGAACAGGACGGAGGAGAAGCGGTCCAGCCCGAGCTTGACCAGCGCGTTCCACCCCGCGTGGAGCGCGGCGGCGAACAGGATTGCGAAGAAGACGGCGGCGCTCACCGTCGTGCTTAATAATGCGTTAGCGGGCGGGCGCTACACCGCGCTCGCGATGCCCACCGTCCAGCTCTTCTACAACCCGGCCGCCGGCGGCCATTGCCCGCGCCGCCTCGACGCGCTCCGCGCCGGCTTCGAGGCCGAGGGGGCGCGCGTGATCCTGTCCGAGACCGGGCCCGGCCGGACCATCGCCGTCGAGGCCGAGGCCAGCCACGTCTGCGCGATGGGCGGCGACGGCACCGTCCGCCACGTCGCTTTCGCGCTGGCGAGGAGCAGCCGTCCGCTTCCGCTCAGCGTCTATCCCGCCGGAACGGTCAACCTCATCCATCGCGAGCGGCTCTTCCCGACGGATCCCGCCGGCCATGCCAAGCGCCTGCTCGGCGAGAAGGCCGTCTCCCGCCTCCATCCCGTCGCGCTCAACGACACCTGCTTCCTCGCCTGCGCCAGCGTCGGGCCGGACAGCCGGGCCGTCGCCGAAGTGTCGTTGCCCCTGAAGGCGCGGATCGGCAAGCTCGCTTACGCCGTCGCTTTCCTTCGAATCCTGCTCGACTGGCGGCGCGAGCCGATCCGCCTCTCATGGCAAGGCGGCAGCCTCGTCTGCGAGGCCTTCTACGTCGCCAAGGGCCGCTATTTCGCCGGCCCGTGGAGCTTCGCCCCCGCCGCGAGCGTCGCCGACCCGATCCTCCACGTCGTCGCTTTGACCCGAGCCCGCCGCCGCGACTTCGCCCGCTTCGCCTGGACGCTCTGGCGAGGCCGCCCGGTCGAGGCTCTGCCCGGCGTCGCCGCCTTCAACTGCACGGCGCTGAAAGCGGAATCCGACGCCCCCCTCCCCCTCCAGGCCGACGGCGACCCGATCGGCCCCCTCCCCGCAGCCATCGCCCTCCACGAAACGCCGCTGGCGCTCTGCTAGCCGTCAGCGCTCGCCCGGCTCGTGCCGATGCTCGCCGCGCACCCACCTCACCGTGCCCGTGCTCGCCCGCATCACCACGCTCTCGGTGGTGATGCACTTCTTGCGTCTCTTCACCCCGTCGAGCAGCGAGCCGTCGGTCACCCCGGTCGCGGCGAAGATGCAGTCGCCCTTGGCGAGATCCTCGAGGCCGTAGATTCGGTCGAGGTCGGTCACCCCCCATTTGTCGGCGCGGGCGCGCTCGGCGTCGTTGCGGAAGATCAGCCGGCCCTGGAACTGGCCGCCGACGCAGCGCAGCGCCGCCGCCGCCAGGACGCCTTCCGGCGCTCCGCCCGAGCCCATGTAGAGGTCGACCGTCGTGTCGGGATCGGTCACCGCGATCACCCCGGCGACGTCGCCGTCCGGGATGAGCTGGATCCCGCAGCCGAGCGAGCGGAGCTCGGCGATCAGCCCGGAATGGCGATCGCGGTCGAGAACGCAGACGATGATGTCGGACGGATCCACGCCCTTGGCCGCCGCCACCGCCCTGACATTCTCCGAAGCCGAACGGCGAAGGTCGATGACTCCGTCCGGATAGCCCGGCCCCACCGCCAGCTTCTCCATATAGACGTCGGGCGCGTTCAAAAGCCCGCCCTGCTCGGCGATGGCGAGCACGGCGAGCGCGTTGGGGCCGGCCTTGGCGGTGATCGTCGTGCCCTCGAGCGGGTCGAGCGCGATGTCGATCTTCGGGCCCGAGCCCTGCGCCGAGCCCACCCGCTCGCCGATGAACAGCATCGGCGCCTCGTCGCGCTCGCCCTCGCCGATCACCACCGTCCCGTCGATGTCGAGCGTGTTCAAGGCCGCCCGCATCGCCTCGACCGCGGCATGGTCCGCGGCTTTCTCGTCGCCGCGCCCGATCAGCTTCGAGGCCGCTACCGCCGCGGCTTCGGTGACCCGCACCATCTCCAGCACCAGCACCCGGTCGAGAACGTGGCTCGCGCTCACCATGACTTCGCTCTTCCTCCTGTTGATTGCGGGCGGGCGATAGGAGAGCGGGGAAGCAGAGTCGAGGATTGCACGGGAAAATTCCTCCCCGAGATTTCTCGGGGAGGGGGACCACCCGAAGGGTGGTGGAGGGGTTCTTACAGACTCCGCGGAAAAGAACCCTCCACCGCCTTTCGGCGGTCCCCTCCCCGGCAAATGCCGGGGAGGAATTAAGGCGACCGCTCCCGGCAATGGTGCACGACCAGCCGGACCACTGCGTCCATCTCCCGCAACACGTCGGCCGCGGTAACTCGAAGCGTCATCACCCCCTGCTCCCCCACCCAGCGGTCCCGCCGCTCGTCGCGTTGCGGGTTGTCGCCCATCTCGTGAGACACCCCATCCACTTCCACGGCGAGTCCGGCTTCGTGGCAGAAGAAATCGAGATCGTAAGGCCCCATCGGATGCTGACGCCGAAACTTGAACCCGCCCGGCCGCGCACGAAGCTGCTGCCAGAGCAGGCCCTCGGGAAGGCTGAGCTTCCGCCGAAGCCGCCGAGCGCGCCAGACGTTCATTCCCCGAATTTACCACCCTCGCCGCACTATCCGAAATCCGCGTCCCTGAATTCCTCCCCTGCATTTGCCGGGGAGGGGGACCAGGCGAAGCCTGGTGGAGGGGCCTTACGGAGTCCGCGGAAAAAGAACCCCTCCACCGCACTTCGTGCGGTCCCCCTCCCCGCGAAATCGCGGGGAGGAATTAAGCTCACAGCCGCCGCTTTTTCGACATTTTTCCCAAGCACCTTAGAGCGATGATGAAGGCCGCCATGACGATCGCGATCGTGGCCGCGCTCGCCGGCGCTCCCCTTCGCGCCGCTCCGCCGCCCAGCGCCGACGAGGCGCTGGCCCGCCAGCAGGCCGGCCTCCATTCCACCCTCGGTCTCGACTGCGAGCGCCGTCGGGCCGAGGGCGAGATAATCGTCTGCGGCCGGGCCGGCCCCGATCCGAACCGCCTGCCTCTCTATCAACCCGACGAGGGCCGCCACGAGACCGGCGAGCCGCCCGAGGCCCTCGACGCGCTCGCGCTGAGCAAGCAGCGCTGCACCACCGTCGGCCCCAACCAGCAATGCTCGGGCGGCCTGCCGGTCATCGCCATCGCGGTCTGGCTGGCGAAGACGGCGATCAAGGCCGCCAAGGACGAGGAATGAGGCCGGGCGGCATCGCGCTTGCCGCCGTTTTGCTGGCGGCCGCCGCGCCCGCCGCGGCCCAGCCCCCGCTCAGCGCCGAGCGCGCGATCGAGGTCCAGCGCGAGGGGCTTCGCGAGTCGGTCGGAACCGCCCCCTGCCCGCGCGGCGCCAATGGCGAGGACATCGTCGTCTGCGGCCGCCGCGGCGCCGACCCCAACCGCCTTCCGCTCCCCGTCGAGCCCCTGCCCGGCGAGCGCGAGCACCTCCTCCCCGGCGAGCTCCCGCGCGCCCAGGCCAGCTTCTCGACCTGCGTCATCGCCTGCGAGCCCCACGGCATCCAGGTCAACCCGATCCTGGTCTTCAAGGTCGGCCGCAAGATCGTCCGGCACATATTGGGCGAGGACGATTAGGCGAAGGAATGAAGGAGGGAATTTGACAGTAACCTTCTCTCGCTAGACTATGCGGAAATCCAATCTCCGGGGGGAGGCACAGATGGTCGCGGGGCAGCAGGTCGAGACCGGGCGCTGGGGGCGGGCGCAGCACATCGGGCGGTGGACCGCCCGGGTCGTCGTCGCCATCGCCGTCTCCTACGTGTTCGTCGTCGTCCTCCTCGTCGCGACCGCCCAGCAGAAGGTCGACGATGCCCTGACCAAGGAAGCGGTCGGCTACGATTACAACGTCGCCGTTCGCTATTATTTCGGCCGCGACAGCCTCAAGAACCTCGTCGGCAACAACACCCAGTCGCTCAAGCAGGCGACCGCCCAGCTCCGCGCGGCGACCGACCGCGTCCAGGCCGCCGACGGCGCCGTCGCCGATTCCGCCGCCGATCTCAGCCAGGACCTCGCCCGCTTCGCCGCCGCCGGCTGCGCCGCCGCGGCGGTCAGCGAGGGAAATTCGGCGACCGCGCCCGAGCTGGTCGCCGCCGCCGTCGCCAGCCAGCATTGCGCGAGCGAGGATTCGGCCGCCCAGAATCCGGCCGTCCAGGCGGTCGCGCGCGACGTTCTCGCGGGCCAGCGCAATGTCCAGAAGGCGATCGACGACGCCGCCGGCCTCAAGCGCGACGCCCAGGACATCCAGGACCGGCTCGATCTCCTCCAGGCCGAGCGCAACACGATCGACAAGCAGCTCGAGGCCGCCGCCCGCTCCGGCGACATCATCGCCGTCCTCAACGTGTTCGAGGACAGCCAGTGGCCGCTCGCCAAGCAATTGGTCTACGTCCCGCCGGCGCTGACCGGGATCCTGCTCGCCTCGGTCTCCGGGCTGTTCGGGGCGCTTCTCATCACCCTCATCCTCTTCGTCTATCCCGACAACCGCTTCCGGTTCACCCGGACCGAATCCTATTTCGGCCGGATCCTGCTCGGCGGGCTGATCGCCCTGGGCGTCTTCGTCCTGATGTTCAGCGGAGTCGCCGTCCTCGCCGGCCCCAATTCGAGCGGAAGCGCCCAGAACCTCATCGCCTATGGCGGGATCGGCCTGCTCTCGGGAATGTTCTCCGACCAGGCCGCTGGGTGGCTCTCCGACCGCTCGGTGTTCAAGCCGGAGGGGGAGGTGGCGGCGGTGCCGGCGGACTCAGCGGCCGCCTGAAAGCTCCTTCCCTCAAATCGGCCCGGGGCGACCATCGCCTTGATCGGCAGGCATCATCCCGGCGAACGGCGCTGGACCGATGCCGGCGAGCCCGCCGAGCACGAGGCGACGATAGTGGGATGGCGGCGGCCGGGTTGGGCCTGCTCAGAGCCTCGCCGAGGGCGGCGACGGTGCTATCGCGCCGGGCCCATAAGACCTGTCCCATTCGGTCCGGCCGCTCATGCCCCGGCGAAAGACATTGGAAAAGCTATTGAATTCATGTAACCCCGGCGGGAAAGGGCGGGTTCGCGGACATGGCCAATTATACAGGCACGACCGGCCCTGATCGCTATACCGGCACGGCGGGGGCCGACCAGATCGACGGCGGCGCCGGCAGCGACTACCTCGACGGGGCGGGCGGCGACGACCTCATCGACGGCGGCGCCGACTCCGACGAGATCGACGGCGGCGCCGGAACCGACATCGTCCATGGCGGCGAAGGCAACGACCTGCTCAAGGTGAGCGGTTCCTCATCCATCACGCTCGAGAACGATCAGCTGTTCGGCGACGGCGGCGACGACACCCTCGAAATGTACCTGACCGCGGCCGGGACCGACATCGTCCGGCTCGACGGCGGCGACGGCAACGACCATATCTACTTCAACAGCTGGTACGCCCTCCAGAATGCGACCATCGCCGGAGGCGACGGTAACGACGCAGTCGACGTGATCGGCGGCGGGACGATCAACGTCGACCTCGGTGCCGGCGACGACCGGCTGTCCTTCAACTTCAACGCCGCTTCAGCCACCTATTCGATCGCGCTCGGCGCGGGCGCCGACCTTCTGATCGTTCGCCGCTCCGGCTCCGGCGCGCCCACCATGAACAACCCGCTGCACGTCACCGACTTCGCCGCCGGCGCGGGCGGCGACCGGCTGGGGTTCGACAATTATCTCGACGTTCCGCCGGCCGGGGACTGGACCGTCAACCCCTTTGCCGCCGGCTATCTGGCGCTGGTCCAGCGCGGCTCGGACGCGGTGCTTCGCCTCGACTATGACGGGGGCGGCGACGGCTTCGCGGACTTCATCGTTTTCGAAGGAGTCAGCGCAGCGTCGCTGACCGCCTACAATATCGGCTACGCGCCCGACGGCGGGGCCACGCCCGGCATTCCGCAGGACGGCGACGATTCGAGCAATTACCTGCTGGGCAGCGGCGGCTCGGAGCGGCTTCGCGGCTTCGGCGGCCATGACGAGATTTTCGGCGGCGCCGGCGCGGACAGGCTCGAGGGCGGCGACGGCAACGACGCGCTCGACGGCGGGCTCGGCGACGACGTCCTGCTCGGCGAGGCCGGCGACGACAACCTGACCGACCGTTATGGCGGCAACGAGCAGATGTTCGGCGGCGACGGCTACGACAATCTGAACGTCGAACGCAGCGGCAGCCAGGCCGCATCGACCGTGCTTCTCGACGGCGGCGCCTGGTACGACACGCTGCGCTTCGTGCGGGCCTTCGCCGGCGGCTTCATCGACACCGTCACCGTGATCGGCGGGGCCGACGGCGATTCGATCTCCGTGAGCGGAGCGAAGGTGGCGACGATCGACGCCGGCGACGGCGACGACAACGTCACCGTCTACAACGTCGTCTATCAGGGCCTGACCACCGACTACAGCATCACGCTCGGCGCGGGCCAGGACCGGCTTTCGCTCGCGGCGGTCGGCTCGCTCGAAAACGGAATCGTCACCGTCACCGACTTCGCGACCGGCAGTCTCGGCGACCGGATCGACGTGGATTCCTACCTGCGCCAGGCGCTGACCGGCTGGGACCCGCGCACCAACCCTTACGAGACCGGCCATTTGCGGCTGATCCAGCGCGGCTCCGACTCCGTTCTCCAGATCGACCGCGACGGCGCCGGCGCCGCCCGGGCTTTCACCGACCTCATCGTGTTCAGCAACACGAGCGCGGCCGCGTTCAACACCATCAACCTCGGCGGCTATTCCTCGATCACCGGCACCGAACAGGGGGAGCGGCTCGACGGCGATTCCGGGCGGAACGCGATGTACGGGCTCGGCGGCAACGATATCCTGCTCGGTTATGACGAAGCCGACACGCTCTACGGCGGCGCCGGCGACGACCGGTTGGAGGGCGGCGGCGGCGCCGACAAGCTCGATGGGGGGGCCGGCGCCGACACGATGATCGGCGGAAGCGGCAACGACATCTATCTCGTCGATGATAGCGGCGATCAGGTCATCGAGGACCCGCCCTATTCGGCCGAATATTACTATCCGGAATATGAATATGACGAGGTTCTCACCTCACTCGCCGCCTACACGATGCCCGCCAATGTCGAGCGGCTGACCGGGACTTCGGCTTCGGGCCAGATACTGACCGGAAGCGCCGGCTACGACGTCATCCAGGGCGGTTCCGGCAACGATCTCATCTACCTGCTCGACGGCAGGAATTCAGGTTCGGGGGGCGCGGGCGACGACCGTATCGAAGGCGGAAGCGGGGTCGACAGCCTTTCGGGCGGCGCCGGCTCGGACGTCCTTCTCGGCTTCGCCGGCGACGATTATCTCGACGCCGGCTATCCCTTGCCCGGAACCGACGGCACGTCCGCAGTCGACCGCCTGGAGGGTGGGGAGGGCAACGACCAGCTCCGCGGCAATCGCGGCAACGACGTCCTGCTCGGCGGCGCCGGCAACGACGTCCTCGAGGATGTCGAGGGCGGCGCGGACCTGCTCGACGGTGGCGACGGCGACGACCGGCTGAGCCTGCACAATTTCTACGGCGTGCCTCCCGCCACCCGGACGGCCGTCGGCGGCGCCGGCAACGACGTGGCTCAGGTGGGGACTCTGGTCGGCGAGACGGTCGAAATCGATCTCGGCGTCGGCGACGACCGGGTCTATTTCTACACGACGTTCCTTGGCGCTGCGAACGTCACTCTCGGGGCCGGGCGCGACAGCATCGAATTTTCCGATTATTCGGCCAGCTTCCACGCGGGGTCGTCGGTGACGGTCGCCGATTTCGCCGCCGGGCCAGGCGGCGACACGGTCCTGCTCAAAGCCTTTCTGACCGCCTGGCTGACCAATTGGGACAAGGTGACGAACCCGTTCCTCACCGGCCATGTCCGCCTGGTCCAGAGCGGAAGCTCGACCCTGCTACAGCTCGATCGAGACGGCGGCGGCGACGATTTCACCACCCGCGTCACCCTGGCGAACACCAATGCCGCCGAGCTTCGGCCGGAGAATCTGGACGGGCTCGCCCCGGCCGCCGTGTTCGGAACGGGCGCCGGCGACACGATCCGCGGCAGCGCCGGCGACGACCGCCTCGACAGCGGCGACGGCAACGACATCCTTCAGCTGTGGGTCGGCGGCGGAGGCGACACGGTGCTGGCCGGCGCCGGCAACGATCTCATCTTCTTCGGCTCGACGCTCGATCCGACGGACTCGGTGGACGGCGGCGAGGGGACGGACACGCTGATCCTCCAGGGCAACGGCGTTCTGACCCTCACCGCCAACGTCACCAACATCGAGAACATCTCGATCCTCGCCGGGACCAACACCAATGTCGGCGCCCCGGGGACCGAGCTCTACGATTACGTCATCACCACCAACGATGCGAACTTCGCCGCGGGCTTGCAGGTGCGGGTCAATGCGGGGGCGCTTCTTCCGGGCGAGGACTTCACGTTCGACGGTCGGGCCGAGACCGATGCCAGCTTCGTCATCTACGGCGGACGCGGCGTGGACACCCTGCTCGGAGGCCTCGGCAACGACATCTTCTTCTTCGCCGAGAAGCTCCAGTTCGCGCCTGGCGATACGGTCAATGGCGGCGCCGGCTATGACAGCGTCTATTTCCGCGGCAACTACACGATCGATTTCAACGCGCCCGGCTATGCCGGCCAGTTCAACAGCATCGAGAGCATCACGCTCACGTCCGCCTCAGACACGCGCTACGCGAGGGGCGGCCCGAGCGAGTTCGACTACAACGTCAAGCTTGCCGACGCGAACCTGGCTAGCGGCGTCACCCTGACGATCAACGGCACCCTGTTGCAGTCGTTCGAGACGATGGTGGTCGACGGCAGCCTCGAAACCGACGGTCCGCTCCGAATCTTCGCGGGCGCTTCGGGCGACATCCTCAAGGGCGGCGGCCAGGCGGACCTCATCCACGGCAATTTGGGCGCCGACACCCTGACCGGCGGCGGCGGAGCCGACACGTTCCGTTACCAGAAGACGGGCGAATCCACCGCGACGTCGCTCGACCACATCCTCGACTTCACGCCCGGCACCGACAAGATCGAGCTGACGCGCATCGACGCCGATACCTTCGCCGACGGCAACCAGGCCTTCCACTGGATCGGCGCCAATGCGTTCGGCGGGACCGGGGCGGGTTCAGCGGGAGAGCTTCGCGCCTACCAGTCGAACGGAACCTGGTTCGTCGAGGGCGACGCCAACGGCGACGGCTCAGCCGATCTCGTCATCGCGCTGACCCTGCAGGGAGGGACCCCGCTCAGCCAAGCGGACTTCTACCTTTAAGGCCTGCCGGCCGTTAGCCGCCGTCCAGGAGCCTCTTCACCCCCCGCGCCGCCCGGCGAATCCTCCTTGGCGGCCTGATCGCACTCGGCGTCTACGTGCTGATGTTCAGCGGAGTCGCCGCCCTCGCCGGCCCCAATTCGAGCGGAAGCGCCCAGAACCTCATCGCCTATGGCGGAATCGGCCTGCTCTCGGGAATGTTCTCCGACCAGGCGGCGGGGTGGCTGTCGGACCGGTCCGTGTTCAAGCCTGAGGGGGAGGTGGTGGTGCCTTTGCCGGATTCCCAGCCGCGGGCGTGAAAAGAGGGACTGTCCCCTTTTCCGGCGGGATGGCGGGCGAGCGATCCTCCCGCTCGACCCGTAGGGTAGCACTGAGGGGGGCACGGAACGCCTGAGCACGGCGACTTTGTTCCATTTCGGACAAGCTTTTCCAAAATCACGAAAAAAACAAACTCCAGCGAATGGACTCTGCTCAAAGTACTGCTAGCTTCCGCGTCGGGGAGACGTGGAATGGCTGACGATTATGCCGCAAGCACGGCGACGACCGGGACCGTCAGCGTTGGGGGGACGAAGACTGGGATCATAGAGACAACCGGCGACACCGATTGGTTCAAGACGAGCTTGGTCGCTGGACATATTTACCAGGTGGACGTCGAAGGCAGTCCTACTGGGCAAGGCACGTTGGCTGACGCTTATGGCAGCTTGCGCAATTCCTCCGGCACTAAAATTGCGGAAGCGAACGATGGAGGATCCGGTTTCAACACCCGGTTCACCTACACCGTTCCTAGCGGAAACGGTGGGACCTATTACGTAGCCGCAGGCTCCAACAACAACGGCACTGGTAGCTACCGCGTCAAGCTGACCGACATTACGCCCCCGACGGTTACCGACGATTATGCATCGAGCACCGCCACCACGGGAACCGTGAGCGTCGGCGGCTCTAAGACCGGCAGCATCGAAACCACGGCCGACACGGATTGGTTCAAAGCGAGCCTCGTCGCCGGTCACGTGTACCAGGTCGATGTCGAGGGCAATTCGAGCGGACAGGGAACGCTTGGCGACCCCTATGGCAGTCTCCGTAACTCGGCCGGATCGAAGGTTGCCGAGGCCGACAACGGCGGAAGCGGCCTCAACACGCGCTTCACCTACACAGTGCCTTCGAGCGGGGGAGGAACGTATTACGTTGCGGCCGGGTCCAACGATAATGGCACCGGGACGTATCGGGTTCGGCTGACCGATGTGACGCCACCCACCGTCACGGACGATTATGCGTCGAATACGGCCACCGCCGGCACCGTGAGCGTCGGCGGTTCGAAGACGGGCAACATCGAGACTACCGGCGATACCGATTGGTTCGGCACCAGCCTGCTAGCGGGTCATGTCTATCAAGTTGACGTCGAAGGAAGCTCGACGAGCCAAGGCACGCTCGGTGACCCCTATGGGAGCCTCCGCAATTCGGTGGGTACCAAGGTCGCGGAGTTGGACAATGGCGGCACCGGTCTCAACACGCGCTTCACCTACGCCGTTCCGTCCGGAGGCGGCGGCACCTACTTCGTAGCTGCAGGTTCGAACGATAATGGCACGGGCACCTATCGCGTACGCCTTACGGATGTGACTCCTCCCGCGGTTACCGACGACTATGCGTCGAGCACCTCGACCACGGGAACTGTAAGCGTTGGCGGTTCGAAGACCGGCAATATCGAAACCACCGGCGATACGGACTGGTTCGCGACGAGCCTCGTCGCCGGCCACATCTATCAGGTGGATGTGGAAGGGAATTCGAGCGGTCAGGGGACGCTGGGCGACCCTTACGGCAGCCTGCGCAATTCGGCCGGAACCAAGGTCGCGGAAGCCGACAATGGCGGCACCGGTGTTAACACGCGTTTCACCTATTCCGTACCGAGCGGTTCCGACGGAACCTACTATGTGGCGGCTGGATCGAACAACAATGGCACGGGCACCTACAGCGTTCGTCTGACTGACGTCACGGCAACAGCAACGACGGACGGCGTTCGGGAGGGAACCGACACACAGCATAGCCTGGTCCTCGGCGAGGTGAAGAGCGGCACGATCGACGCTGAGCCGATCGCCGGAGACGGCACTGTATCCGACGGTCAGGGCGGCATGATCGACAAGGACTGGTACCAGGTCACGCTCCTGAAGGGCCATATCTACAGCTTTGGCGGCTCCTCGTTGTCGCTGGGCACCGGTTCGGTGGCGGTGAGCCTGTACGACCAGAATTCGCAGAACGTCCGACCGGTTGTGGAAGGCTCCTCCCCCACCTTCACCTTCGACACGACGAACCAGGCCAGCGCCTCGCAGACCTATTATCTCGCCGTCAGCGCCGGCGGAGCCGACCCGGCGTGGAAGACTGCCACCGGCGACTACGCTGTCGTTTACCAGGATACGGGCACTACCACGCCGCCTCCGACAGCCGACGATTACCGGGATACTGCGACTGACACGACTGCTCCGCTAGGCACGATCGGATATCTTGAGACGACCAGGACGGGTAAGATCGGCCCTGCCGATTCAGACGACCAGTTCGGCGACAAGGATGTTTTCGAGCTCACGCTAGAGTCGGGTAAATCCTACCTCATCAGCATGACGGGTGCCGCTATCAGCGACGCACTGGCGCTTGCGCAATCCATCTTCACCATCCGGGGAATTAACAGCTTCAACACGATCCTCGGCACGAGCAGCGAGGGCTCAAACGCTGTTCTCGAGTTTTACGCCGACCAGGGAGACAAATATTATCTTCGCGCAGGGGCAGGCGGCGCGAGCTACACCACCGCGCAAGGAGGCTATCGGCTGACGATACAGCCGGCCGACGCTACGGCGCCCGTAGCCGATCCTGGAAACACGATCAGTTCGGCGGCGGTCGCGACGCTGACCAACGGATCCTACACCTATTCGGGCTTGGTAGGCGGCCCCGATCCAGGGGACATCTTCAAAATAACTACACCAGCCGCAGGAACTCTAAACGTAAGCCTCGGTAACCTTTCAGCGGATATCGACCTCCTTGCGCTCAACACCAGTGGAGGCACGATCGCGGGCCCGTCCTATAATCTTGGCAATCAAGACGAACATCTTTCGTTAGCCGTAAGTGCGGGGCAGGTCGTCTATATTAAGGCATATGCGAGCACGCCGGAACAGGGCCGATACACGCTATCTGTAAATTTGACTGCACCTGAAACTCCACCTGTCGAGACCTATCGTACCGGAGATCGTCTATTCTACACTCTAGCTGAGTTTGCGCGCGGAGCATACGCAAATGACTCTGGCACCGCTGCAAGAGAGTCATTAGCTAGTCAGGGGTGGACCTTTTTTAAACAGGAGAATGTTCACAACACTCTATTGGATACCCTAAATTGGAACGGAATATTTTACGAGAACGGCAACGCGCAGGCAGTGGTTGCCACCAATAAAGATGCATTGGTAATATCTTTTAGGGGTACTGACTTTAATGCTGAGTTCTTCCAGGATGCTAACGAGTGGACTGCAATGCAGGCTCACTATGCTAAATTCAGTGGATTAATACAAACGCTAGACAAGATGATTAGCGAGGGTCATTATCGAAATGTATATGTTACTGGGCACAGTCTAGGCGCTTCTATGGTTGACCTATACATGCTGGGTCATTCCTATAGCTGGGCTAACATAGACCGCGCCCCGGTTTCCTTAAAAGCAGTTACGTTTGCTCACCCGGATGTTGTGGGGACCGCAATCCCTACGGGAACAGACTCCCGGATTACCAGCTTCCACGTTCATACCGATATCATAAACGTCGTTGACACTTGGGGCGGCCAGATGCCCGGCGTTGAAAATAAGTTGATTTTTGATCCAGTAGTTAACCCTTTTTCCGCGCACAGCATGGAATACTATTGGTACGGGGCCAAATTCCTTTATGATTCAGGGATAAGGGACAGCACAATATCGGCGGGCTTAGACAGCCCGCGGCATAACGACTTCTTGATGCCGCGAAGCGACGTGCTCAACAACACCTTGCAAGGTCGAGATCCCGGGCTCCTTATGCTGGGCGGATATGGAAATGATAATTACGATATTGTGCCAATGCAAGGAAGGTCCGGAGAAACGATCATAGAAGTGGAGGGGGCATCAGATTGGCTACGTTTGCGGGAAACTAATATATTTGGGGGATTAGTGCCGTTCCATGGTACCGCGCGGTTAGTCCCGAGCGGCCGCGATTTGCTTGTTTATCCGGTCACGGCCGACGGCAAAAACCTACCATATATTCGCATCTATAACCACTTTACGGAAGGAGGACGGGTTGAGTTTATTCAATGGGACGGGTACTTTACTGAACTGCCGTCGGACCCCGCAGATGTTTCTCGCTGGAACGGGGCGCATTTCGAGATCGTGACGGGGGCGAGCGTAGTTTATACCGAGCACGCTGACGGAACTCTATCTCCCTTCGTCTCTGCAACTGGCGGTGCTGGAGCAAATGATACCGTCAGTTTCCAGCCGCTAAAAGGCGGCAGCGTTACGGCTGACCTTGGAAAATTGGACGCGGCGATTCGTGAGGGGCTCTCGTTCGGGCCACAATCGATATCCTTGGCGGCGGCGGCTGAAACGGAGACCATGATACCTGTCGACATCGCGGGTATGGAAAATATCATCGGCAGCGACCAGGGAGATGACCTCACTGGCAATGACGGACCTAACGCCCTGAACGGTGGAGACGGCGATGATAGCCTGAACGGCGGCCTGGGGAACGACTACCTCGAAGGCGGCAACGGCGTCGACACCCTCGCCGGGGGTGGCGGCGAGGATCTAATGGACGGCGGCCCGGGCGCCGACGTGCTGTCGGGAGGTTCTGACAGTGATTTCTACTTCGTCGACGATGACGGTGATGCGATCCTGGAGGGCGTTAGTGAGGGGGCGGCCGATCGCATTTTCGCAAGCGTCAGCTACACTCTTGCTCTTGGCGTATATGTCGAAACTCTCTCCACCACCGACGACGCAGGCACCGACCCCCTCGTCCTCGCCGGCAACGAGCTCGACAACCGCATCATCGGCAATGCCGGCGCGAACACCCTCTACGGCATGGGCGGCGTGGATCGGCTCGAGGGTCTGGCGGGGGACGATTCCTACATCGTCGACAATGCGCTCGACGTCGTCGTCGAGGCGGCGGGGCAAGGCTACGATATCGTCTATTCGCCGGTGAGCTACGCGCTCGGGGCGGGGAGCGAGGTCGAGGTGCTGACGGTGCTCGATCGGGCGACGACCAATGCGGTCGATTTCACCGGCAACGAGTTCGGCAACGCCCTCTTCGGCAATGCCGGCGCCAACCAGCTGAGCGGCGGGGCCGGGAACGACTTCCTCGACGGCGGGGCCGGGGACGACCGGCTCGATGGCGGGGCGGATGTCGATACCGCCAGCTACGACACCGCCGGAGCCGGCGTGACGGTGAGCCTGATGCTGGCGGGGACGGCGCAGGATACGGGCGGGGCGGGGGTCGATACGCTGATCGGTATTGAGAATCTCGTCGGCTCGGCCTTCGCCGACAGCCTGACCGGCGACGGCGGCGCCAACCTGCTCGACGGGCGCGCGGGCGCGGACTTCATGCGCGGCCTGGCGGGCGACGACATCTACGTCGTCGACGATGCCGGCGACAATGTCGGCGAGAGCGCCGGCCAGGGGATCGACGAGATCCGTACCAGCCTCGCCGTCTACAGCATCGCCGCCAAGCCCAATTTCGAGAACCTCACCGGCACCGCCTCGACCGGCCAGACGCTGACCGGCAACGCCAACGCCAACGTCATCCGCGGCGGGGACGGCAACGACCTCCTTCATCTCTGGTCGGGCGGCGGCAACGACACGGCGCTCGGCGGCGGCGGCGACGATCTGCTGTTCTTCGGCGCCACCCTGACAGCGGCCGATCTCGTCGACGGCGGCACTGGCAACGATACCTTGATCCTACAGGGCGCTTATGCCGGCGGCCTGACCCTCACCGCCAATGTCACCAACATCGAGAACCTCACGATCCTCGCCGGCACCAACACCAACGTCGGCGCATCGGGCACCGAACTCTACGACTACGCCATCACCACCAACGACGCGAACTTCGCGGCGGGCGTGCAGGTCCGGGTCAATGCCAGCGCTCTCCTGCCGGGGGAGGACTTCATGTTCAACGGGTCGGCGGAGGCGGACGCGAGCTTCGTCATCTACGGCGGTCGGGGCGTCGATACCCTGACCGGCGGTTCGGGCAACGACATCTTCTTCTTCGCGGAGAAACTCCAGTTCGCGCCGGGGGACACCGTCAATGGCGGTGCGGGCTACGACAGCGTCTATTTCCGCGGCAACTACGCGATCGATTTCAACGCGCCCGGATACGCCGGACAGTTCAACAGCATCGAAAGCATCACCCTGACCTCGGCCAGCGACACCCGCTACGCGCGCGGAGGGCCGAGCGAGTTCGACTACAATATCAAGCTCGCCGACGCGAACCTCGCCGCCGGAGTCACCCTCACCGTCAACGGCACGCTTCTCCAGTCGTTCGAGACGATGGTCGTGGACGGGAGCCTGGAGAGCGACGGGTTCCTTCGCATCTTCGCGGGCGCCTCGGACGATATCCTCAAGGGCGGTGGGCAGGCGGACCTCATCCACGGCAATCTCGGCGCCGACACGATCACCGGCGGCGGCGGGGCGGACACGTTCCGCTACCAGAAGAGCGCGGAGTCCACGGCCGCCTCGATGGATCATATCCTCGACTTCACGCCGGGCACCGACAAGATCGAGCTCACCCGGATGGACGCCGACACCAATGCCGCGGGGGACCAGGCCTTCCACTGGATCGGCGCCAATGCGTTCGGCGGCACCGGCGGCGCCTCCGCCGGCGAGCTTCGCGCCTACCAGTCGAACGGCATCTGGTTCGTCGAGGGCGACACCAACGGGGACGGCACCGCCGACCTCGTCATCGCCCTCACCGTGCAGGGCGCGACTCCGCTCGGGGCGGGAGACTTCTTCCTGTAGGGTTTCCTGCCGCCTAGAGTTTGTCCTGCTGACATTGCCCCGGCGAAGGCCGGGGTCCAGTTTCCCGGCTGAAAGGCTGGATCCCGGCCTTCGCCGGGAAACGATTCAGCCTTATCAGGACCGGCTCTAGCCGCTCCCCAGAAACCTCTTCACCCCCCGCGCCGCCTGGCGGATTCTTTGCTCGTTCTCGACCAAAGCGATTCGCACGAACCCCTCGCCTTCCTCGCCGAAGCCGACGCCCGGGCTGACCGCGACCTGCGCCTCGGCGAGCAGGCGCTTGGCGAACTCCATCGAGCCCAGGGCCCGGAAGCGCTCGGGGATCGGCGCCCAGGCGAACATCGACGCCTGAGGCGGCGGCACCTCCCAGCCGGCGCGGCCGAAGCTCTCGACCAGGCAGTCGCGCCTCGCTCTGTAGAGCCGGCGATTGGCCTCGACCACGTCCTGCGGGCCATTGAGGGCAGCCGTCGCCGCCGCCTGGATCGGCGTGAAGGCGCCGTAATCGAGGTAGGACTTGACCCGTCCGAGCGCGGCGACCAGCTCCGGATTGCCGACCGCGAAGCCGATCCGCCAACCCGCCATCGAATAGGTCTTCGACATCGAGGTGAACTCGATCGCCACCGCCTTCGCCCCCGGCACCTGGAGGATGGACGGCGTCGGCTCCTCGCCGAAATAGATTTCCGCATAGGCAAGGTCGCTGATCACCCACAGGCCGTGCTCGCGGGCGAACGCCACCACCTGCTCGTAGAAAGCGAGGTCGGCCGTGTAAGCGGTCGGATTGGACGGATAGCCGATCACCAGCACCTTGGGCGCCGGCACGGTGTAGCGCACCGCCCGCTCGAGCATGAGGAAGAAGTCCGGCCCCGGCGCCGCCGGAACCCCGCGGATCGCCGCCCCCGCGATGATGAAGCCGAACTGGTGGATCGGGTAGGAGGGGTTGGGCGCGAGCACGACGTCCCCCGGCGCGGTGATCGCCTGCGCAAGGTTGGCGAGCCCCTCCTTCGAGCCCAAAGTGACGATCACCTCGCTCTCCGGATCGACCTCCACCCCGAACCGCCGGGCATAATAGCCCGCCTGCGCCTTCCTCAGCCCGGCGATCCCGCGCGACGCCGAGTAGCGATGCGCCCTCGGGTTCCTCGCCACCTCGGCCAGCTTCTCGATGACATGCGCCGGCGGAGCCCCGTCGGGATTGCCCATTCCGAGGTCGACGACGTCCTCGCCCCGCGCCCGCGCCGCCGCCTTCATCGCATTGACCTCGGCGAAGACGTAGGGCGGAAGCCGCCGGATCCGGTAGAAATCGGCCATCCCCGCCCCTCTACGGCGCGCCCCCGCCCCCGGCTAGAGCTGAGTGATCCGGGGCACCGCCCGCCCCGGCCCGAGCATCAGCTCGGTCAGCGCATAGACCATCGCGTCCGCCCGGTCCGGCGACCCCTTCCCGACATAATCCCCGCCCAGCACGAGGTTGCAAAGCTCGTCCTCGAGCTCGGGAAACACGCCCGCAAGCTTCGCCCGCCCCGACTCGAACAGGGCCGCCACCGGCTCCGCCCGCGCCGACTTGCCCTCGTGCGCGTGGACGAGCTTCACCGCCAGCGCGACGCCCGCCCCCCTCATCACCGACTCCACCATCTTCCCCCCGATATTCGCCTCGGCGACCACCCGGTGAGCCCCCCAAGCCTCCGCCGTCGCCCCGACGAGCCGAGCCCAGCCCTCCGGCGAGAGCCCCGAAGCGGTCGCGTCGGCAAGCACCTCGCCCACCCCGTCCCGCCTCAGCGCGCAAACCACGATCCCGCAAGCATCCCCGTCCACCCCGGCGGGCGGATCCACCCCGACGACGATCCTTCGATAAAACCCCCGCTCATCCTGAGTAGGGACTGAGCCCGTCGAAGGCCCGTATCGAAGGGCCCGCGAAGCCTCGATCAGCGCCCTCGTCCACAACGCCCCCTCGACCTCGTCGAACATCTCGGCGTCGAGCTCCTGCCGCCCGAGCCGGGTCCCGCCATGCTCGGCATAGGCCGCCGCCCGAAAAGCCTGCGAGGTGTGGACATTGTCCGCAGTCCGGCCGAGCGTCTCCTCGAGCCCCGCCAGCCCCCGAACCCGCCGCATCAGCGCGACCGGCTTCGGAGTCGTCGTCACCACCGCCTGCGGCCGCTCCCCCCGCCGCATCCCGAGCATGAGATTGTCCCACGCCGCCTCGCCGCCATGCCCCCATTTCGCCAGCTCGTCGCACCAGGCGAAATCATGCTCCGGCCCGCGCAGTTTCTCGGGCGCCGCCGCCGAATAGACATGCGCCACGGCCCCCGAGGGGAAGAACAGGCTCCCCCGCGAAGGCACCCACAAGGGCTGCTCCCCGGTCCGGGCCGTGGCGAGCAGCCCCGAAGGCCCCTCGACCATCACCTCCACCGCATCCTCGATCGTCGCCCCGACGATCGCGATCCGCGCCGAGGCGCAGCCGCGCGCCTTGCCGTGAACCCACTTCGCCCCCGCCAGGGTCTTGCCGAACCCGCGCCCGGCGCGAAGCAGCCAGACCCGGAAATCCTCGCGCTTCGGCACCTGCCCGCCATGCCGCTGCCACCCCCACGCATCGACCATCCGCCGCCGAACCGGAGTCGGCAGCAAAGCCACGAACCGCTCCAGGTCCGCCGGATCCTCGATCAACGCCGCGAGCTCGAGCAGATCCTCGAAATCGTCATCATCCAGCGCCCGCGCCGTCCCACCCACGCCCTGTGCCATCACTCTCCCTCCCGCTCATCCTGAGTAGAGGCTGAGCCTGTCGAAGCCTCGTATCGAAGGGCCCGAACCCTGATCCCGAACGCCCCCAGCGCCTTCACCAGCGCCTCGCGAACCTCCTCGTTCGAAGCCACCGAAACCGGCCGCCCCCGTCCCGGCGCCCCCGGCGCCCGCGCCAAAGCGCGGCTCCGCCGGGCCTCCATCGCCTCATAATCGCGAAGGAACTGCATCGCCTGCTCGACGCTCATCCGCGCCGGTGCCGTCTCGTCCTCGACCCCGTCCGAATCATCCTCCTCCGCGGCCGCCGCCATCCTTCGAGCCGCCTCGCCCCGCACCTCGGCGAGCCACGCCCGAAGCCGAGGCGCCGCCTGCGCCTCCGCAAGATCGTAAGCCGCCCCGAATTCCGGATCCTCCATCCGATGCCGAAGCACCGTCCGATAATGCACCCCCGCCTGCCGCGCCGACCAGGAAAGCGACGCCGTCGCCGCGAACCACTCGAGGAACACCGCCTTGCGCTCCGCATCGAACAGCTTGCGCGTCGAAGCCGGATCGCCCGCCTGAAGCGCGCGATTCTTGTTCGGGGTTATGCGCGAGGGCAAAGCCCCGTCCGGCAACGCCCCCCGCTCCACGTCTTCCATCTCTCCCTCCCACGGACGAGGCACGCGCGCCACCAACCCCTCTCCCTGCAGGGGAGAGGGACAGCCAAGCCGAAGGCTTGGCAGGATGAGGGCACGCCAACCCCGCTCGATCATGTTGGACAAACAAAAAACCGCCCGGCACCCCTGCCGCGCGGCTTCGAAAATCGCTCCGGGTTTACCCGCCGAAGCCTCGGCGGAGGCGGGCAGCACCTTAGAGCATGACCAGAATCTACCTGGGGAGCGTCACGCTGTCAATAGGGTTTTTCCTCGCAAGAATTTCCTACATTTCCGCGCCACCAGCGGCGGAAATCCGCCGCCGGCGCGGCGCAAATGTGGGAAATGGTTTGGAGGGGAATTAGCGACGAAAAATATTTTTGAGATGGGCAATAGCGCTGCTTTTATGTGCCTAGGTCTCCAAGGCATTCATCCGAGTCGCTTCGCTCAGCTGACGAGACAAGACTGGAAGCCTCTAGGTCGAGCAAGAAAGCCGCCTCCACCGCGGTCAGGGACCCGATCTCACCGGCGAACGCCGCATCCCGCAGCGGCTCCCAATCTGATCGTGGTAGACGAGCTCGATATATCGCATAAGCGAACCGAGCGAGAAGGCATTCCACAGACACGTCTGATTGCTCGCGAACGCGCTTGAGATATTCGGCCTGAAGTCCTCCGGCAGGGTTGCGGTGGAGAAGGAGTCTGTCCACTACCTTTTCATGGAGGTGAGGGCGCCGGCGTCGCAGGACGTCGGAAATTTCCACGAACGCCAGAGGAAAGGATTCCTCCGCGCTGAGGGTGCGGTATTTCCATCCATTCTGTTTCCACTCATTCTCAAGATAGACGAGGCTTTGCTGTAGGGCCGCTTCGGCAGCCTCCGCCAGCGCTGTCCATACATCGCCGCAGCCAGCGACGGCGTCCAGCAGTTGGACCGCATAGAGAGTGCTATATAAATCCGCGCTGTCGGGCTCAGCATCGCTGTGTAACCAGCCACCCCGCTGTCGCCACTCTTCCCCACGGCTGAGCATAGCCCCGACGACCGCTTTGGTCTGCTCCTCCCAGCCCTTCTGCTCGAAGAGGATCAGGGCTGCGCATATCGTGTGGCGATAATTAACAAAGCGCCTACGCCTCCATGCAAACGGATTTCCATCCTCTTCGCCCAAAATTACGTTGTTCTCGAATAATCTTCTGACTCCCTCTGTGGCGCGCACCAAGGCTCTCGGTGCCAACCCGTGTCGTTTGAGCACCCGACAAGGCCACCGAGTCATATACATCCGCGGTTTCGAGAACATTCGTTCGACGCGAGGACTCCAAACCGTTGCCTGGCGCAAAGTGCGAAATCGCCCAAATTGGCCCCTGTGCCGTCCAAATCGCGATTGGTCGCGCAATACCATTCGCAATAGCTCGCCGGAGGATTGCGCGCTGTCCTTACGAGCCTTTGCCATTTCCGGATCGAAGACGACTGAAACCCCGGAAAGCCAATCAACCAAAAGTCCGCAGGTGTAGAGCCAACCAACAACCGCTGTGACGGCGGCCACAATGAGTCCAGCGAGAACGTCGTCGACCATCATTCCAGCATGCATCTAATTCTGTCGTCGGTACAGCCGGTCTACGATCTTGGCGTGTGCAGAGAGACCTTGTTCGGGCAGAACCTTGGAGCTAGGGGTGAGGTTCAGCCGGTTCGCCGGCTCGTCGTATTGCGTTTGTGGGGGAGCGATATGACTAGGGTGATCCTCATTGCTTGGTTGACTCTGGCGGTGCTCACGGGATGCCGGGCCAAGCCCCATACTACCGCGAGGGATCCGGTAGCGCTGCAACTGAGTTGGTCCATCAGCCCGGAGCATGCGGCTTTCCTCCTTGGCAAGGACGAGATCTTTCCAAGTTATGGGATAGACTTGGATCTCCAGCCAAGTCGCGGTTCGAATGAAACCCTCGCCTCGATTGCAGCCGGGAAGTATGAGTTTGTCATTGCGAGCGCGGAAAGCCTAGTCCTTGCCCGCTCACAAGGCGTCAAAGCTCGCTCAGTGCTTCAGCTTTATCGTCAGTCTCCAGCAGTCGTATTTTCAATCAGGGGGATTCAGCTCAAATCACCTCGTGATCTGATCGGTAAGCGAGTAGGAGTTATCAGAACGAGTACAGTAGCGACTCAGTTCGACTTGATGCTGAGATTAGCCGGCGTTCCCACTAGCGACCGGGCACGGCCGGGTGTGGTCCAGACAGTGGCGGCGACTCAAGGCGGCTCAGCCCAGCTTGAAAGCGGCCAGATCGACCTTTTAACACAATATACGAACTATGCGGCGGCGCAGTTTTTGGCCAAGCGTCGGCCAGTTACGGAGCTGTTTTTCCGTGATAACGGGATAGACACATACAGTGCTGGCATCGTGGTCCGTGACGATACCGCTCGTAATAAACGAAACCTGGTCCAAAGGTTTGTTTGTGCAACAATAGAAAGCTTAGAATTAGCACGGCGCGAGCCAGCACGCGCGCTGACCGCTTTTGCGAAATGGTCTTCGGAAAATACGGGTACTGCCGACATTCGGTATGCCGCGATTTCGTTGCAACGAACCAATGAAATGTTGTCGGCCGGTCTGAACGGGCACCGAATGGGTTACCATGACGAGTCAGGCTGGAGACGCACACTTGCCACAGTTCGGGAAATTGAGGGTGAAGACCTCTCGAATATTAAGTTCAGCAGCCTGTTTGACCGTAGTTTTATAACGATGGCGGAACGACCGGAACGATGCCAGGCATTAAAACGATGACCTTAGTTCGTCATTTTGGCCGAATTGAGGCTTTTGGCTTCGCCACAGCCGGGATTGCTGCCCTGCTGGTCGCTTGGGCTCTACTTCCCGACTTCTTCGGGGTGTCGACTTTCCTAGTTCCACGAGTAGACACTGTAGTGATTGCGTTTTGGCGCTCCCGGCGCGCCATTCTGGTCCATGGAGGCATCACGGCTACAGCCGGCTTATTCGCGATTGCCTCCGCCATTCTCTCGGCCCTCGCTCTCGCCTGTGCGACAGCTTTGTCTTCGCATATTAAAGCAGCCCTTACGCCTCTTATCGTCATTGGCCAAGCGCTGCCGAAGGTTGTCCTCATTCCCTTCCTTTTTCTCATACTTAAGGACGCGAGATTACCAGGGATGATAGTCGGGGCGCTTATCGCCTTCTTTCCTACCTATCTTACGCTCCAGTATTCTATCGAGACGATCCCCCAAGGAATGTTGGATCTGTCCGAAGTCTGGGGCTATTCGCGGTGGCGAACCCTAAAGGAGATCGCGATACCATATGCGATACCCGCAGCCGTTAGTACGATCGGGCTTGCATGGGTTTACTCCCTGATTGGGGTTCTGTCGGCAGAACTTCTTCACCCATCGCGGGGTTTGGGATTTCTTCTGGACCAAGCGCAGAATAGGCTCGACACTGAGACATTTTTCTCGGTCGCCATTGGCTGTTTGGTATTAGCACTTACTGGCTGGATACTGGCATCGATGATCGACTCGGCGGTACGGCGACGTTTCCGCGTGAGCGGACAAAGGACATTGTTTCTATGAGCGATCAGATATCGACTACGGACACAGCGGCATCGGCGCCTAGTCCTCAAAATAGAGATTCGCAACCTAACGGACTTAAAGAGATCCTTTCCACTTGGTGGAACAACCGCAGGGCTAATGTTTTATCGCTTAGGTTCGATACTTGTAGTAAAAGAGGGTTTGTTAACGAGATTATTGCCTCCGTGCTTTTTCTCTATAGTATCGCCTTTGCGATGAAAGGACTTCATAGCCTTTCCTTCGCTACAGCTTTTGTGCAGACGGTTAGCGGTAGCTACGGCCCTATGGCCGGGTGGATAAATTCGACTTGGTGGGTATTCTCCGTAATGGTGGTAACCATAGTGGGATTTATGCTAGTTCGACTGTATTCGTCTTATTCAGTTTTTGATAACGACGACAAGGAGTGCCAGTCCTGGATTGCTCCCTTAAGCGCATTTGGACGACGCGCTGAAATTGCAGTCCGAATAGCGGTCGTAGTCTATCTCGGCTGGCAGGTGCATCGCGCATATGGCGAGTCAGATCGCCTTACTCCTCTATTCTTAAACTATCTCGTTTCGCTCCAGTCTCCAGACCAGATTTGTGAAACCATGGCCCAACACTTTGCCGGTGTTGACTGCGTCCTTGAACACAAGACCATTTTTAGGGTTGCTGCCTCGGAGATATTTCGAATATACCAAGTATTATTCGTAATGGTCGAGCTACTCATTTTGTCTCTACTCTGGGACGCCATTATAATATCATTTAGGCGTCAAGGAGCAGACGCCAGGCCTTGGAAGATCTGGAGAGAACGCTTTCTTGTAGCGCATCTTGTTTCGCTAGCTGTGTTTTTGTTGTCTATAGCGGTCCTTGGGCAGATAGTTGTCGGTAACTGGGGCCCAATATTGGTGCTTTCGTCAATAACGATTGTTTTGGTTGTATATTGGCTGGGGAGTTCGACCGACATTGTGTTGAAATGGGGCTTCTTTTGCGTTCGCCGTCTACGGTTCTACTTTTCTGGTTCTTCTTCCCCTTGTGGTAGTTGACCGTGCGAGAGGCGCTTTTGAAGGTGGAGAAAATGCGCCACCCTTTTATACGAGGGAGCGCACTTGGCGAAGGCCTCACCATTCGAGTCGAGCAAGGACAGCTTTTTGCTGTGGTCGGCGCCTCCGGATCTGGAAAAACCACATTGCTGCGGATATGTCTCGGCCTGATCGCTCCTGCGGATGGCGCAGTAGAGCTAAGGGAACAGCCGGGCCGACCAACAAGGGCGGGAGTAGTCTTCCAAAGTCCGGAATTTTTGCCATGGCGAAACGTAGCGGATAACGTGCGAGCACCGCTTCCGAAAGAGATGCCTCGCGCGTACCAACGCCAAGAGGCGGGGCGCGCACTTGATCGCGCTGCACTGCCCTATTCGAGCCACCTCTTCCCTGATCAACTCTCCGGCGGAATGCGTGCAAGGGCGGCCCTCGCACGTGCGCTTGTTAACGATCCTCTGCTATTAGTGCTCGATGAGCCATTTGCATCGCTTGACGCCGCATTAGCGGAGGATCTGAACGATCTTTTGGTAGCGCTGACTGGGGGCGGACTCGGGATATTGTTTGTAACTCAAGATCTTGACCGAATGCTCTTCCGAGCAGATCAGGCGCTTGTACTCGGACAGGGCTCCCTTGGGATCAATCCTGTTATCGACCTAAACGAACGGTTAGGGCCTGCGGAGGCCGGCAGGTCGGTAGATGCAGTAGCTTCTTTACGAAGCAGGATTATAGAGACCATGCGCCATCCGCTAGAGGAGCCAGGCCCATGAAGCAGCATGATCGGATCGCCGCCCTCCTCATCGACTTCCAGGAAGCCTTCATCGGCCGAAATTCGCCCTTCAATCTGCTCAACACCGAACAGCTCGTCCTTCTGACGCGTCGCTTGGTTACAAGTCTGCGCAAGCAGGCGATCCCAATTATCTGGACCCGCGTCTATCTGGATGATTGGGCAGGGTCGCCTTACGCTGAGAAGTGGCCTCAACATTTCGGTGCCGACGGGAAGGCGATTTTCCTTCAGCGGGGTTCGCACTCCCACGCGATCGTCCGCGGATTGCGAGATTTGGTTGAGGACCGGGATATCCTGATCGACAAGCCACGCTACTCCGCTTTCATCGGCACCGATCTCTTGGCGAGATTGCAGGAGATGAGTATCGGCGAGATCTTCTTTGCTGGTGTGTCGACTAATGTTTGTGTCGAATCCACCTTGCGCGATGCCTTTCAATTTGGCTTTCGATGCAAGCTGATCCGAGAGTGTACATTGACATTCGACGCCGCACTGCAAGCGGCTTCCGAGCGCATCATCTCGATGGTCTTTGGTGAAGTGGTGAGTCTGGACGAAATCTCGGCCGTCGGAAACGCGGCCTTGAAGTCCAATCTCGTCACGGCGGAAGCATAATCGTTCGATTGCGCTTCGCCCTTGCCGGGCAGCCACTCCCCTTCCCAGGGCCCTTCACCATAGTAAGCCGACGTTCACTCGCGACACGTACGTTGCGCTTCCCCCGCAAAATCCTATTTTAGGCGGGAAACGTCAGCCTGAGTGGCTCTGACGGGCTCTTCCCCTTCACTGGGGACCCCGTCGAAGTACCACTTCGATGGGAGCAATCTGTTGAGCGACCAAAACCGAAAGCCCGAAAAAGACCCCCCCAATCCGTGGATGAAGTCGCTCTTCATCTGGGCCGGGATCCTGCTGGCGCTGATCCTGTTCGTCCAGATCGTCGACGGCGGCGGGTCGCGCTCCGCCGCGTCGGGGACGCTGGCTTATTCGGATTTCCTCAACCGGGTCGACGAGGGGTCGGTCAAGGACGTGTCGATCGGCAAGGAGGTGATCTCCGGGCATCTCACCAGCGGCGAGACGTTCCGGACCAACTTCATCCCCGATCCGCAGCTGACCGGGCGGCTTCGCGAGAAGGGCGTCGCCTTCCAGGGCGAGCCCGAGCCGCAGACTTCGGTGTGGCTGATCCTTTTGTATCAGTCGCTGCCCTTCCTTCTGATCCTCGGCATCGCCTTCTTCATCATGCGGCAGATGCAGAAGAATGCGGGCTCGGGGGCGATGGGGTTCGGGCGGTCCAAGGCCAAATTGCTGACCGAGAAGCAGGGGCGGGTGACGTTCGACGACGTCGCCGGGATCGACGAATCGCGCGAGGAATTGCAGGAGATCGTCGACTTTTTGAAGGACCCGACCAAGTTCGCGCGGCTGGGCGGCAAGATCCCCAAGGGGGCTTTGCTGGTCGGCGCGCCGGGCACCGGCAAGACCCTGCTGGCGCGCGCGGTCGCCGGCGAGGCCAACGTGCCCTTCTTCACCATCTCGGGCTCGGACTTCGTCGAGATGTTCGTCGGCGTCGGCGCGTCGCGGGTCCGCGACATGTTCGAGCAGGCCAAGAAAAACGCCCCCTGCATCGTCTTCATCGACGAGATCGACGCCGTGGGCCGGCACCGCGGCGCCGGGCTCGGCAACGGCAATGACGAGCGGGAGCAGACCTTGAACCAGCTGCTCGTCGAGATGGACGGGTTCGAGGCCAATGAGGGCATCATCATCATCGCGGCGACCAACCGGCCCGACGTTCTCGATCCGGCGCTTCTCCGCCCCGGCCGCTTCGACCGGCAGGTGGTGGTTCCGCGGCCCGATATCGACGGGCGCGAGAAGATCCTCGCGGTGCACATGAAGAAGGTGCCGCTCGCCCCCGACGTCGACCCGCGCACCATCGCGCGCGGAACGCCCGGTTTCTCCGGCGCCGACCTCGCCAACCTCGTCAACGAGGCCGCCCTGATGGCCGCCCGCAAGGGCAAGCGCCTGGTCGCCATGTCGGAGTTCGAGCTCGCCAAAGACAAAGTCATGATGGGCGCCGAAAGGAAGTCCATGGTGATGACCGAGGATGAGAAGAAAGCGACAGCTTATCATGAAGCTGGCCATGCTTTAGTGTCGCTCCATGTTCCCGGCTGTGATCCTCTTCATAAAGTTACCATCATCCCCCGCGGCCGAGCTCTCGGCGTCACTTGGAATCTTCCCGAGCGCGACCGCTATTCGATGTCGATGAAGCAGATGAAGGCTCGCCTCGCGCTCTGCTTCGGAGGCCGGATCGCCGAGCAGCTCATCTACGGCGCCGAGGAGCTCAACACCGGCGCCTCCAACGACATCCAGCAGGCCACCGACATGGCCCGCGCCATGGTCATGGAATATGGCATGTCGGAGCGGCTCGGCTGGCTGCGCTACCGCGACAACCAGGAGGAGGTCTTCCTCGGCCACAGCGTCGCGCGCAGCCAGAGCGTCTCGGAAGAGACCGCCAAGCTCATCGATTCGGAGGTCCGCCGACTGATCGAGGAAGCGGAGGCGACCGCCCGCAACGTCCTCACCGAGCATCTCGACGAGCTCCACCGCCTCGCCGGCGGACTGCTCGAATATGAGACCCTCACCGGCGAGGAGGCGAAGAAGGCGATCAACGGCGAGGATATCGGCCGCGAGGATCCGAACTCGCGCCGGCCGCTCATCCCCGTCGGCGGGACTTCAATCCCCTCCACCCGGCGCCCCCGCGGCGGCGGGATCGGCGGGCCGGCCCCGCAGGGCGCCTGAGCGTCGGCATGGGCATGAAGAGGAAGCTGCTCGCCGCCGCGCTCCTGGCGGTCGCTCCGCTCGGCGCCGCCCAGGCGATGGACGTCGCCACCTTCCTGGCCAAGGCCGACGCGCTCGAGAAGAAGGGCATGATGGCCCTCTTCTCGAGCGACTATAAGGCCCTCAAGGCGCAGATCGAGGCGGATTCGCAGATCCTGCGCAACGAGCGCCTGGCCGCGGAGCGTGCGCATAAGCGAGCCGCTTATTGCCCGCCCGCCAAGCCCTCGCTCAGCAGCAACGAAGTCCTCGCCGCCTTCCGCTCGATCCCGCCGGCCCAGCGCGCCCGGACCGACAGCAAAGACGCTCTGCGCGCCCTCCTCGCCCACAAATATCCCTGCCGCGCCTGACGCCCTAGCCGAGCACGCCAAGGGTGAGCAGGAGGGCGAAGAAGAAGCCGGCGGCGACGAAGGCCAGGACGACCAGCGCCAGGGTCCGCCAGAGGGCGCTCAACCGCGACAGCTCATAGGCTCCGCGCAGCTGCCGGTAGATGTGGAAGGGCGGAACGAACACGAACGCGAGGACGGCGGCGCCCGTCGGCAGGCCGACCAGCCTCAGAAGGCTGAGGGCGACCAGGCCAAGGCTCATGAAGGCGATCGAATAGGTGACGAAGACGGTGTGGTCGTAGGCCGTGTACCGGCGGTAGCGCCGCCGGTGGAGGAACAGGAGCCAGAGGAAGGGCACCGAGATCGGGATCAGCGCCCAGGAGAATTTGTAGGCGCTGCTCTGCAGCTTGTAGGCGAGCAGCGACGGATTGGCCTTGGCCTTGTCGATCGCATGGTTGAGCCACGGCCAGGAGGTCCTCGGATTGACGTCGCTGAGGTCGATGGTCTTCTTCGGCCCTTCCGGAGCGCTCGACGGGACGACGACGATCGAGCGCACCGCCTCGATTCCCTCAAGCTGCTGGCGGAGCGAACGGATCTCGGCGTCGAGGGCGGCCGTTGGCTGCCGCTGCAACTTGAGCGCTCGGCGCCGGCTCTCAAGGCCGGCGATCTGCCGCTCGAGCGCTTGCGACTCCCGGGCAATGCCGGCGGCGCCCTCGGGGGTGGAGTGCGGCCGGACGTTGGACCCGAACGGCCCGCCGAGCGACGAGAAGACGGCGAACATCAGGAAGACCGAGAAGAGGAACAAGGCCATTGGCGAGACGAAGCTGGCCCGCTCGCCGGCGATGTAGCGCCGGGTGAGATCGCCCGGCCGCCAGGCGAGAAGCGGAAGGGTCCGCCACATCTTGCCGTCGAAATGGAAGACGCTGTGGGCGAGGTCGTGGCCGAAGCCGGCCAGGGTCCGGTGGACGTGAGCCGACTGGCCGCAGCAATGGCAATGCGGGCCGATGAGCGACGTCCCGCAATTGAGGCAGGCGCCGCCCGGCTCGCCGCGCGCCTCGCCCGCCTCCGGCTCGACCGAGCGGGCCACGAGCCCGCCCGTCACCGCCTCGCCGACGCCCTCCAAGCCCCCGGTCATCATGCCTCTTCATGACTCAGCGGCGGCGGCGCGTCGAGACGCTTTGAGCGCCGCATCGTCTCCGGCGCAGATGGCGAAGGCCAGTCCGACGAGGATGGCGGCGGCGGCGAAAGTGATCGACATTCCGGCGCGGACGTACAGGCCTCCCATTGCCGAGGTGCCGGCCATCAGCCCGAGATTGCGCGACAGGTTGAGCATCCCCGAGACGGTTCCGCGCTCGCCGGGCGAGGCTCGGCGCATGATCTTCGCGCCGTTGGCGGCCTGGAAGAGGGCGTAGCCGGCCGTGACCAGGGCGACGGCCGCGACATAGCCCGCGACGCTGGAGACGGCCGCGGCAAGTGCGGTCAGGCCCGCCGCCATCCCGAGGAGAGCGACGCCGATCGAGCCGTCCGCGCCGAAGCGGTCGACCAGCCGGCCGGCCGGAGCACCGGCCAATGCCGCGACCAGTGGCCCGGCCGCCATCGCCGCGCCCACCGCGGCCGGACCGAGCCCGTAAGCGGAGGCGAGGTAGAAAGGGCCGACCACCAGGGTCGCCATGATCACCGTCGCGACGAGGCCGTTCGCGGCCAAGGCAGCGCAGAGCGTGCGGTCGCGCAGCAGGCCGGGACGAACGACGGGCGCGCGGATGGGGCCGGCAGCCCGCCTCGCCGGATCGTTCGGGAGGACGCGAAGCGCCAGCACGAAGCCGACCACTCCCAAGGGCACGTTGATGAGGAATATGGCCGGCCAGCCGAACCGGGCGATCAGCAGACCGCCGGCGGCGGGTCCAAGCGTCGTCCCGGCCGCCGACATCGAGCCGAGCAGGCCGATGGCGCTCCCCGTCCGCCGCTCCGGCACCACGTCGCCGACCATCGCGATCGAGAGCGCCGTCATGACGGCGGCGCCGACGCCCTGCACCGCTCGAGCGAGGATCAGCAGCTCCAGCGTCGGAGATGCGGCGCAGAGGGCGGACGCCGCCGTGAACAGGGCGATCCCAGCGAGGAGGAGCCGACGCCTTCCCACCGCATCGCCGAGGCGGCCGGCGCCCAATATGACCGCCGTCATCGCCAGAAGATAGGCGAGGATCACCCACTGGGCTTCCCGGAAGGACACGGCGAAGCTGGCGACGAGAGCCGGCAGGCCGATATTGGCGATGCTGGTGCCGAGCGAGGGCATCAGCATCGCCAGCGACAAGGCGGCGAGCGCTGAGCGCGCCGTGCGACCCTCGCTCGAAGATTCGGATGTCGTACTCATGATTCGTTCCTTTGCCTTGCCTTCGAAGTGCGCAGCGGCCATTGTGCCACTTCAAGCCGACTTGAGGTCAAGAGGGTGCGCGATCTGGATATTTCGGAGGTGGCGAAGCGCTCCGGCGTGCCCGCTTCGGCGCTCAGATATTATGAGGAGAAGGGGCTGATCGCCTCGATCGGCCGGCGCGGGCTTCGGCGATTGTTCGATCCCGGCGTGCTTGAAAGGCTTGCCCTGATCGCGCTCGGCCGGGCGGCCGGATTCTCGCTCGACGACATCGCCCGGATGTTCCCGCCCGGCGCTCGCCCCGCCATCGATCGCGAGGCGCTGTCGACGAAGGCCGAAGAGCTGGACGTCATGGTCCGAAAGCTCGGAGCGCTTCGCGACGGCCTCCGGCACGCCGCCGTCTGCCCGGCGCCGAGCCATATGGAATGCCCCAAATTCCGCCGCATCCTCAAAGCGGCCGCGGCGCGAAGGATCCCGCCCGCACGCCGGATCGCGCACGGCTGAGCCTCCCCTGCTTCGGCGCTGTCGAGGACTCTAATTTCGACCTTCGATAAAGTTGTTGACGAGTATCGATAAGAGTATTATCGTATTTCGATATTAACTGCTGGAGGCCTCCATGCCCCGCTCATATTCCGCCGCCCTCCCGATCGCTTACGTCCTCCTTCGGATCCTGGTGGTCCTGAACTGGCTTTTCGGCCTGGCGATCCTCGCCTTGCTCACCGTCATGCCCAACGAGCGATGGATCATGGCCGCCTTCAGGCTCACCCCCTCGCCGGATACGGACCGGCTGATCATGGGCCTTCGCCTTGTCGCGACGCTCGGCCTCGTCGCCATCCCGATCAACTACCTCGTCCTCAAGCGGCTGATCGCGATGGTCGGGACGGTCCGCGCCGGCGATCCGTTCGTCGCGGCCAATGCCCAGCGGTTGCGGGTCATCGCCTGGGCGCTGCTCGCCCTTCAGCTGCTGAGCATCGTCATCGGCGCGATCGGCAAGGCCGTCTCGACGCCCGCGCATCCGGTCCATCTCGACGCCGGCTTCTCGATCAACGGCTGGCTCGCCGTCCTGCTCACCTTCGTTCTGGCCCGGGTGTTCGCCGAGGGCACTTTGATGCGCGAAGACCTCGAAGGGACGGTGTGACATGGCGATCGCCGTCAAGCTCGACGATCTGCTCCACGATCGGCGGATGACCCTGACCGAGCTCGCCGAGCGGGTCGGGATCACCATCGTCAACCTTTCGATCCTGAAGACCGGCAAGGCCCGGGCGATCCGCTTCTCGACGCTCGAGGCGATCTGTGCGGCCCTCGCCTGCCAGCCCGGCGATATCCTCGAGTTCCGACCCGACGCCGCGGACGATGAGCAGCACGCGGACGCGGCTTAGGGGGAGCGATCATGAACGTTCTGATGGGCATCCATATCGGCGCGGGACTACTGGCCCTGCCCTCAGGCACCGTCGCGGTCGCCGCGCGCAAGGGCGGCCGGCTGCACGCCAAGGCAGGGACGATCTTCCTCGCCTCGATGCTGGTGCTCGGAGCGACCGCCTCTCTGCTGGAGCCGTTCCGAAATCCGCCAGGCTCCCCGATCGGCGGGATCATGGTCTGCTATTTCGTGGCGACCTCCTGGGTCGCCGCGCTTCGCCGCGACGGGAAGACCGGCAAGTTCGAGATCGGCGCCTGCGCGGCTGCGCTTGCCCTGGGCGCGCTGATGATCCGGGGCGCCCTCACCGGCGCCACGACGCCCGCCGGCCCCGGCCCGGTCTTCGCGCTCGGCGGCCTTTGCCTGCTCGCCGGCCTTCTCGACCTCAACGCGATCCTGCGCGCCCCGCTCACGCCCGCGCAGCGGCTGGCCCGCCACCTGTGGCGAATGTGCTTCGCCTTCTTCATCGCCACCGGCTCCTTCTTCCTCGGCCAGCAGGACGTCCTGCCGGCCGCGGTACGGGGATCGCCGGCGCTCTTCGCCCTCGCCTTCGCGCCCTTCGCGGTGATGGCCTTCTGGCTGGCCCGGATTCGACTCCCGCGTGCGCGGCCCCTGCCGACGACCTCGTGACACGCTCCTGATGGCCGTCGCCGGGTGATCGCGCGGACGGATTTCCAATCCTTTTCATTTTGTCCCGAGATATCCGTCATTCCGATCTGGACTCCCGCCTCGCGGCGAGTCACCTTGTCGTCAAGGCAAGTACCGGGGGGGCGAGTCGCTTCGCGAGGACGTCAAAGAACGGATTCGCGTCGTTCCGATTTTTCCGTGGTCATCGGTCATGCCGGACAGGATCTGATCGGGAGCGGCCGCGCCATTATCATTGCATTTTGATTAGCACCGTTTGCGCGGGAAATGCGGGTGTGCGCTGCCTCCGGTCGTCGATGAGGGGAAGGAATTCCACGTGACGACGATTACCGGCGGCAATGGCAACGACAGCATCACTGGCGGCAGCGGAGGGGATACGATCAGCGGCGGCAACGGCCAGGACACGATCCACGGCGGCGACGGCGACGACATCATCCACGGCGGCAATGGCGGCGACATCCTCGACGGCGAAGCCGGAAACGACCAGCTCTTCGGCGACAATGGCGACGACAAGCTCATCGGCGGCGACGGTGACGACACGATCGACGGCAATAACGGCTTCGACATCGCTTATTATCGGGGCCGGATCGAGGAATATACGTTCCTCGCCAGCGCCGGTTATCTGCACATCATTCATCAGGGCGGTGCCGGCGTGGATGGCCACGACCAGGTCAGGAACGTCGAGCGGCTGGTCTTCGCCGATCGGGTGATCAACATCGGCAGCGGCAAGAACATCCCGGTGGCGGTCGACGATTACGTCTTCATCACCGAGGATTCCGGCACCTACAACAGCGGCGGCGCCGGAGTTCTGGTCAACGACTTCGATTTCGACGGCGACGCGATGACCGTCACCAGCAAGGTTGTCGTCGGCACCTACGGCACTCTCACCCTCAATTCGAACGGCACCTACAGCTACGTCCTGTCCGCCGCGGCGCAGGCGCTGGCGGAGGGCGATGCCGTCCAGGACAGCTTCAACTACACCGTTTCGGACAATGACGGCAGCGACACCGGAGCGCTGGTGATCAATATCTTCGGCCTCAACGACGCGCCGACCGCCAATCCCGATACGGCGGCGACCGGCGAGAACGACGCCGTCTCGATCGCCGTGCTCGCCAACGACACCGATCCCGACAACGGCGCCTTCCTCACCGTGACCGCCGCCTCGGCGCCGGCGGGCCAGGGCACCGCCTCGACCGACGGAAGCCAGGTCCAGTTCGACCCGGGCAGCGATTTCGACGCCCTTGCGGTCGGCGAGAGCGTCAATGTCGTCGTCAATTACGACATCACGGACGAATTCGGTGCGACATCCTCGTCGACCGCCACCGTGACCGTGAACGGCGCCAACGATGCTCCGGTCGCCAATTCCGACGCAGCCTCGACGAGCGAGAATGCGACTCTATTGATCGCAGTCACCGCCAACGACACCGACGTCGACCATGGCGCGGTGCTGACCGTGACCGCGGCGTCGGCACCGGCGGGCAAGGGCACGGCTTCGGCAGCGGGCGACAAGGTCCAGTTCAATCCCGGCACCGCCTTCGACCACCTCGCGGTCGGCGAAAGCGAAGTCGTCAATGTCAGCTACACCGTCTCGGACGAGCACGGGGCCACCTCCTCCTCGACCGTGGCGATCACCGTCACCGGCACCAACGATGCGCCGGTCGCCAATCCGGACTCGAGTACGACGAGCGAGAATTCGGCCGTCGTCATCGACGTCCTCGCCAACGATGTCGACGTCGATCACGAGGCCGTGCTCACCGTCACCGCCGCGTCGGTTCCGGCCGGCCAGGGCACGGTGACGATCGTCGAGGACCAGGTCCAGTTCGATCCCGGCAACGACTTCGATTATCTCGCCAGCGGCGAGAGCGCGGTCGTCGTCATCAACTACTCCATCCAGGACGAATATGGCGCGACTGCCTCGTCGACCGCTACCGTGACGGTCCAGGGCCGCGACGAAGGGGTTACCAACACCGGTACCGACGATGACGACACACTGACCGGGACGCCCGGCGACGACACGATCGACGCGCGCGGCGGCGACGATAACGTCTCCGGCCTGGCCGGCGACGATCTGCTCCTCGGAGGCGACGGCAACGACTTCGTCAGCGGCGACGACGGCGACGACACGATCGACGGCGGCAATGGCGACGACTTCCTCGCGGGCGGCGACGGCAACGACCAGATTACCGGGCAGGCCGGCAACGACAATGTTACCGGCGATAATGGCAACGACCAGATTTCGGGCGGAGACGGTTTCGACTTCCTCGACGGCGGCGCCGGCGCCGACGTCATCCAGGGCGGCAATGACGACGACATCATCGCGGGCGGCGATGGCAACGACCAGCTGTCCGGGCAGGCCGGTAGCGACGTCGTCTCGGGTGACAATGGCGACGACCAGCTATCCGGCGGGGATGGCGATGACACCCTCGACGGCGGCGCCGGAGACGATTCGCTCGACGGCGGCGACGGCGACGATTTCCTGTCCGGCGGCCTCGGCATCAACACCCTGACCGGCGGCATAGGCAACGACCATATCGTCGCCGACTCGACCGACGGCGCCCAGACGATCAACGGCGGGGACGGCAATGACGACATCCGTCATTATTACCGCTCGTCGGCAAGCACGATCACGACCGGCGCCGGCCGCGACACGATCGAGATCGCCCATGCCGACGTCGGCACGGCGGCGATCACCGTCACCGACTTCACGGCCGGTGCCGGCGGCGACGTCTTCCGGCTGTCGGGCAATGACGGCCCGTTGCTCGGACTTCTAATGGGTTGGGACGGTAGCTCGAACCCGTTCGACACGGGCTTCCTTCGGCTTCAGCAGAACGGAGCGGACACGCTTCTCCAATGGGATCGGGACGGCTCCGGGACCGGGTCGGGCTGGGAGACGCTTGCCGTCCTCCAGAACACCAGTGCCGGCAATTTCACCGCCGACAATTTCGAGCCCGGCTACCCGCCCGGCGGGGGCGCGCCCGCCGGCCAGACGATCACCGGCACCGCTGGAGACGATTTCCTGGTCGGCACGGTCGGCGCCGATACGATCGACGCGCTCGCCGGCAATGATTTCGTCCAAGCCGGCGCCGGCGCGGACACGGTCCATGGCGGCGACGGCAGCGACCAGGTCTATGGCGAAGCCGGCAACGACATCATCGAGGGCGGCAATGACGACGACTATGCCTGGGGTGGCGACGGCGGCGATACGCTGTCCGGCCAGGCGGGCAACGACGCCCTCTTCGGCGAGGCGGGCAACGACCAGCTGACCGGCGGGGATGGCGATGACAGCCTCGACGGCGGCGCCGGAGACGATTCGCTCGACGGCGGCATCGGCCAGGACTTCCTTGCCGGCGGCGCCGGCTCCGACGTTCTCACCGGAGGCGCAGACAGCGACTTCTTCGACTTCCAGTCTCCAGCCAACGGGCCGGACCAGATCACCGACTTCGCTCACGGAAGCGACTGGCTCCGGATCTCGTCCGAGGGCTTCGGCGGAGGGCTGACCTTCGGCGGCTCGGTATCGCTGGTCTCCGGTTCGGACCCGACCGCGTCGAGCGCCTCGGGCCAGTTCCTCTACGATACCGACAACGGGCAGCTCTTCTGGGACGCCGACGGGACGGGAAGCGCAGCGGCGGTGCTGATCGCGACTCTGAGCAACGTCCCGACGCTCACGACCTCGGACTTCCTCGTCGTGAGCTAGGGGAGGCTCTCGTCATTCCCGCGAACGCGGAAATCCAGCGCTGACAGGGAGCTGGATTCCGGCTTGCGCGGGAATGACGCAGACCCCGGTTACAGCAGTGCCCTAACTCTCGTCTCCTTCCGAGTACCGCTTCGCCCGGACACAAATCTCGTCGTCGGGCGCCAGCTCGACCTCGTCGCAATTGTCGCCGGAGCCGGTGCGGTCGACGACCAGGAAATCGCTCTCGTCTAAGACGAGCAGGAAGTGGTGCCAGACGCCCTTACGATAGTGAACGCCCTGGTGGCCTGCCGCACTGAACAAGCGAATCGCACGGGGATCGAAAGCGCCCGCGGGCGCCACCGCGACGAGATAGGGGCGTCGGCTCAGCGGGACGAAGGTCTGGCTGCCGAGCGGGTGCCGCTCGAAGACCTTCAAGACCAGTTCCCCGAGCGGCTTTGCGCGGAACAGGCTGATCGCGCCAGTGCCGCCGCCGTCGGCGACGTCGATCTCGGCGAGGCGGTCGTAGCGGAGGGCATGGCCCTGGTTGATTTCGAGCTTCACCGCGGAGTCCGACGCCTCGATGACGCTTCCGAACGGGGCGAAGGCTTGGGCGGTGAGGGGCTCGGGGGTGATTTCGCGCATTCGGCGAGCTTGGCACAGAGCGGCGTTTCGTCCTAGCGTGGCGCCAAGCGATGCAGAGCGACCCAAGCTACCCCCGAGATCTGATCGGTTACGGCCGTACGCCCCCCAAGGCGGCGTGGCCGGGCGGCGCGCGCATCGCCGTCCAGATCGTGCTCAACTATGAGGAAGGCGCCGAGGCCAATATCCTCGACGGCGATCCCGCTTCGGAAATCTTCCTCTCAGACATCGCCAATGCGGCGCCGGTGCACGGCGCGCGGCACATGAGCATGGAGCAGATCTACGAATATGGCTCGCGCGCCGGGGTGTGGCGGCTGCTCCGGCTGTTCGAGCGGTTCGGCGTCCCCGTCACGGTGTTCGGGGTAGCTCTGGCCATGCAGCGCAACCCCGCAGTGGTGGAGGCCTTCCTCGAGGCGGGGCACGAGATCGCCTCGCACGGCTGGCGGTGGATCAACTATCAGTGGGTGCCGGAGGCCGAGGAGCGCGCCGACATGGAGCGGGCGATCGAGGTCCACCGGCAGCTGACCGGCGAGCGCCCGCTCGGCTGGTATACCGGCCGGACCAGCCCCAACACCCGGCGGATCGTCGCCGAAGAGGGCGGCTTCCTCTACGACGCCGACGATTATTCGGACGATCTGCCCTTCTGGACCACAGCGGCGGGCAAGAGCCACCTCATCGTCCCCTATTCCCTGGAAACCAACGACATGCGCTTCGCCAGCGCGAACATGCACACCGGCGACCAGTTCTTCCACTATCTCAGGGACACGTTCGACACGCTCTATGCGGAAGGCGAGGAGCGGCCGAAGATGATGTCGGTCGGGCTCCATTGCCGGCTCGCGGGCCGGCCGGGCAAGATGGCCGGGCTGAAGCGGTTCCTCGAGCATGCGACAGGGCACCAGGACGTCTGGTTCTGCCGCCGGGTCGAGATCGCGCGCCACTGGCGCGAGACCCACCCCGATGGATCCTAGACCGGCCATGACTCAGCTCCGCCAGCTCTACGTCAACCTCGCCCAGCCGCGCCTCGGGGCGGAGGTGGTCTATGCGACCGACGATTTCTTCGCCGACAAGGCGCGGCTGATCGATCCGGCCGAGCCGGTCTTCATCCCCGGCAAATATGACGGAAACGGCAAGTGGATGGATGGCTGGGAGAGCCGCCGAAAGCGAGTCCCGGGTCACGATTGGTGCGTGGTCCGGCTCGGCAGCCCGGGCCTGGTCGAGGGCTTCGAGATCGACACGAGGCACTTCACCGGCAATTATCCGCCCTTCGCCGAGGTGGAGGTCTGCCGGAGCGACGAGCAAGTGCCGGGGGAAGATGCCGGCTGGACTTTGGTCACCGGGCGGCTCCCGCTTCAGGGAAACCATCGGACCTATTTCCCGATCCAGTATCGCCAGCCCGTCACCCATGTCCGGCTGCACATCTTCCCCGACGGCGGCGTCGCCCGGCTTCGGGTCTGGGGAGAGGTGGCCAGGGACTGGTCGAGGGTCGGCCCGGACGAGAGGCTCGACCTGCTGGCGATGGAGAATGGCGGGCGCGGAATCATTGCCAATGACGAGCATTACGGCGCCGTCGAGAATCTGACCGCGCCCGGCCGCGGCGTGAACATGGGCGACGGCTGGGAGACACGGCGGAGGCGCGAACCGGGCCACGACTGGGCGGTGCTCGCGCTCGGGACGGCGGGGCGGATCGACGAGATCGTCGTCGACACCGCCCATTTCAAAGGCAATTATCCGGACCGCTGCTTCCTCCAGGCGGCGGCCGAGGCCGCAGGCTCGCCCGAGGAGATCGGGGCGCAGTCGGAGCATTGGCCGGTGCTGATGCCCGAGATGAAGCTCGAGGCGGACAAGGTCCACATCTTCCGCGAGGGCCTGGCCGACCTCGGCCCTGTCCGCTTCGTCCGGCTCAACATCATCCCCGACGGCGGAGTCAGCCGGCTTCGGCTGATAGGGCGGATCGCGTCATGATTGCCTTGTTCGAACATTCGCCCTGGGTGGAGGAGCGCGCCGACGCCCGACCGTCCTCAGGCGATCGGCACGCCGACCTGATGGCCATTGTTCGCGGAGCGACGCCCGACGAGCAGCTGGCGCTGATCCGGGCGCACCCAGAGCTCGCGACCAAGGCCAGGGTCGATCTCACCGAGGCCAGCGCCGCCGAGCAGGCCAGCGCCGGGCTCGACCGCCTGACCCAGGCCGAGTTCGACCGCTTCCACGCCCTCAACGCGGCCTATCGCGAGAAATTCGGCTTCCCCTTCATCATCTGCGTGCGCCTGACCGACAAGGCGGGCATCCTCGCCGCGATGGAGCGCCGTCTCGCCAACGACCGCGATAGCGAAATCGCCACCGCGATCGACGAGATCGGCAAGATCGTCCGGTTGCGCCTGGAGACCGCCGAATGACCACCCTCTCCACCCACGTCCTCGACACCATGCACGGCCGCCCCGCGGCGGGAATGGCGGTGGCGCTGAGCGGGCCGGACGGCGAGATCGGGCGAGGCGCCACCAATGCCGACGGCCGCTGCCCCGGCCTCGCCCCCGGCCCGCTCGCGCCGGGGCGCTACACGCTTCGTTTCGCCGTTGCGGACTATTTCCGGGCGGCCGGCGTCGATCTGCCCGATCCGCCGTTCCTCGACGAGGTGACGGTTGAGTTCGGCGTGGCCGCGGACGGCGGCCATTATCACGTGCCCCTGCTCGTCTCGCCCTTCGCCTATTCGACCTACCGGGGCAGCTGAGCCATGGGCTTCGACCTCGGCGAATGGCTGAACCTCGCTTTGAGGTGGCTCCACCTCACCGCGGGAATCGCCTGGATCGGGTCGAGCTTTTACTTCGTCTGGCTCGACAATCATTTGACCAAACCGGCCGAGGGAGACGCGTCGGGCGAGCTGTGGTCGGTCCACGGCGGCGGCTTCTACCACAACCAGAAATACCAGGTCGCCCCGGCGAAGATGCCGGACCATCTCCACTGGTTCAAATGGGAAGCCTATTTCACCTGGCTGAGCGGCTTCTCGCTGCTGGTGCTGATCTATTATGTCGGCGCCCAGAGCTTCCTCATCGATCCCGCCAAGGCGGCGCTGAGCCCGCCCGCGGCGATCGCCATCGGCCTCGCCGCGCTGGCGCTCGGCTGGCTCATCTATGACGGCCTCTGCCGCTCGCCGGTGGGATCGAACAACCTCGCGCTCGGAATCTTCTGGTTCGTCTGCCTGGCCTTCGCCGCCAAGCTGCTCGACAACATCTTCAACGCCCGCGCCGCCTATCTCCACGTCGGAGCGATCGTCGGCACCGCCATGGTCGCCAACGTCTTCCTCGTCATCATCCCCAACCAGAAGAAGGTGGTCGCCGACCTGATCGCCGGGCGAACCCCGGATCCGGCGCTCGGCGCGGCGGCCAAACAGCGCTCGCTCCACAACAATTACATGACCCTCCCCGTGCTGTTCATCATGATCAGCCACCATTATCCGATGACCTACGGCGCCCAGCGGCCCTGGCTGGTGCTCGCTTTGCTGGGGCTGACCGGGGTCGCCGTCCGCCACGTCTTCAACCTGCGCGGCCGCGGCAAGGCGACCGGGACCATGATCGCCGTCGCCATCCTCCTCGCACTGGCCAGCGTCACCTACGTTACGCTGGAGAAGGGTGGAGTGGCTCCGGGCCCGGCCCAGAAGCTCAGCTATGCCGACGTCCAGCCGATCTTCGCCACCCATTGCGCGGGCTGCCACAATGTCGCCGCCCCGCCGCTCGGCGTGAAGCTGGACAGCTGGGAGCATGTCAGCGCCGCCTCGGCGCGGATCAAGGCGATGGCGGTCGACAGCCAGGCGATGCCGCTCGGCAATCCCACCGGCATGACCCCGGCCGAGCGGCAAAAGCTCGGCGCCTGGATCGCTGCGGGGAGCCCGAGATGATCCGCTTCCTGCTCGACGGCGAAGTGATCGAGGCCGAGGAGCCCGATCCGACCGCCACCGTCCTCGACTATCTGCGCTACAGGCTCCGCCGCACCGGCACCAAGGAAGGCTGCGCCGAGGGCGATTGCGGCGCCTGCACCGTCCTGCTCGGCGAGCTCGACGGCGAGGCCGTCAGATGGCGCGCGGTCAACGCCTGCATCCTCTTCCTGCCGATGATCGACGGCAAGGCGTTGAGGACGGTCGAGAGCCTGTCGAGGGACGGCGCGCTCCACCCCGTCCAGCGGGCGATGGCCGACGGCCACGGCTCGCAATGCGGCTTCTGCACGCCGGGCTTCGTCATGTCGCTCTACGGCCGAAGCCTCGGCGCGCTCGGGACGGAGGGGACTCCGGTCAAGGATGTCATCGCCGGCAACCTCTGCCGCTGCACCGGCTACGGCCCGATCCTCGCCGCCGGCGAGGCCAACCCGCTGCGACCGGAGGACGACGGCGAGACCTCCGCTCTCCTGCGGACGATCGCTCCCGGCCGCGCCGGGCCGGGGTGGTTCGCCCCGGAGACGTCGGACGAGCTCGCCGGGCTGCTGGTCGAGTATCCCGACGCTCGGATCGTCGCCGGGGCGACCGATGTCGGCCTCTGGGTGACCAAGGGCCTGCGCGACCTCGGCACCGTCATCTTCATCGGCGACGTCGCCGATCTCCGGCGCGTCGAGGAGACGCCTGACGGCCTCACCATCGGCGCGGCGGTTCGCTATTCCGAAGCGAAGGAGGCGCTCGCTTCACTCCATCCCGATCTCGGCGAACTAATCCGCCGGATCGGCGGCCTCCAGGTCCGCAACGCCGGAACGATCGGCGGCAACATCGCGAACGGCTCGCCGATCGGCGACATGCCGCCGGCGCTGATCGCCCTGGGCGCGGAGCTGGTGCTGCGAAGAGGCAACGAACGCCGGTCCATGCCCCTCGAAAGCTTCTTTCTGTCATACGGCAAGCAGGACCGCCGACCGGGCGAGTTCGTCGAGAGCGTCCGCGTCCCCCGGCCCAGCCCCGGCACCCGGACCCGCATCGTCAAGCTCTCCAAGCGCTTCGACAGCGACATTTCCGCTCTGTGCGGCGCCTTCGCGATCCGCCTGGAAGACGGGAGGGTCGAAGAGGCCCGGATCGCGTTCGGCGGAATGGCCGGAATTCCGGCCCGTGCGCCGGCCTGCGAAGCGGCACTGACCGGCCAGCCCTGGTCCGAGGCGACGCTCGAAGCCGCCGCCGAGGCGCTCGCGGGCGATTACAAGCCCCTCAGCGACCTGCGCGGATCGGCCGAATACCGCCTCGCCGCCGCCGCCAACCTCGTCCGCGGCCTCTGGCTCGAGCCCGAAAGCCTGTTCGATGTCTGACGCCGTCGGCCGTCCGCTCCGCCACGACAGCGCCGAAGGCCATGTCTCGGGCGGCGCGCTCTACGTCGACGACCTGCCCGAGGCGCCGGGAACGCTGCACCTCGCCTTCGGCCTCGCCGCCGACGGCCACGCTCGGTTGCTCGGGCTCGATCTGAGCGCGGTCCGGGCCGCGCCCGGCGTGGTCACCGTGTTCACCGCTGCCGACATTCCCGGCGAGAACAATGTCGGCCCGGTCTTCCACGACGACAAGCTCTTCGCGGAGGATGAGGTCCTCTATCCCGGCCAGCCCCTCTTCGTCGTCGCCGCCACCAGCCACGGCGCCGCCCGGGTCGCCGCGCGGCTGGCGAAAGTCGAGGCCGAGCCCCTCCCCGCCCTCGTCACCATCGCCGACGCGCGGGAGGAGTTCGAGCCCGCGCAGAAGATGGTGCGCGGCGATGCCGAGGGGGCGCTTGCGAGCGCCCCGCACCGCCTGTCCGGCGAGATCGCCATGGGCGGCCAGGAGCATTTCTACCTCGAGGGCCAGGCCGCGCTCGCCACGCCGGGCGAGGCGGGGCATATCCATGTCGTCAGCTCGACCCAGCATCCGAGCGAGATCCAGCATCTGATCGCCGTCCTGCTTTGCCTGAGCAGCGCCGACGTGACGGTCGAGGTCCGTCGGATGGGCGGCGGCTTCGGCGGCAAGGAGACCCAGGCCGCGGCTTACGCCGCCGCCTGCGCCCTCGTCGCCGCGAAGACCGGGCGCCCGGCGAAGATCCGCGCCGACCGCGACGACGACATGGTCATGACCGGCAAGCGCCACGATTTCGTCGCGGATTACGACGTCGGCTTCGACGGCGACGGACGGATCGAAGGGATCAGGATCGAGCTGGCCTCGCGCTGCGGGGCCACGGTCGACCTCAGCCTCGCGATCAACGACCGGGCGATGTTCCACGCCGACAATTGCTATTACCTGCCCGCGGTCGAGATCGTCTCGCGCCGCTTCAAGACCCACACCGTCTCCAACACCGCCTTCCGCGGCTTCGGCGGCCCGCAGGGGATGATGGCGATCGAGCGGGTGATGGATGCCATCGCCGCGAATCTCGAACTCGATCCGCTCGCCGTCCGCCAGGCCAATCTATACGGGCCCGGCCGCGACGTGACGCCCTATCACATGACGGTCGAGGACAATGTCGCTCCGGAGCTCATCGCCGAGCTGGCCGAGCGCGCCGGCTATGCCGCCCGGCGCGACGCCGTCGCCGAGTTCAATGCGAACCACAGGATCCTGAGGAAGGGCCTCGCCCTCACCCCGGTCAAGTTCGGGATCAGCTTCACCACCACCCACCTCAACCAGGCCGGCGCTCTGGTGCTCGTCTATGCGGACGGCTCGATCCACCTCAACCATGGCGGCACCGAGATGGGACAAGGGCTGATGATCAAGGTCGCCCAGGTCGTCGCCGACGTGTTCGGCGTTCCGGTCGAGACGGTGAAGGTCAGCGCGACCCGCACCGACAAGGTGCCCAACACCTCGGCCACCGCCGCCTCCTCGGGCTCCGACCTCAACGGCATGGCCGCGAAGAATGCCGCCGAGACGATCAAGGCCCGCCTCGACGAGTTCGCCGCCAGCGATCCGGAGTCTGTCGGCTGGAGCTTCGGCGAGCTGTGCCGCCGCGCCCATCTCGCCCGGATCTCGCTCGCCGCGACCGGCTATTACGCCACGCCAAAGATCCATTACGACCGCGAGACCCACAGCGGCCGCCCCTTCCTCTATTTCGCCTATGGCGCGGCGCTGAGCGAGGTCGTCATCGACACGCTCACCGGCGAGCATCGGGTGGTCGCGGTGGACATCCTCCACGACGTCGGACGCTCGCTCAATCCGGCGATCGACCTCGGCCAGATCGAGGGCGGCTTCGTCCAGGGCATGGGCTGGCTGACCATCGAGGAGCTAGTCTTCGACGAACGCGGGCGCCTGCTCACCCATGCGCCCTCGACCTACAAGATCCCCACCGCGAGCGATCGGCCGGCCCGCATGGACATAAGCCTCTGGCGTAGCGAGAATCCCGAACCGACCATCCACCGCTCCAAGGCGGTCGGCGAGCCGCCCCTGATGCTCGCCATCTCGGTCTTCTCGGCCTTGACCCAGGCCGTCGCCGCCGCCGCGCCCGGCAAGGGCCTGCCCAGGCTCGACGCTCCCGCCACGCCCGAGCGCATCCTGGCGGCGATCGCCGAGCTCAGGGCGCGATGATCCCCGATTGGCTGGAGGCGTTGCGCGCGGCGCGCGGGCAGGAGCCGGTCGCGCTCGTCACAGTGCTTTCGACCGAAGGTTCGGCGCCGCGCCGCGCCGGGACGCGAATGACCGTCACGGCGGACGGAAGCACCGGCACCATCGGCGGCGGGGCGCTCGAATATCGGGCGATCGACCAGGCGCGGCGGATCCTCGCCGAGCCGGCGGGGAGCTGGCGGGTCCAGGACTGGCCGCTCGGCCCCTTGCTCGGGCAGTGCTGCGGGGGGCAGGTCCGGCTGATGATCGAGCATGTCGATCCCGACCCGGAGCGATGGAACTGGACCGACTATGTCGAGCGCCGCAAGCCGATCGCGACCTTCTTCTACGACGGCAAGAGGCCGGTCGAGCGATTCCCGGCCGAGCATGTCGAAGCGGGGGTCAAGCCGCCGCTTCCGCCGCGCGCCGAAAAGCCGCGCAAGGGCACCATCTTCATCGAACCCGACGACCGGCGGCGCCATCGCCCGCTGCTCATGTTCGGCGCCGGCCATGTCGGAGTCGCCATCGCCGACCGTTTGCCGCGCCTGCCCTTCCGGGTCGCCTGGTTCGATTCGCGGCCCAACCGCCATTTCCCGGGGGTGTCGATGCAGGAGGACGACGCCCAGGTCGCCTGCGCGGGGGAGGCCGAGCCCGGCGCGGCGGTGCTCATCTTCACCCACGATCACGGGCTCGACTACCGCCTCACGGCGGCCGCGTTACGGTCGAAGGCGAGCTTCGTCGGGCTGATCGGCTCCGACACCAAGCGCGCCCGCTTCCTCTCGCGCCTGAGGGAGGAAGGGGTCGATCCGGAGCGCCTGACCTGCCCGATCGGGATCCCCGGAATCCCCGACAAGCAGCCCGACGTCATCGCCATCGCCGTCATCGCGCAGCTACTGATGCTTGGGGAGGTAGCCGAATGAGCGTCCAGGCCTTTCGCGGCGAGATCCTCACCGTCCCCGACGATCCCGCCCGGGGCGGCGAGATCCGCCATTTCGAGGATGGGCTGCTGCTGGTCGAGGACGGGATCGTCGTCTCGTGCGGTCCGTTCGAGAAGCCAAAGGCCGTCTCGGTCGAGCATCTGCCCGGCCTGATCGTCCCCGGCTTCGTCGACGCCCACGTCCATTATCCGCAGATCGAATGCATCGCCTCGCACGGCGAGCAGCTCATGCAATGGCTCGAGCGCCATATCTTCCCGGCGGAGAAGGCCTTTGCCGACCGCGCCCATGCCGACGACGTCGCCGCCTTCTTCCTCGACGAGCTCCTGCGCCACGGCACCACCAGCGCGCTCGTCTTCGCCACCGTCCACGCCGGCTCGGTCGACGCTTTGTTCGAGGCGGCGCTGGAGCGCGACATGCGGATCGTCTCGGGCAAGGTGCTGATGGACCTCGGCCCCGAGGGCCTTCGCGACACGCCCGCCTCGGGCCGCGCCGAGACCGAGGCGCTGATCGCGCGGTGGCGCGGCCGCGGCCGCCTCGGCTACGCGGTCACGCCCCGCTTCGTTCCCACCTCGAGCGACGAGCAACTCGCCGATGCGGGCCGGCTCGTCGCCGGGCATCCCGACGTCCTGATGCACACCCATCTCTCCGAGAATCCGGGCGAGATCGCCTTCGTCGCGGAGCGCTTCCCCGACGCCGCCGACTATCTCGACGTCTACGACCGGTTCGGGCTGGTCGGTCCCCGCTCGGTCTTCGCCCATTGCGTCCACATGAGCGACCGGGCGCTCGGGCGGATGGCCGAGGCCGGGTCCGGCATCGCCTTCTGCCCGACCAGCAACATGTTCCTCGGCTCGGGCCTGTTCGACCTGGCTTTGGCCGACCGCCACGGCGTGAAGATCGGCATCGGCACCGACATCGGCGCCGGCACGACGCTCTCGGTTCTCCACACGCTCGGCGAAGCCTACCGCACCTGCCAGCTGAGGGGCGCCAGCCTCGACCCCTTCCGGGCCCTCCACCTCGCCACCGCCGGCGGCGCCCGAGTGCTCGGAATCGCCGACAAGGTCGGCGCCCTCCTCCCCGGCCAGGAAGCCGATTTCGTCGTCCTCGACGAGCGTGCCACCCCCCTCCTCGCCCGCCGCTCGGCCGGCGCCTCGCTCCACGACCGGCTCTTCGCCTTGCAGGTCCTGGGCGACGACCGAGCGGTCGCCGCGACCTATCTGCGCGGCCGCCGCGCCTGGAGAAACCCGAAATCCCGCTAATCCATTGAAATGACCGCGCTATGAATAGGAGTCGCGCTGGCGGCCTCAATAGGAGCCACATTTCAAATATTTTATATTACGATCCTGCGATCTTATCCGCTGCATCGGCCACTTCAGTTCCGACGATCGCCTTCCACGCGATTCCGATCATGGCGCCAACGAGAAACAGGACCGTCGCCACCATCAGCAGAATCATGACGATGACTGTCGCGACACTGCCCGTCGCCAAACTCTCACGCAATTCTTTCTTGACGGGAGAGCGTCTGAGCGCCCTGCAATAATCATTATCGAACGGTTCGATTATATCGTGGATGCGAGCCGAATCGGTCATCGGGCTCACGAGCCGTTCTCCTTTGCACAAGAAGACGTGCCGCGGCGCGAAGAGGTAGAAGGTTATCGCGGAAGACGATCCTACCAGCACGCAAATCGCAAAAACGATCAGAGCTCTTCTTATCGTCCATCGCCTGATCGCGTCGCCGAGGAGAAAGATCGCGAGCACCGCAACAACGCTGGTTGGAATGGTAATGATCTTCACGAGCTCGGCGAGGCTCAATGGAATTTCAATGAGCGTCGTGACGACCAGCGCGGGGAGCAGAAGCCCGAGCAGCCCGACGACAGCCTTGAGGAGGTTGGTCGTCTCGGTCACCTTCGATGTGAGAGACCCCGCCCCCGCAGCTCCGGATTCCCGCGGGGGAGGAGGGGTAGGATCATTCGTCACCGACAGCCGACCTCCTTCCTGTGGATCCCCGCCGTTGCCCTGTCGTAAACCGCGTTTTGCCAGTCCACCCGGCCCCGACAGATGGGAACGAGATAGACTATTTCCTCCAAGTCCAGCGGGATGGAACCGAGGGGCCATGGCGGTTCAAGCAGGTTTCGTTCAATTCGGCTTTGGATCCATGCTATACATCCGCGCTGTGGGTTTACCCAATTCTCGGGACTATGACAGGAATTGTAGTCGACAGAGTAAACCAACTGGGGTTCGCGCGCCCTCGCGAAGACCAGGATGTGCGCTTGGGTATCCGGTACAATAATCTGGCCCCGCGCACTTGCGGGCAGGCATAACGAGAGCCAAGCCACGGTCAGGCCGGCCGAAAAACGCCATCTCCGCTTTTGGGACGACATATCGAAGCGTCGCTTAGTCAGCACGATTATCATATGCGGGCGTCATCGCACCCGTCTCATCGATAAAGATCCGGATATTATCGCAGCCGCCCGGTTTCCCGTCATTGTCGGGGCCGATCTTGGCCGGGTTAAGGGCACATCCGTAATCGTTGATGTCAGTCCTCCAAAGCGAGCCCCGCAATAGATACTCGCGCATGACGTCGGCGTCCGGATTGATCACGCCCGCGAACAGGCGCGGGCCCACCGATACGACGTAGATCGTGGCGCCGACCGCATCGAGAAACGCGCTGCGGGACGAAGTCTTGCTGCCATGGTGCGGGGAAACGAGGACGTCCGCGCGAATGTCAGCGGCGCAGCATTCGAGCAGCCTCGCTTCGGTCGAGCCCGGATCGGGCGGGCTCTGCGGTCCGAGCCGGCGGCCGGCTTCAGCATCCCCGGGCAGCAGGACCCGCCGCGAGCCTAGATCGAGGCGGACGACCAGGTTGCCGGCGTGAAGATTCGGGACGCCGATCGTACCGTCGCCAGAAAGAATGCTTATGGAAGCGCGCTCTCCAAGCCGGACCGGCTCGCGCGTGATCGGGATACCCCGCGTCAGGGATATCGTCGCCGGCGGCAGCGATCGGCCGCTGCAATTTTGCGCCGGAAAGCTGGCGTCATGCGGGCCCGGTCCGCCGGCCGCGTGGTGGTATGTGATGTCGGCATTATCGGCGACCCGCTCAAGCAACAATCTATAGGCACAGAGAGGATTCACGGCGCCTGCGTCCCAGACATTCGAGACTTCGTAAGCGGAAAGCAGGTCAGGCATCAGGCTGAGATGATCCAGATGCGGGTGGCTGAGGATTACGTGGTCGATGCGGCGAAGATCGGGACGAACGGCCCTTAGGTAGGCAAGCACGCGGTTCCCGCGGCCGGGGGGCGTATCGTCGCTGCTGCCAGCATCGTAAAGGAGCGTGAAGTCGGCACCTTCCACGAAAATAGAGAGGCCGCTACCAACATCGATTGCGTGCACCCTGAATGTACCCGGCGACGGCGGTTGCGCCGCAGCTGTCGTCGCGAAGACGATGAAAAACAGTGCGACTGCAAAATGCCGCATGGAAATCCCCTCAACGGTAAATGTGCGCACATGGGCGTGGAGAGTCAACGAGGGACGCCTTGGGGGCGTATCGCTGCGCTCCTGCTGGTGGCGAAGGCGGGTCCGGCATCGCCTTCTGCCCGACGAGCAACATGTTCCTCGGCTCGGGCCTGTTCGACCTGGCTTTGGCCGACCGCCACGGCGTGAAGATCGGCATCGGCACCGACATCGGCGCCGGCACGACGCTCTCGGTTCTCCACACGCTCGGCGAAGCCTACCGCACCTGCCAGCTGAGGGGCGCCAGCCTCGACCCCTTCCGGGCCCTCCACCTCGCCACCGCCGGCGGC
>JBJMTX010000037.1:0-9092 GCA_045811485.1 Allosphingosinicella sp.
CGTATAGCGCTACCTCTCTAAAGATTAGAGCCCAAATCAAAAGACTCTCGGCTGCGCGTTCTGCCGCAATCACCAGATACACAGCGACATAGAATGCTTTGTCCCCGATGCCGTCAATAAGCGCTCCTGCATCCGAGTTAACACCTAATCGACGTGCTAGCCGACCGTCTGCCACATCAGTGAGAAAGGCGATAACGGCCACGGCGATGGCACTGATATAGCGGGTAGAATCTGACGAGTCGTAGAGCAGCAAAAACGCCATTCCCAACGGAATTCTCGATAGAGATAGAGTATTGGGAAGCCTATCGAGAACCGCACGCATAATCCCGAGTTATCGGTCACGATGTCGCCATCTCCCGGACGCTCAGCAGGTCTCGGGCTGACCCTCAACGTATAGATCCCCGCTTCCATCGCTTCGCGATGGGCTCTCCTCTCCCGCGAAAAGCGGGGGTATCGCTCGAGGGCTGGGTCTGACCCGGAGAAGGTCTGCTAGCTGCGAACCTGAGGGATGTAGCGGTCGATTACTCCCTCCAGAAGCGTCAGCGGCACATTCCCCCCAAGCACCAGCGCATCGTCGAACGTCCGCAAATCGAACCGCGCGCCAAGCGCCGCCTTCGCCTTGTCCCTCAGCCGGTTGATCTCGCTGTGCCCGACCTTGTAGCCGCACGCCTGCCCCGGCCAGGCGCAGTAGCGGTCGACCTCGCCCTGGACTTCCTCGACGGTCGAGCCGTTGGTGTCGGCGAACCACTGGATCGCCTTGGCCCTGGTCCAGCGCTTGGCGTGGATTCCGCTGTCGACGACGAGGCGGCAGGCCCGGAAGGACAGGGACTGGAGGTAGCCGAGCTGCCCGAGCGGATCGCCGTCATAGGCGCCGAGCTCGTCGCCGAGCTGCTCGGCGTAGAGGGCCCAGCCTTCGGAGTAAGCGTTGAAGGCGAGGAGGGAGCGGATGAGGGGGAGCTTGTAGCTGTATTCGCCCTGCCAGATGTGGCCGGGAATGCCCTCGTGATAGGTCAGCGTCGGAAGGCCGAAGCGCGGCCAGATCGAGGTGTCGCGAAGGTTGATGTAGTAATTGCCGGGCACCGAGCCGTCTATCGTCCCGGCCGCCGCATAGCCGCCCGGGGCGCCCGCCTCGATCTCGGGGGGGACGCGCTTGATGATGAGGTTGCCGCGCACGAGGGTGGCGAAGGCGCGCGGAAGGCGGGTTCGGATGTCGGCGACCCGGCCGTTGAGATAATCGAGGATCTGGGCGCGGCCGGCGTCGGTGTTGGGGAAGAGAAATTTGGGATCCTTGCCGAGCGCGGTCATCCGCTCGCCCACGGTGCCCTGCGTCAGGCCCTGGGCGCGGAGCAAAGGCTCCATCCGCGCCTGGAGCGCGGCGAGCTGCTCGAGGCCCATGGCGTGGACCTCGTCGGGCGTCAGGCTGCTCGTCGTCGCCGCCTTGAGCGCCCAGGCGTAATAGGCTTCGCCGTCGGGAAGCTTCCAGGCGCCGGCGCGGCTGTCGGCGACGGCGCGGTTGCGGGCGAGCTCGGCGATCTGGCGGTCCATCGCCGGCGCCACCTTGCCCTGGACCAGAGCGAGCGCGCGGCCGCGCCAGTCGCCGGGAATCGCCGCCGTCCGGCGCGCCAGCGAGGTCACCAGCCCCCATTCGGCGATCGGCTGGGCCCGGGCCGACTTCATCTGCCTGAGCGTCTTGTCGATCAGGAAATCGGGCGCGACGACTCCCAGGCCGCGATCGTGCGCCAGCCGCCCGCTCTCGCCGTCGAGCAGGTACGCATAGCCCTCCAGCCGCGCCAGATAGGCTTCGGCGTCAGCCGCGTTCTCGATCACATGGTTGCTGTCGAGGAAGTCGGGCGTCTCGACGAAAGCGCCGGTATTCTGCGCCACCGTATAGGGCGAGTTTCGGTAGGAGAGGTTCTGGTTGAGCGTGACGACGTCGCCATAGGGGAATCGGAAACCCTCGACGGCGAGCGCATGGGCGGTCCGGGCGACTCCGAGGTCGATGTCGTCGGGCGCGAGCGCCGACGCGGCCTCCAGCCGCCGCAGCCGGTCCGCCGCCGCGGCGGCGAGTCGCGCGCGACCGTGGAGCGAGCGGTCGGTCAGCTTCGACTTGAGCGCGGCTCGCGCGTCCTTGTCGAGGCCGAGGGTGGTCGCATTCTCCGGATATTCGGCGAGCAACGCCTCGGCGACCTGGGCGAGCAGGGCCTGGTTCGAGCCGGCGCTTTCGGCCGCCTGCTTCGCGCAGCCGGGCAGGAGCTGCAGGGCTGCGAGGGCACCGGCGCTGCCGAGGAAATGGCGGCGGGTCCAAGGCTGCATCGGTGATCCTTCCATATTGTTTCCCGGCGAAGGCCGGGACCCAGATGACTCAGAACTGGACCCCGGCCTTCGCCGGGGAACTAGTCCTCCAGCCGCACCCACGTCGGCGCGTGGTCGGAAGCCTTCTCCCGCCCGCGATATTCCTTGTCGACTCCGGCGTCGAGGAGGCGGTCGGCGGCCAAAGGCGAGAGCAGGAGATGGTCGATTCGGAAGCCCGCGTCGCGCTGCCAGCAACCGGCCGTATAGTCCCAGAAGGTGTAGACCGCGCCGTCCGGATGGCGGGCGCGGATGGCGTCGGTCCAGCCGGCGTGGAGGATGCGGCGGAAGGCGGCCCGGCTCTCGGGCTGCATCAAGGCGTCGTGCTGCATGGCGCGAACCGAGAAGACGTCGTCATGGCTGTCGGTCGGAATGACGTTCCAGTCGCCGGCGAGGACGACCGGCCTTTCCTCGGCGAGAAGCTCGGCGGCATGGACCCGAAGCCGCTCCATCCAGGCGAGCTTGTAGGCGAACTTCTCGGTCCCGACGGGATTGCCGTTGGGAAGGTAGATCGAGCCGATCACCACGCCTGCCACCTCGGCCTCGATATAGCGGCTGTGGGTGTCGTCGGGATCGCCCGGAAGGCCGGTCCGGCGAAGCTCCGGCCCCGGCCCGTCCGCGGGAGTCAGGATGGCGACTCCGTTGAAGCCCTTCTGGCCGTGCCAGACGCCATCATAGCCCGCCGCTCGCACATCCTCGATCGGGAAGGCCTCGTCCGCGCACTTGATCTCCTGGAGGCAGAGCGCATCGGGCTTCTCCGCCTCGAGATATTCGACCAGCCGCGGAAGCCGGGCGCGGATTCCGTTCAGATTGTAGGTGACGATCTTCATTCGAGCGCGATAGCGCAGGCCGGATCGTCGCAACAGCCGTCGAACGGTTATCCCCTTTTCCTTCACATTCCAGTAAAAAGGGGATAATTGTCTCGAATGCACGTTCTCAGCGCGAGCCAAGCCCGCCAGTTAGTCGATTGCGAGCAGGTCTACGCCGCCTATCGCGCCGCCCGCCGGGAATACAGCCAGCGCTTTGCCGGCGCGATGGCGTGGAAAGGGGTAAGGGGCCGTCAGTATCTGTACCGGAAAAAAGAACAGGTCTGGCGAAGCCTCGGACCGAGGTTGCCTGAAACCGAGCGGACCTACGAGCAGTTTTGCAAAGGCCGCGAAAAGCTCAAGGCACGCAGGAAATCGCTCGACGACGAGATTCGCAGGATGGCGCCGGTTAACCGCGCGATGCGGCTTGGCCGAGTCCCGTGGATAGCCGCGCGCCTCCTTCGCAAGCTGGAGCGGGCCGGCCTGTTGGGCCATGGCCTGCGCGTCGCCGGGACCCATGCGCTGTTTGCATACGAGCGCATGGGCGGAGTCCACTTCCGATCGGAAGCCCTCGCCACGAACGACATCGATCCGCTTCGGGACTCCCGTGCCGGACTGAGCTTCGTCGGCGCCGACCTGCGCGAACCGGGGCTGCTGGGCGTGCTCCGGTCGATCGATCCGACATTTCACCCGACCGAAGTGGGCAGCTTCCGCGCGGTGAACGACAAGGGCTTCATGGTCGACCTGATAACGCCGATGCTCCGCAATCCAGCGGTGCGAGCCTCGCCGGCCGAAAGCGAGGGCGATCTCAGGCCGGTCGAGATCGCGGGCCTGGCATGGCTGGAGAACAGCCCGACGGTCGAGCAGATCGTGATCGACGACAAAGGCTTTCCGCTGACGATCGTAGCGCCGGACCCGCGCGCCTTCGCGCTCCACAAGCTATGGCTCAGCCGACGGAACGATCGCGATCCCGTCAAGCGCCGGCGCGATGCCGCGCAGGCGGGCCTGGTTGCCGCGATGCTGGCGGCGGTTCTGCCGCACTATCGTTTCGACGATCCCGTGCTGGACGCCTTTCCGGCAGAGGTACGGAGCCTTTCCGCGGAACTGATGAGTGCGCGCGGCGGCCCTGAGGATTCCGCATCCTGGGACGATGAATGAGCTTAAACCTTATCCTCGTCCGCCACGCTGGACCGAACCGCGAGATCGCATCGACGCAGTGGCGACAGTCGTAGCTGCGTTCGCCGACTCGGGACGGGTCCTGCTGACCCGCGAGAGCACCCCCTCAAGCAACGGAGTCATCGCCCGCAGGCGCCGCGCCTTGATCACCATGTCCCACAGCGGCTCGAACTTCTTCCAGCCGGCGGCGTAGAAGAAATGCTTGGCGCGGTGGCGCGCCGTGTCGTGGACCAGCGAGCCGCGGACGATGTTCCGCCACCCGTAGAAATCGCGATAGGCGCGCTCGTAGCCCGCCTTGAGCGCGTCCGGCTCCAGCCGCGCCGGCCGGTAGACGACGTGGCGGGTGTCGTAGAGGTCCCAGTCGCGGCTGGTGATCCGTCCCGCGGCCGCCAGCGCCTGATGGAGACGGGTTCCCGGATAGGGCGTCTGGATGTGGAAGGTGGCGGTGGTTATCCCGTTCCCGACCGCCCAGTCGACGGTGCGGTCGAAGACGTCGGGCCCGTCCTCGTCCATTCCGAAGACGAACGAGCCGTTGATCATGATCCCGAGATCGCTCAGCCGGCGCGCCACCGCTTCATAGTCGCGGGCGAGATTCTGCTTCTTGTTGCTCGCGCGCAGATTTTCCGGGTCGAACGTCTCGAAGCCGACGAACAGGCTCCTGAGGCCCGCCTCGGCGGCTTTCTCGATGAGGTCTCCGCGAAGCACCGAATCGACCGTCGCCGCGCCCTGGAACAGCCGGCCCATGCCCCGCATCCCCTCGAACAGGCTCTCCGCGAAAGGGCGGTTGCCGAGGAGATGATCGTCGAGGAAGTAAAGATGCCGGCCCGGCAGCCGCTCGATCTCGGCCAAAGCCTCGTCGACCCGCTGGACATAGAAGCTCCGCCCTCCCGCGAAGAAGGCGTCCTTGTAGCAGAAGTCGCAATGCTGCGGGCAGCCGCGGGTGACGACGATCGAATTGGGGACGAGGTAGAGCTCGCGCCGGATGAGGTCGCGGCGGATCGGGGGCAGGCGCTCGATCGAGCGGCCGCCAGTGGAGACGTAGCGCGGTCGCGGCCGGCCCGCCCGGAAGTCCGCCAGGAACGATGGGAAGATCTGCTCCCCCGGGCCGACGAAGACGGCGTCCGCATGCGCTTCGGCCTCGTCGGGAAGCGAGGTGACGTGGAGCCCGCCGAGCGCGACGAAGCAGCCTTTGGCCCGATAATGGTCCGCCAGGGCGTAGGCCCGGTAGGCGTTGGTGATGTAGACTTGGATGACGACGAGATCGGGCGAGTCGTCGGTGCGCAGCGCCTGGACATGATCGTCGACCAGCTCGGCCTCGTCGTCCGGCCCGAGCAGGGCGGCCAGGGTTGCGAGGCCGAGCGGCGGGAAGAGCGAATATTTGATCGGCCGCCAGAATGGGCTCTTCGCCTCGGTCAAGGCGGGCAGGATGAACTTGACCCTCACTCGGCATCTCCGGCGACACAAAAGTCCGGATCGGCCTAGGCGAATCGAAGGCCCGACTGTGGTGGCCTTGTCGCGAGGATTCGGTGCAGATCCGCCGGGGTCAGGCGGGGAACAGGGCGTATCCGCGCTGAGCGATCGAATCGACGCACTCGCGATAATCGTCGTAGCAGCGGTCGCCGGCGCGGACGAGGCCGAGCTGGGGCTCGGAGCGGCGGCTGGAGGGAAGCAAGGCGATCGGTGACACCGCCGGGATGAGCTCGGCGCCGCGTCCCGTGGCGAGGGTGGTGAGCACACCGTTGAGGGCGCCGCCGCCCGACGGGCGGTTGAGCAGGGCCATTCGATACTGGCCCTCGAAGCTCGTCACCAGGTAGATATGCCCGGAAAGGTGGGGGAAGCAGACGAAGCCCTGCTGCTCGAAGTCGCGGTCGATCCGCTGGGTCTCGCTGAAGGTGAGATGGGACTTGGCCTCGTCCCAGCCGATCGCGGTCAGATAGGCGTAGACCGACCCCGGCTCGCTGAACGAGGGCCTGAGGGTCAGATATTCGCCCTCGAGCCAGCGAACCGCGGCGCGCGCATAGGCGCCCATCTCCTCGGGCGCGAACTGGCCGGCGGGCTGGCTCCTGCCGCCTTCGACGGGATCGCGGAGGCGGACGTTGAGAGCCTCCTCGAGCCTGACGACGGTGGTCAGGGTGAACGGGCGGCGGCCGGCAAGCGCTTTCTCGAGCGTCGAAAGGCTGACCTTCGCCGAGTCGGCGAGCCACTGGCGCGACAGCCGGCGGCGGGCGATCTCCTCGCGAACGCGAAGGGCGACGGCCTCGCTTCCCTCAATCTCGATATCGCTGCGCATCCCGCTCCCCGTATGTGCTCGATATGCGCACATTTCCGCAATTTACGTCAACCCTCCGCAACAACGCGTCCAACGCCGGTGCGGCGAGGCGGACATTTGCCGCGGCTTCCCGTGGATATTCGGCGCTCGGCGGCGCAATTCGAGGCCAAGGATCGAGACGGGAGTGGGAGATCTTCCATGCAGGACGTTCGCTTGGTGACCGGGATAAGCGGAATGGTCGCGGTGACCGCGATCCTTCTCGTCACCCAGATCGTCTCCAGCCTCTCCGTGCTGGTCGCCTGAGTCGGTCGGATGCTGGCGGCAATGGAACAGGGACCCTCGGTCATGGAAGGCTGGCTCTACGGCATTCTGCGCACCGGTCCGTACCGGGGCCACATGGTCGTCGGCGAGCAGCCCCGTCACCGCGGCGGCGCCGCCAGCCCGGCTTCCGTGGTGAGCCCGAGCGGCGAGGTGATCATGGGCATCCCCGGCAGCGACAAGGACGGCGGCCTCGCCCTGTGGCTCAAGGAAAAGGGCTGGCTGCTCTGACTTGAGGCCGAGCGGTCAGACCGAGAAGCTGGATCCGCAGCCGCAGCCCGACGCCGCGTTGGGATTGCGCACCTGGAAAGCGGCTCCGCCGAGGCTCTCGACATAATCGACCGCGCCGCCCCTGACGAGGTCGTGGGTCATCGGATCGACGACCAGGGTGACCCCGCTTTCGCCGGCCACCAGATCGTCCGCCTCGACTTCGTCGGCGAGCCCGAAACGATAGGTGAAGCCGGCGCAGCCGCCGCCCTCGACGCTCAGCCTCAGGATCGGCGCCTTGCCCTGACGCTCGGCGATCGCCGCGACTCGCGCCGCGGCGGCAGGGGTGAGGGCGATTTCGGACGCTTCGGCCATGGATCGAAGATAGGGGCTGGCTCTAACGACCACAAGCGCGGCCGACGCCGAGCGTCATCCCGGCGAAAGCCGGGACCCAGGCACCGAAGCCTATTCGAAAATGTCCGGGTTCCTGGGTCCCGGCTTACGCCGGGATGACGGAGTTTCAGCCCTTGACCTTGTAGCCGCAGACGATCCCGAAGACGAAGGAAGCGAAGATTCCGAGCTGGACTTGGCCGTCCGGATCGGACCAGCCCATCAGCTGCCCGCCGAAGGCGAACAAAGCCAGGAACATCACCAATGCGAGACCGACCATCAGCCCATCTCCCCCGCCCGAAAGCGCGACCATCGCAAATGTGGGTAAACGGCCGGTGAACGCTTGTGCGCCGGCCCCTTCCGGCGGCATAGGGCGGGCATGAAGACCCGCGTCTACGTGACCTTGAAGAACGGCGTGCTCGATCCCCAGGGCAAGGCCATCCACCACGCGCTCGAGGGGCTCGGCTTCAGCGGAGTGAACGACGTCCGCGCCGGCAAGCTGATCGAGCTCGACCTCGCCGAGGGCGTCGGCGAGTCGGAGGTCGAGGCGATGTGCCGCAAACTGCTCGCCAATACGGTGATCGAGAACTTCCGGATCGAGCGCGAGGGAGCGGAGGAGAAGGCGTGAAGAGCGCCGTCATCGTCTTCCCCGGCTCCAATTGCGACCGCGACCTCGCCGTCGCGCTCGAGCAGGTGACCGGCGCCAGGCCGGCGATGGTCTGGCACCGCGAGAGCGAGCTTCCCGGCGGCCTCGATCTCATCGCCATCCCCGGCGGCTTCTCCTACGGCGACTATCTGCGCTCCGGAGCGATGGCGGCGCGCTCGCCGGTGATGCGGGCGGTGACCGAGGCGGCGGAGCGCGGAGTCGCCGTGCTCGGCATCTGCAACGGCTTCCAGATCCTCACCGAGGCCGGGCTCCTGCCCGGCGCGCTGATGCGTAACGCGGGCCTCCATTTCGTCTGCCGCGACGTGCCCCTCAGGGTCGAGAACAGCCAGACCGCCTTCACCAGCCGCTACGAGGCGGGCGAGGATATCGTCTTCCCGGTCGCCCACCATGACGGCAACTACCAGGCCGACGAGGGCACGCTCGACCGCCTCGAAGGCGAAGGCCGGATCGCCTTCCGCTACGCCGGCGAGGTCAACGGCTCCGCCCGCGACATCGCCGGGATCGTCAACGAGGCCGGCAATGTGCTCGGAATGATGCCCCACCCCGAGCGGATGGTGGAGGAGGCGCACGGCCGCACCGACGGGCGGCGGCTGTTCGAGGGGCTGCTGGAGGCGGTGGGCTAGCTGTGGTCCCTCAACAGGTTGTTCACGTCCAAGCCGAGACGGCTGATGGGTGTTCGGGATTGTAGGCTGCCGTGCGGGCGGTGCCAGTTATATTGGTGGAGCCACCGCGGCAGCTCGGCCTTGCGATGCTCTGAGGTCGGATAGGCCTGGGCGTAGGCCCATTCGCGCAAGCTGGTCTGGATGAAGCGTTCGGCTTTGCCGTTGGTTTTCGGCGTGTATGGCCTGGTCCGGATGTGCCTGAGGCCAAGGGCCTTGCAGGCGCCTTTGAAGGCGCGGCTCCTGTAGCA
>JBJMTX010000038.1:0-178008 GCA_045811485.1 Allosphingosinicella sp.
CATCCTGGGCGGCACCATCTTCCGCGAGCCGATCGTGATCGAGAATGTGCCGCGGCTGATCCCCGGCTGGACCGATCCGATCGTCGTCGGCCGCCATGCCTTCGGCGACCAGTACAAGGCGACCGACTTCCGAGTCCCCGGCCCCGGCAAGCTCACCATCAAGTGGCAGGGCGAGGACGGGCAGGAGATCGAGCATGAGGTGTTCGATTTCCCCTCCGCCGGAGTGGCGATGGGGATGTACAATCTCGACGATTCGATCCGCGACTTCGCCCGCGCCTGCCTGACCTACGGGCTGGGCCGCAAATGGCCGGTCTATCTCTCCACCAAGAACACCATCCTCAAGGCCTATGACGGCCGCTTCAAGGACATTTTCGAGGAGGTTTTCACGAGCGAATTCAAGCCGCAGTTCGACGAAGCGGGGATCGAGTATCAGCACCGCCTGATCGACGACATGGTCGCATCAGCGCTGAAGTGGAGTGGCAAGTTCGTCTGGGCCTGCAAGAATTACGACGGCGACGTCCAGTCCGACCAGGTCGCCCAGGGCTTCGGCTCGCTGGGCCTGATGACCTCGATCCTGATGACCCCCGACGGCAAGACCGTCGAGGCGGAAGCGGCGCACGGCACCGTCACCCGCCACTTCCGCATGCACCAGCAGGGCAAGGCGACCTCGACCAACCCGATCGCCTCGATCTTCGCCTGGACGGGCGGCCTCAAGTTCCGCGGCCAGTTCGACGGCACCCCCGAAGTCACCCGCTTCGCCGAGACGCTCGAGAGGGTCTGCGTCGAGACGGTCGAGAAAGGCGAGATGACCAAGGACCTCGCCATCCTCATCGGCCCCGAGCAGAGCTGGATGACCACCGAGCAATTCTTCGAGGCGATCCGGGCGAATCTCGAGAAAGCGATGGCCTGACGTCACCCCGGCGAAGGCCGGGGCCCAGGAACACCTGTCTCTACGGCTATGCGACGGGATCCGTGTCCCTGGGTCCCGGCGTCCGCCGGGATGACGCGGCAGGCGATCTCACATGCTCCGGCCTCCAGCCGAAGCCTAGGAACGCAGCCGGGATCCGCCTCAGCACCGGATAGCGGTCGAGCCAGCGAAGGATCGGTGGCGGCTCGAACTCGCCGCCGGCGCGCATCAGCAGCGGGCTGATGATCCGCTGCTGCGCGATGCGCTGGAAACTCTGGACGATCCGAACCGCTCTCAGCCTCCGCCGAGGAACCCGGTCGAGCAGGGAATCCACGTCGGCGCCGGCCGCCATCGGCCCGGCGAGGGCATTCGCCGCCGCCACCGCGTCCTGCACCGCGACGTTGATTCCGACTCCGCCGATCGGCGACATGGCATGGGCCGCGTCGCCGATGACGAGCAGGCCGGGACGATGCCATCGGTCGAGCCGGTCGAGCGAGACGGCGAGCAGCTTCACGTCGTCCCATGAGTCCACCGCGCCGATCCGCCCTCTCAGCATCGGCGCGATTCCGGCCACCTCGTCGCGGAACGCCTCGATGCCGCGGCTCCGGACCTCGTCGGCCATGCCCTTCGGGAAGACGTAGGCGCATTGCCAGTAATCGCCGCGGTCGATCAGCGCCATGATCCGGCCCGAGGCGAAGATTCCGGTCGTCGCGTTCCTCGGGCTCCGTTCCCGGGGCACCCGGAACCAGAAGACGTCCATCGGGGAGCCGAGGTCGCTCACCGGCAGCCCCGCCGCCTCGCGAATCCGGGACGAGCGGCCGTCGGCGGCGATGGTGAGGCGGGCGCGGATGGTCCGCTCCTCGCCGCCCAGGCGATAGCGGACCCCGGCCACCCTGCCCGCCTCCTCCACCAAGCCCGTGGCCTCGGCATTCTGGATCAGCGTGAAATCGGGATAGCGGCGCGCCTCGTCGGCGACGAAGTCGAGGAAGTCCCATTGCGGCATCATCGCGATGAAGTTCCAGCGCGGATCGAAATGGGAGAAATCGGCGATGGCGAGATGCCGTCCGCCGACCAGGCCGTGAATGTCGTGGACCTTGTCGTGGGGCCGTTCGAGAAGCCGGTCGAGGAGGCCCAGCTCGGAGAAGATCCTCAGCGTCGAGGGGTGGACTGTGTCGCCCCTGAAATCGCGAAGGAAGTCGCCATGCTTTTCGAGCACGGTCACCGGCACTCCGGCCCGGGCGAAGAGCAGCGCCGCGACCATCCCGGCCGGGCCGCCGCCGACGATGATCAGGCCGTCTCGACCGTCCCCCATGGCTGACATTGGCGCCCGATCCGGCTTAAAGGCAATATGCACTCCGATTTCCAGACTTCGGGCTTCAGCGACGCCCTCGTCATCCTCGGCGCGGCGGGCGTGGTCATCCCCGCCTTCGCCCGGTTCCGGATCAGCCCGGTCATCGGCTTCATCCTCGTCGGCCTCCTCGTCGGCCCCGCCGGGCTGGGCGCGATGGCGAATGCGATGCCCTGGCTCAACTACGTCACCATCTCCAACCCCGAGGCGGTGAAGCCGTTCGCCGAGTTCGGGATCATCCTCCTCCTCTTCGCGATCGGCCTCGAGCTCTCCTTCCGCCGCCTCTGGACGATGCGGCGCCTCGTCTTCGGAGTCGGCGCTGCGGAGCTTCTCGCCAGCGCCCTGCTCATCGGCCTGTCGATGAACCTGATCGGCCAGAGCCTCAGCGGCTCGGTCGCGCTCGGCCTTGCCCTCGCCCTCTCCTCCACGGCGCTCGTCCTTCCCCTGGTCGGAACGACCAGCCCGGTCGGCCGATCGGCGCTGGCGATGCTGCTGTTCGAGGATCTGGCGATCGTCCCGATCATCTTCGCGCTCGGAGCGATGGCGCCCTATGCCGAGGCGAGCGGATTCGACGGCCTCGTCGCCACGCTCCTGCTCGGCGCCGCGGTCGTCGCCGGCATGCTGGTGCTCGGCCGGCTGCTCCTGCCCCGCCTGTTCGCCCAGGCGGCGAGGACCAAGAGCCCCGAGCTGTTCCTCGCCGCAAGCCTGCTGGTGGTGATCGTCGCCAGCCTCGCCACCACCGCCGCCGGCCTGTCGCCGCTGATGGGCGCCCTCCTCGCCGGAATCCTCATCGCCGAGACCGACTATCGAAGCGAGGTCGAGGTCATCACCGCGCCGTTCCGAGGCCTCGCCCTCGGTATCTTCCTGATCACGGTGGGGATGAGCGTCGACGTCAGGCTGGTCGTCGCCCATTGGGAGGGGATCGCGCTGGCGGTGATCGCAATCGTCCTGGCCAAGGCCGCGGTGACGGGGGTGCTCCTTCGCCTCAACGGCGCGCGCCGGGCCGTGGCGGCGGAAGCCGGCCTGATCATGGCCTCGCCGTCGGAGACGACGCTGATCGTGCTCGCCACCGCCGCGGCGGCGCAGTTGATCAGCCCCGAGACCGCCGCCTTCTGGCAGATCGTCACCGCGATCGGGCTCACCCTGACGCCACTGCTGGCAAAGCTCGGCCAGGTCGCGGCGCGTCGGGTCGACCGCCAGGGAGAAAGCGAGGTGCCGGCGATCGCGCGCGGCGACCAGGCGGTGGTGGTGATCGGCTTCGGCCGCGTCGGCCGGCTCGTCGCCGAGATGCTCAAGACCCACGGCCGGCCCTTTGTCGCGGTCGATTCGAGCATCGACACGGTCACCGCCTGCCGCAAGGAAGGCATCCCCATCCTCTACGGCGATGTCGCCCGCGCCGAGCTGATGGACCGATTGAACCTCGGCCATGCCAGCGCGCTCGTCCTCACCATGGACGATCCGGTGCTGAGCGTGCGCGTGACCAAGAAGGTCCGCGCCTGGTGCCCCGACCTCACCATCGTCGCCCGCGCCCGCGACCCCGCCCACGCCGCCGAACTCTACCGCGCCGGGGCAACCGACGCCGTCCCCGAGACTCTCGAATCCTCCCTCCAGCTCTCCGAGGCGGTCCTCGTCGACCTCGGCATGGCGATGGGGCCGGTCATCGCCTCGATCCACGAAAAGCGCGCGGAGCTGAGGAAGGAGATCATGGAGCTGGGCAATCTGGATGAGGAGCCGACGCTTGAGCGGCGAAGGCTGAGGGACGCCCTGAAGCCCCTCTCCCTGCAGGGGAGAGGGACAGGTTCGCGAAGCGAACCAGGGTGAGGGCACGCCGTGGCCCCTCACCCTCGGCCGCTGGCGCGGCCATTTCCCTCTCCCCTGCAGGGAGAGGGGTTTGCTTGCAGCATCGCCCCTGCTAGGTTCCGCCTTCGTTCCTGAGGTGTGAGATGCCCAAGAGATCCGGAAGTGCCGACCTCCCGCTCCACGGCGGCCGAGTGCCCGCCTGGCTCGGCGAGCGCATGACCCGGCTCGGCACCGTCATCGCCGAAGCGATCGTCCACCACGAAGGCCGCGATGCCTTCCTCGCCCGGCTCGCCCATCCCTTCTGGTTCCAGTCGTTCGGCGCGGTGATGGGGATGGACTGGCATTCGTCCGGGATCACCACCAGCGTCATCGGCGCCCTGAAACGCGGCCTCAACCCGCGCGCCGGCGAGCTCGGGCTCAGGGTGTGCGGCGGGCGCGGCCGCCATTCGCGCCAGACTCCGGCGGAGCTCGCCGCGGCCGGCGAGGCGGCCGGCTTCGACGGCCTGGCCCTCGCCCGCGCCAGCCGCCTCGTCGCCAAGGTCGACAGCGCCGCCGTCCAGGACGGCTTCGACCTCTACCTCCACGGCTTCATCGTCGCCGACGACGGCAAATGGGCGGTCGTCCAGCAAGGCATGAACGGCGGCAGCCGGACCGCGCGCCGCTACCATTGGCTCTCGGAAGGGCTGACCAGCTTCGTCGACGATCCCCATGCCGCGGTCGAGGGCCGCCGCCAGGGCGACATCGTCAACCTCGCCGACCGCCGCGCGGACGCCTCGCGGCGGGCGCAGCTGGAGCTGCTGGCCGAGCTCGGCCCTGACCGTCTCGCGCGCGAGGCCGCGGCCCTGGAGCGGGCGCCGGTCGCGGAGCCGCTCCAGCCCCATCTCGCCCTTCCCGATCATCATGACGTCAAACCCAAGGACGTCATCCTCCGCCGCCTGCACGGAACGCTCGCCGCCGCCGCCGAGGCCGGACCGAAGGACTTTCCCGAGCTTCTGCTCGTCCCCGGGGTCGGCGCCCGCACCGTCCGCTCGCTCGCGATGGTCGCTGAGGTCATCCACGGCGCCCCCTGCCGCTTCGCCGACCCCGCCCGCTTCTCGCTCGCCCATGGCGGCAAGGACCGGCATCCCTTCCCGGTGCCGACGCGGGTCTATGACAAGACGATCGGCGTGCTGAAGACGGCGGTCGAGCAGGCGAAGCTCGGCCGCGACGAGAAGCTGGCCGCGATCCGCCGCCTCGACGAGCAGGCGCGGCGGCTGGAGGCGCATGTGTCGGGGCCGTCATTCGAAGCGGTGATGGCGGAAGAGCGAAGCCGCTCGCATGAATATGGCGGCCGAAGCATCTTCGGCCCGGAACCGCCCCCTCAGGCGGAGACCGTCTCCAAAGCCTCGCGCACGGCCTGAACGGCCTCCTGAGCCTTCGAGCCGTCGGGCCCGCCGCCCTGCGCCATGTCCGGCCGCCCTCCGCCGCCCTGGCCGCCCACGGCCTCGACCGCCCTGCGGACCAGCTCGACCGCATTGCGGCTGGCCGTGAGATCGTCCGTGACTCCGACTGCCACCGTCGCTCGGCCGTCATTGACCGCGACCAGCGCCACGACGCCCGAGCCGACGCGCTGCTTGGCCTCGTCGACGAGCCCGCGCAGCCCCTTGGGATCCATCCCGTCCAGCACCTGGCCGATAAAGCCGTGTCCGCCGACCTGCTCGGGCCCTGCCGCCTCAGACTTCGCGCCTCCGCCCAGCGCCAGCGCCTTCTTCGCCCCGGCGAGCTCGCGCTCGAGGCGGCGGCGGTCGTCGAGCAAAGCCGCGACACGCGCCGGAACTTCGTCCGGTGAGGCCTTGAGCGTGGCGGCCGCTTCCCTGAGCCGGTTCTCGCGGTCCGTCAGCCAGCGGCGAGCTGCCTCGCCGGTGAGTGCCTCGATCCGGCGGACGCCGGCCGCGACCGCGCTTTCCGAGACGATCTTGAGCAGCTGGATGTCGCCCAGCGCATTGACGTGGGTGCCGCCGCACAATTCGACCGAATAATTGGCCTCGTCGCCCCGGCCCATCGAGAGGACGCGGACCTCGTCGCCATATTTCTCGCCGAACAAGGCCACCGCCCCCGCCGCGATCGCCTCGTCGGGGCTCATCAGCCGGGTGGTGACCGCCTCGTTCTCGCGGATATGAGCGTTCACCTCCGCCTCGACCGCCTCGATCTCCTCGCGGCTCAGAGGCTTGGGATGCGAGAAGTCGAACCGGAAATAATCCGGCGCGACCAGGCTCCCCTTCTGGGTGACATGGCCGCCGAGGCGCTTGCGAAGCGCGGCGTGGAGGAGATGGGTCGCGCTGTGATTGGCCCGGACCCGGGCGCGCCGCTCGGCGTCGACCGCGAGATGGACCGGGTCGCCCACCGCGACTTCGCCGGCGACGATCCGGACATGATGGGCATGGAGCCTTCCAAGCGGCTTCGAGGTCTCCGTAACTTCGCCGTCCAACCCTTTGTCGGAGCTTATCTTTCCGGTGTCGCCGATCTGCCCGCCGCTCTCCGCGTAGAAGGGCGTCTGGTTGGTCAGGACGACGATATCGTCCCCCGCGCCGGCGCGTTCGACCCGGGCTCCATCCCGGATCAGCGCGGTGACGATCCCCTCGCCCTCATGCCCCGCATAGCCGGTGAACTCGGTCGAGCCCTGCGCCTCGGCGATATCGAACCAGACATCGTCCGACGCTTTCTGCCCGGATCCCTTCCAGGCGGCGCGCGCGGCCGCCTTCTGGCCCGCCATCGCCTCGTCGAAACCCGAGCGATCGACCCCGAAGCCCTGGGCACGGAGGGCATCCTCGGTAAGATCGTAGGGAAAGCCGAACGTGTCGTAGAGCTTGAACGCCGTTTCGCCCGGCAGGATGTCGCCGGGCTTCATCGCGCCGATCGCCTCGTCGAGGAGCCTCAGCCCATTGGCGAGGGTCTGCCGGAAGCGGGTCTCCTCGAGCTTCAGCGTCTCCTCGATCAGCGGCTGGGCTCGGACCAGCTCCGGGTAAGCAGCGCCCATCTCGGCGACGAGCGAAGGGACGAGCCTATGCATCAGCGGCTCGCTGGCGCCGAGCAGATGGGCGTGGCGCATCGCCCGGCGCATGATCCGGCGAAGAACGTAGCCGCGCCCTTCGTTGGCCGGGAGCACCCCGTCCGCGACCAGGAAGCCCGAGGCGCGCAGATGGTCGGCGATGACCCGATGGCTCGCCTGGGTGTCGGCGGTGACGCCGTTATGGGTGAGCTCGCTCGAGGCGGCGATCAGCGCCTTGAACGTGTCCGTGTCGTAATTGTCGTGGACGCCCTGGAGCACCGCCGCGATCCGCTCCAGCCCCATGCCGGTGTCGATCGACTTGGACGGAAGCTCGCGGACGATCTCATTGTCCTCCTGCTCGTACTGCATGAAGACGAGGTTCCAGATCTCGGTGAAGCGGTCGCCGTCCTCGTCCGGGCTGCCGGGCGGCCCGCCGGGGATATGGTCGCCATGATCGTAGAAGATCTCCGAGCAGGGCCCGCACGGGCCGCTGTCGCCCATCGCCCAGAAATTGTCCTTGGTCGGGATCCGGATGATCCGGCTCTCCGGAAGGCCGGAGATCTTGCGCCAGAGGTCGAACGCCTCGTCGTCGGTATGGTAGACGGTGGCGGTCAGCCGCTCGGGCGAGAGGCCCCATTCCTTCGTCAGCAGGTTCCAGGCCAGCGTGATCGCCCGGTCCTTGAAATAGTCGCCGAACGAGAAATTGCCGAGCATCTCGAAGAAGGTGTGGTGCCGCGCGGTGTAACCGACATTGTCGAGATCGTTATGCTTGCCGCCGGCGCGGACGCACTTCTGCGAGGAGGCGGCGGTCGTATAAGGCCGGGTCTCCAAACCCGTGAAGACGTTCTTGAATGGCACCATGCCGGCATTGACGAACATCAGGGTCGGGTCGTTCTGCGGGACGAGCGGCGCCGACGGCACCGGCCGGTGACCGTTGGAGCCGAAATAGTCGAGGAACGACCGGCGGATGTCGTTGGTGGAGGTCATGCCGACGATTTAAGCTACATGTTGCGGTGCGGCAACCGCCCGCCGGTCCCTCAAAGCGCGACCGGCTCCGCTTCCGCCGGTGTTTCCGCCTCCGCCGCCGGAGCCTGCGCCTGCGCCGCCCGAGCCTGGGCCGCCTGCTCGTCGGCGGAGATCGGGTAGCTGGAGTAACGCGCCACCATCTCCATCGCGGGATCCCGCGCCGGGGCCGGGCTCGCGGCCGGAGCGACGGCCTGGTCGGTGGAGGCATCCGACCCGGCGTCGGCATAGACGTCGACGGCGGGGTCGTGGACCGGGACATATTCCACCGGATAGTCGCGGCAGCCGACGCAGCCCGAGCCCAGGTCGCCGACGAGGACGGGCTGCGAGGTTGGGATATATTGGGCCTGTTGGGCCCAGCCGGGGCTTTGGTTGGCGGAAAGATCGGCCTGGAACGTGTCCTCGGCCTCGTTGAAATAAGCGGGGTTGATCTCCGCCACGGCGGAGCGGCCGAGATTGACTCCGATTGCGGCCCCGAGGATCGCAAGCCCGGCCATGACCGGCACAGTCGTCGAAGCGGGCATCGCGTCACTCCTCGGGCACAAGCGGCGCAACCGGCCGCGCCCATATAAACCCGCGACCGGGCGAGGTCGTTCCGAGCCCGTGTCCCGTTTGCCGTGCGCCTCCCCTCTTGCGATTCGCCGCCAAAGAGTGGAACGCTGACCGGCATCGAGCGCGGACGCGCTTATGACGCGGCTCGCGCCTTCGCACGGAGGAGAGACGCATGCCCGACAGATCGGTAGGCACCAGGACGATCGCCCTCGTAGGTCCGGGCGGGGCGGGGAAGACGAGCCTCGCCGAGGCCCTTCTCTTCGCCGCCGGGGCGGTCGACCGCCAGGGCAGCGTCGATGCCGGCACCAGCGTCGGCGACGCCAGCCCCGAGGCGCGCGCCCGCGCCGGCTCGACCGAATTGAACCTGATGCACTTCGATTTCCTCGGCGACCGCTTCGCGGTCACCGATTCGCCCGGCTCGGTCGGCTTCTCGGCCGACGGCGCGCTCGCCGTCGCAGCCGCCGATCTCGCTGTCGTCGTCGTCGATCCCGACACGGACCGCGCCATCCTCGCCGAGCCCGCGCTCCGCCAGCTCGAGGCGCTCGGAGTCCCCCATCTCATCTTCGTCAACAAGATCGACCAGGCCCGCGGCGGAATCCGCGACCTGCTCGAGGCGCTCCAGCCGATGAGCAGCTCTCCGCTCATCGCCCGCCAGATCCCTATCCGCGAGGGCGAGAAGGTCACCGGCTTCGTCGACCTCGCGCTCGAGCGCGCGTTCAAATACCGGCCGGGCAAGCCCTCCGAGCAGATCGAGATCCCCGCCGACCTCGCCGAGCGCGAGAAAGGCGACCGCTTCCACATGCTCGAGCAGCTCGCGGACCATGACGACGCTTTGCTCGAGCAATTGCTGATGGACGAGGCGCCCGACCGGGCCACCATCTTCGCCGACATCGCCCGCGAGACGAAGGAGAATCTCGTCGTCCCGGTCCTGTTCGGATCGGCGCTGAACGGCTTCGGCGTCCGCCGGCTGATGAAGGCGCTCCGCCACGACGCGCCCCCACCCGAGGCCGCCGCCGAGCGGCTCGGCGCCAAGGGCGGCTGCGCCTTCGTCTTCAAGATCTCCCACGGCGGCAACATGGGCCGCCTCGCCCTCGCCCGGGTCTTCGGCGGGACGCTGAGCGAGGGAACCGAGCTCAAGAGCGCGTCGGGCGACATGATCCGGGTCGGAACCCTGTTCGCGATGCAGGGCGAGAAGCCGTCCAAGCTCGGCAAGGCGGCGATCGGCGACGTCGTCGCCATCGCCAAGGCCGAAGGAGTCAATGCCGGCGAATGGCTCGGCGCCTCGGGCAAGGCGCCGGAGCTCGACCTCCCCTCCTCCAATTACAGCCTCGCCATCGCCACCCGCGACCGCAAGGACGACGTCCGCCTCTCGACGGCGCTCCACAAGCTGGTCGAGGAGGATCCCTCGCTCGACTGGGAGCAGGACGAGGCGCTTCACGAGACCCGCCTCAAGGGGATCAGCGACGAGCATCTCAAGGTCGCCCTCGCACGGCTCCAGCGCCGTTACGGGGTCGCCGTCGACGCCCATCCGCCCGTGGTCGGCTACAAGGAATCGATCCGCAAGCCGGTGACCCAGCGCGGCCGCCACAAGAAGCAGTCGGGCGGCCACGGCCAGTTCGGCGACGTCGTCATCGAGATCCGCCCGCTCGAGCGCGGCGAAGGCTTCAAGTTCGACGAGAAGATCCACGGCGGCGCGGTGCCCAGGCAATATTTCTCCGCCGTCGAGCAAGGCGTTCGCGACGCGCTGGCGAAGGGGCCGCTGGGCTTTCCGGTCGTCGACGTGGCGGTGACCCTCATCGACGGCAGCTATCACACGGTCGACAGCTCGGAGCTGGCCTTCCGGACGGCGGGACGGATCGGGATGAGCGAAGCGCTGGCGGCCGCTTCGCCGCATTTGCTCGAGCCCGTCCACAAGGTCACGGTGGTGACGCCCGCTTATGCCACCTCGCGGGTCACCTCCGCCATCGCCACCCGCCGCGGCCAGATGCTCGGCATGGACAGCCGCTCCGGCTGGTCGCGCTGGGACAAGGTCGAGGCGCTGGTGCCGGAGGCGGAGCTCCAGGGCCTCGACGCCGAGCTGCGCTCGGTCAGCCAGGGCCTCGCCACCTACGAATCGGAGTTCGACCACCTCGCCGAATTGAACGGCAAGCTGGCGGATGACGTGGTGCAGAAGGTGCTCGAGCCGGCCTGACGTCAGGCCCTCACCGTCATCCCGGCGAAAGCCGGGACCCAGGAACACCGCTTTGTCAGCTGTCCCTTGCCATGTTCTTGGGCCCCGGCTTCCGCCGGGATGACGCTCCACCCGCTTGACCCCGGCCCTTCAATCGCCTTCCTAGGCGCCTCGACCCAGCCGAGGAGCGCGACGTGGCCAAACGCCTGACCTATTTCATCCTCGCCGGCCTGGTGCTGGGCATCCTCGTCGGCTGGGCGCTGAACGCTTCTCTGGGCGACGGCACGTCCGAGCCCACGGCGGAGCTGAAGACGATCGCGGGCTATATCTCGATCCTCACCACCGTCTTCCTCCACCTCATCAAGATGATCATCGCGCCCCTCGTCCTGTCGACCATGGTGGTCGGGATCGCCCATATGGGCGACACCGCGGCGCTTGGGAGGGTCGGCCTCAAGGCGTTTGGCTGGTTCGTCTGCGCCAGCCTCGTCTCGCTGACCCTCGGCCTCTTCCTCGTCACCGTCCTTCAGCCGGGCGTGGCCCTCCATCTGCCGATCCCGCCCGCGGACGCGGCGAGCGGAGTCGACCGCTCCGCCTTCGACTTCGCCAAGTTCGTCGCCCACATCTTCCCGGAATCGATGATCAAGGCGATGGCCGACAACGAGATCCTGCAGATCGTGGTCTTCTCGCTGTTCCTCGGCGTCGCGATCACTGCGGTCGGCGAGGCTGCAAGGCCGCTGGTCCGTGCCTTCGAGGCGTTGGCCAAGGTCGTGCTCCAGGTCACCGATTATGTGATGCGTTTCGCGCCGGTCGCGGTGTTCGCGGCGGTCACCGCCAGCATCGCGGAGCGCGGGCCCTCGATCCTCAAGACCTACGGTTACTTCATGGGCAGCTTCTATTCGGGGCTCGTGGTCCTGTGGGTGCTGCTGATCGGCATCTGCTTCCTGATCGTGGGCTCCCGCACGCGTCTGCTCGTGCGCTACATCCGGGACCCCATCGTGCTCGCTTTCTCGACCGCCTCGTCCGAAGCCGCTTTCCCGCGCACGCTGGAAGCGCTCGACCGCTTCGGGGTGCCGCCGCGAATCGCGAGCTTCGTCCTGCCGCTCGGCTATTCGTTCAACCTCGACGGCTCGATGATGTACATGACCTTCGCGTCGATCTTCATCGCCCAGGCCTATGGAATCCACCTCGATCTCGGTACCCAGGTCGCGATGCTGCTGACTCTGATGGTGACGTCGAAGGGCGTTGCCGGCGTCCCGCGCGCCAGCCTTGTGGTGATTACCGTGACGCTCTCGCAATTCCACATCCCGGAGGCGGGAATCCTGATGATCCTCGCCGTCGACCATTTCCTCGACATGGGCCGCTCGGCGACCAACGTCGTCGGCAACGCCGTTGCGAGCGCCGTCGTCGCCAAATGGGAAGGGCAGCTCGACCCGCTCGAGCCCGCCGACATAGAACCGCCCCACGCCCCTTCGCATGCGCCGAAGCCGCTGCCCGAAACATAGACCGTCATTGCGAGCGAAGCGCGGCTTCGCTCCTCGCAATGACGGGCTAGTCGAGCGGCCGATCGATCGAGGGCGGCGGGGTTGAGAAGAAGCGTGGGCCCGCTTCGGTCATGTGGAAGCAGTCCTCGAGGCGGATTCCGAACTTGCCGGGGAGATAGATTCCGGGCTCGTCGGAGAAACACATTCCCGCGGCCAGCGGGGTCGTCTCGCCGTGGACGAGGTTGACCGGCTCGTGCCCCTCCATACCGATGCCGTGGCCGGTCCGATGCGGCGTTCCGGGGAGCTTGTAGCGAGGCCCGTAGCCCCAGGCCTCATATTGCCGCCGGACGGCGTCGTCGACGCTTCCGGCCGGCGCTCCGATCCGCGCGGCGGCGAGCGCGATCTCCTGGCCGCGATGGACCTGGTCCCAGACAATGCGCTGCTCGCGGCTCGGCTCGCCGAAGACGAAGGTCCGCGAGATGTCGGACTGGTAGCCGTGCACCGAGCAGCCGCAGTCCATCAGCACGACCTCCCCTTCCCTCACCATCTGCGGCTTGTGGCTGCCGTGGGGATAGGCGCTGGCCTCGCCGAGCAGGACGAGCCCGCCGTCATAGCCGCCGCCCATCGCCCGGGTCGCCTTGGCGATGAGAGTGTCGATGTCGGACGGGGTCATCCCCTTCTCGACGCGGCGGTGGGTGTAGCGGAAGGCGGCGATGGTGATGTCGGACGCCTTCTGCATCAGCGCCAGCTCGGCCGGCGACTTGATCATCCGGCAGCCGCGCACCACCGGCGCGGCGCTCCGAATGTCGAGCCGCGGCAGCACCTTCCTGAGGCCGTCGACGGCGAAGAAGCGCACCGTCTCCTCCATCCCGAGCGGCCGGTTCGCGATCTTGCGGTCGCGGAGGGCCCCGGCGACGAGCGCCATCGGATTCTCGTCCTCCTGCCAGGTGCGGACCTCGGCCGGGATGCCCAGGCTCTCGCGGACCGAGGGCTCCTCGAAGAAAGGGGTGAAGACGATCGGCTCGCCGTCTGCGGGGATGAGGGCGGCGGTCAGCCGCTCGCTCCGCCACCATTGCACGCCGGTGAAATAATCGAGGCTCGCGCCCGGCTCGACGAGGATGGCGCCGAGACCGTTGCGGCGCATCAGCTGCCGCGCCTTGTCGAGCCGGCGCATCCGCTCGGGCCGACCGATCGGGGCGACGTCGCCGGTCATGTCGGCGAGCGGCGGCTCCGAGGCGGCGAGCAGAGCGGAAGGTCGCGCCGCCAGCGCCGCGCCTGCGGCGAGGGCGCCGAGCGCGAAGCCTCGGCGGCTGGTTTCAGGCATAGGCATAAGGTCCGCCTTTCTCGAGGGCCGCGCGGTAAGCGGGGCGGGCGTGGATCCGCTCGAGCCAGCCGATCAGCTTGGGCCGGCTCTCGTCGAGCCCGGCGCGATGGCGCGCCGCCTCGAGCGGGAAGCTCATCATCACGTCGGCGGCGGTGAATTCGTCGCCCGCGAACCAGTCGCGGCCGCCAAGCTCGCTCTCCAGCCAGCCCAGATGCTGGTCGATCATCCGCTGGATCGTGGCGCGCGCCGGCCGGCCGAGAAGGCCGAGGCGACGGATCACCAGCATCACCAGCAAGGGCGGCATCAGCGAGCCTTCGGCATAATGAAGGAATTGGCGGTAGCGCAGCGCCGAGTCGCGATCGGCCGGCGGGCCGAGGCGGCCGGCCTTCTCGACCAGATAATCGACGATCGCCCCGGTCTCCGTGACGGTGCGGCCTTCGTCCTCGATCACGGGCGATTTGCCGAGCGGATGGACCCGGCGGAGCTCGGGCGGCGCCAGCATCGTCTTCCGGTTCCGCTCGTAGCGGCGCACCTCATAAGGCAGGCCGAGCTCCTCGATCAGCCACAGGATTCGCTGAGAGCGGCTGTTCTCGAGATGGTGGACTAGGATCATCGGTTATTCCTCACGCAGGCGGCCGCAACTTCCCTGACGAGCTTGGCGGCGAGGACGGCGGTCACTCCATTGAGGTCGCGCGCGGGATTATATTCGACGATGTCGGTGCCGACGATCGGCGCCCGGACCCGGTCGAGCACGGCGAGCACGTCGCGGACCGAAAGCCCGCCCGGCTCGTGGTGGGACACGCCGGGGGCGAAAGCGGGATCGAAGGCGTCGAGATCGATGGTGATGTGGAGCGGCCCGTCCGGCTGGGGCACCGCCTCGGACGTGAAGGTGCGCATCTCGACGATCTCAACCCCGAACCGCTCCGCCTGTTCGCGACAATGGCGGTTGAGGGTCCGGATCCCGACCTGGACGAGGCGGCGGGCGAGGCCGCGCTCCATGATCCGCGCGAAGGGCGAGGCGTGGGAGCGCGGATTGCCCTCGAAATCGTCGTAGAGGTCCGGATGGGCGTCGAAATGGAGGATGTCGACTGGTCCATGCGCGGCGGCCAGCGCCTCAACCACCGGCAGGGTGATCGAATGGTCGCCACCGAGGACGAGGGGCACCGCGCCGTCGGCCACCGCCGCCGCGACCGCGTCCGCAATCAGCGCATCGTCGCCGTCCGCCTCGGTGAGGGGAAGATCGCCGGCGTCGCCTAGCCGGATATCGAGGCCGAGCTCCACCCCCGATTCGGCCGCCGCATTGCCGTGCTCCGAATGAAGCGCGGCGCGAATCAGCGGCGGCGCGAGGGCGGCTCCGCGAAGGAAGGAGGAATGGCGGTCAGTGGGCGCGCCGATCAGCCTCAGCTCGGGCAGCGGCGACCGTCCTGAAAAGTCCTTGTCCGCCATGAGCGGCGTGTGCAGGGCCGGATCACCCTTGTCCAGCGTGCCGTGGCGAACCTTCCCTCTCCCGCGCGCGGGAGAGGAGGGGCCCAAGCCGAAGGCTTGGGAGGTGAGGGTCTTGCTGAGTCCGCTGTATAGACCCTCTCCTCCCACCGCTTTCGCGGCGGACCCCTCCTCTCCCGTAAGGACGGGAGAGGGTTCGAAACCGCGCCGTCCGTGACTTTTTGGAACCCGTGCGCTTCCGCATCGTCTATGCGCGCTCGACCCCTCAAGGATCATCATGCTCCAGCCGCCCCGCCCCGACCTCGCCGACGCTCGCCCCGGCTTTCGCGAGTTCGTCGTCCTCATCGCCGGGCTGATGTCGCTGAACGCGCTCGCCATCGACGCGATGGTTCCGGCGCTTCCGGCGATCGGCGCCGCGCTCGGGGTCGCCGACGAGAATAGCCGCCAGCTCGTCGTCTCGCTCTACGTGCTCGGCTTCGGGCTCACCCAGATCGTCTACGGGCCGCTGTCGGACCGCTTCGGCCGCAAGCCGGTGCTGGTGGTCAGCCTCGTCCTCTATGTCTGCTTCGCCTTCGCCTGCTCGGTCGCGGCGAGCTTCCCGCTGCTGCTCGCGGCCCGGATGGCGCAGGGCGGGGCCGCCGCCTCGACCCGGGTGCTCGTCGTCTCTATCGTCCGCGACCGGTTCGAGGGGCCGCGAATGGCGAGGATCATGTCATTGGCCTTCCTCGTCTTCCTCCTGATCCCGATGCTCGCGCCGCTCTTCGGCCAGCTCACCCTTCTCGTCGCCTCGTGGCGGGCGATCTTCTTCGGCCTTGCGACCGGCGGGTCGATCATGCTCGCCTGGTCCGTCCTCCGGCTGCCCGAGACGCTCCATCCCGAATATCGCCGGCCGCTCGACGCCGCGACGATCTGGGACGGGGTCTGCCAGACGATCACCAACCGGCAGTCGGTCGGCTACACCCTCGCCTTCACTTTGATGATGGCGAGCCTGATGGGCTACATAAACTCGATCCAGCAGATCGTGTTCGACGTCTTCCGCCGGCCCGAGCTGATCGCGGCGACCTTCGCCGGCGTCGCTCTGCCGATGGCGGCGAGCTCCTACGCCAATTCACGGCTGGTCGAGCGGATCGGCACCCGGCGGATCGCCCATACCGGGCTCGCCCTCTTCACCCTGGTCGCGCTCGGCCATCTCGCGGTGGTCCTGAGCGGGCGGGAGGGCATCTTCCTTTTCATCGCCCTCCAGGGACTGAACATGGCCTGCTTCGGCCTCGCCTCCGCCAATTTCGGCGCCCTCGCCATGCAGCCATTGGGCCACGTCGCCGGAACCGCCTCCTCGGTCCAGGGCACGATCGGAACCATCGGCGGCGCCTTGCTCGGGCTGGCGATCGGCCAGAGCTTCAACTTCACCCTCGTCCCGATGGTCGGCGGCTTCGCGGCGTTCGGCGCGATCGCCCTGACTCTGGTTGCCGTCACCGAACGCGGTCGGCTGTTCGGACGGGGCTAATCCTCCCCATCGCAGGTGGGGAGGGGCTCGCTGTCCGGAACCGGGCGAAGTTCATGAAGTTCACGGTCCCGCGTTAAATGTCGTCCTCGGCGGCGGGGCCCGTCATCAAGGCTTCGGCGACCTCGTCGGTCTTGCCGCGGATGGCGCGTTCGAGGCGGGCGGCGACGTCGGGATTCTCGCGCAGATAGGATTTGGCGTTCTCGCGGCCCTGGCCGATCCGGATCGAATCGTAGCTGAACCAGGCGCCGGACTTCTCGACCAGCCCCGCCTTGACGCCGAGGTCGAGAATCTCGCCGACCTTGGAGATGCCCTCGCCGTACATGATGTCGAACTCGACCTGCTTGAACGGCGGCGCCACCTTGTTCTTGACCACCTTCACCCGAGTGGTGTTGCCGACGATGTCGTCGCGGTCCTTGATCTGGCCGGTGCGGCGGATGTCGAGCCGGACCGAGGCGTAGAATTTGAGCGCGTTGCCGCCGGTCGTCGTCTCCGGATTGCCGTACATCACGCCGATCTTCATCCGAAGCTGGTTGATGAAGATGACGAGGCATTTGGACTTGGAGATCGAGCCGGTCAGCTTCCTCAGCGACTGGCTCATCAGCCGGGCCTGGAGGCCGACATGGCTGTCGCCCATCTCGCCCTCGATCTCGGCGCGCGGAACGAGCGCCGCGACCGAATCGACGACGAGGACGTCGATCGCGTTGGATCGCACCAAAGTGTCGGTGATCTCGAGCGCCTGCTCGCCCGTATCGGGCTGCGAGACGATCAGCTCGTCGACGTCGACTCCCAGCTTCCTGGCATAGACCGGGTCGAGCGCATGCTCGGCGTCGACGAAGGCGGCGGTGCCGCCGTTCTTCTGCGCCTCGGCGATGACGTGGAGGGCGAGCGTGGTCTTGCCCGAGCTTTCCGGCCCGTAGACCTCGACCACCCGACCGCGCGGCAGGCCACCGATGCCGAGCGCGATGTCGAGCCCGAGCGAACCGGTCGAGATGGTCTCGATCTCGACCGCCTCGCGCGAACCGAGCTTCATCGCGCTGCCCTTGCCGAATGCCCGATCGATCTGCGCGAGCGCGGCCTCGAGCGCCTTCTGCCTGTCCATATTGTCCGGGTTTCCCACCACCTTGAGTGAAGCCGCCATGGCTGCCCGCTCCTATGCGCTACGCGCCGCCCATTCAACGCGATTGTGGCCTCGTACGTCATCTGTTCACCGGGAACAAGAAGAAAACGTCGACATCACATCGAGACTTCGGATCGGAAGAGTTGCTCCGATCCGACTTCCGTATCCCGCTCTTGCCGGAGCGTGCCGACGGTGCGAAGCTGGCGGAATCGTGAGCCTCCTGTCGCGCCTGCCGGCCCCGCTCCTCTTGCTCCTCGCCTGGTCGGCTGCCTTCGCGGCGCCGCCAGCGGAGAGACCGCCTTCCGATCCTGCCGCCGCGGCGGTCGAAAAGTGCCGGGGTCTCGCCGTCGAGGCTGAGCGGACCTGCTATGCCGAGGCGCTCGACGCCGCTCTGGCGAGCGGCGGCGCCCCGGCGGCGCTCGCCCTGCTCGACCGGCTCGCGGCGCTCGATCCCGACGTCCGGCGCGACGGGCATATGTATGCGCACCGCCTTGGAATGGCCGCGCTGAAGTCCATCGACGACGTCGGGCGGGTCTTCGCGAGCTGCTCCCCCGGCTGGCAGTCGGGCTGCTATCACGGAGTCATCCAGGGCTATTTCATCCTCTCGGAGCAAGCGGGCCTCGGAGTCACCACGGCAACGCTCGACGCCTTGTGCGGCACCTATCGCGCCGACGGCCAGTCCTTCCTGCTCTTCCAGTGCACCCACGGGCTCGGCCACGGCCTCGACATCCTCCACCGCCACGAGCTGCCCGAGGCGCTCGCTTCCTGCGGGTTGCTCAGCCGGGCGGGCGAGCAGGAGATGTGCTGGGCGGGCGCCTTCATGGAGAACGTCATCGCCGCGACCGAGCCCGACAACGCCCTTGCGGCGCACGCGGCGATGAGCATGCATGGATCGCAGGGCGCCCACGAAGGGCATGACGAAGGTGGCATGGCCGCGGCGCCCGCTTTCCGCCTGCTCGATCCTGCGGATCTTCATTATCCCTGCTCGGCGCTCGACCCGAAATATCTGACCGCCTGCTACACGATCCAGACCTCGGCGATGCTCAACCAGAGCGGCCGCGACTTCGCCCGGGTCGCGCGGGAGTGCGGCCGGGCGCCCGAGACGGCCCGAGCGACCTGCTTCCTGAGCCTCGGCCGCGACGTCAGCACCGCCGCCGCCGGAAACGCCGGCGAGGCGATCCGGCTCTGCGGCCTGGCCGAAGAGGCCTTTCGGCCGGCGTGCCACGAAGGAGTCGTCGGATCCCTCGTCAACATGAATGCGGACCCCACCGAGGGCATCCCCTATTGCCGGGCGGTGGCGGAGGCGGCGAGCAAGCGGGCCTGCTACGCCGCCGTCGGCCTCCAGGCGCTCGGCCTCCCCGACGGCGAGGCGAAGCGCGAGCGGGCCTGCGGCGCCGCCGAGGCCGACCAGATCGACATCTGCCTCGACCGGCCCCCCGCCTCGGAGACGACAAGCGCGCCCCAAAAGTAGAGAGAGCCATGCCTTGAAGCCGGAGCACGCGGATTGACGTTATCGTAAGGGGCGCGCGCTAGGCCGGAGCCATGCTTGTCTCCGCCCTTGCCGCGTTGCTTGTGCTCAACCTCGTCACCATCGTCCATTATTGGGAGGACAAGAGGCGCGCCGTCGCCGGTGCCTGGCGGATCCCGGAATCGACCCTGCTCTTCCTCGCGATGATCGGCGGCAGCCCCGGGGCGCTGCTCGCCTGCCGGCTATTCCGACACAAGATCCGCAAGCAGCCGTTCGCCGGCTTCCTGCTCTTCACCGCCGCGGTCCAGGCCGGCGCGCTCGCCGGATATCTCGCCGGCTGAGGCGCCGCTTGACGCCGGCCCCGGCGCCACTAGACCGCCTGCCGATGCCTCGCCCCTTCCCGCACCGCCACCTGCTCGGGATCGACGACCTCTCGGCCGAGGACGCCCTCTTCCTGCTCGACGAGGCCGAGCCCTGGATCGCCTTCAACCGCGGCGCCCGCAAGGCGGACACGAGGCTCGCCGGCCTCACCCAGTTCAATCTCTTCTTCGAGAATTCGACCCGGACCCTCTTCTCCTTCGAGGTGGCGGGCAAGAGGCTCGGCGCGCAGGTCGCCAACTTCCACCCCGGCGGCTCGAGCGTGCGCAAGGGCGAGAGCCTGGTCGACACCGCCCTCACCCTCGATTCGATGCGCCCCGACATTATGATCGTCCGCCACGCCGAAACCGGCGCGCCTCACCAGGTCGCGGAGGTCGTCGGCTGCCCGGTGATCAACGGCGGCGACGGAACCAGCGAGCATCCGACTCAGGCGCTTCTCGACGCCCTCACCATCCGCCGCCGAAAGGGGCGCATCGAGGGGCTCGAAGTGGCGATCTGCGGCGACATTCGCCACAGCCGGGTGGCGGGCTCGAACCTCAAGCTTCTTCCCAAGCTCGGCGCCCGGGTCCGGGTGGTGGGGCCCCCGGCCCTCCTGCCGGAGTCGGACGGCCTCTCCGCCTTCACCGATTTCGACGAGGGCATTGCCGGCTGCGACGTGGTGATGATGCTGAGGATCCAGCGCGAGCGGATGGAGGAGAGCGTCGCCGGCTCGCTCGCCGATTTCCACGCCCTCTACGGGCTGACGATGGAGCGGCTGGATCGCGCAGCGCCCGACGCGCTCGTCATGCATCCGGGGCCGATGAACCGGGGGATCGAGATAGACGGCGACGTCGCCGACCATCCGACGCGCTCGGCGATACGCGAGCAGGTCGAGTTCGGGGTCGCGGTCAGGATGGCGGTGCTCGACGTCCTGACCCGCGAGCGCCGGGAAGCTTAGCCGGCGCGGCGGACGGCGTAGCGGCTCGCCCAGCGCACCGGGGCGTCGCCGGCGACGGTGCGGACGAAGCAGGCCCCGCCCTTGCCGCGGATCGACGAGCAGGTGCGGGCCGCGGCGTCCCGGCTGGCGAAGCCGGCCACGGACAGGCGGTGGAACGTGCCGCGTCCGGGGATGCTGACGGTGGTGCTGAGCGGAGTCAGATCCTCGAAGCCGAACTTGCGAAGCATTTCGGACCAGGCGCGCTCGACCGAGGAGGCCGAGCTGTAAGCGCCGAGCTGGACCGCGAAGCGGCCCGGACCAGAGGCGGGCGCACGCACGGCACGACTCGGCCGCGGCGCGGCATAGGGCCGGGCGGACGTGTCGATCGCCGAAGCGGTAGACGCCAGGACTGAAGGCTGCGGCGTGACGAGCGCCTGAACCGCCTCGGCATAGACCGGAGCGGTGACTTCGGTGGCTGGCGCGGGCGCCGCCTCGGGCGCAGGCGCGGATTCGCTGACCCATTGCGGGAGCTCGGCCGCGAGGGTCCGGGCCGGCTCGGCCTGGGGCTCTGCCTGCGGCTGGGGCGCGGGCACCGGCGCGGCGTCGGCGAGGGCGGGCTCGGTGACGGCGACGTTTTCGGGCGCCGGCTCCGGAAGCGGCTCGGCGGCGGCGAGCGCCGTCGTCGCGGGCTCCGGCGCGGCCAAAGCAAGACGGACCGGCTGGCCCTCATCGGCGGCCGGGGTGGCGCCGAGCAAGGCGGCGACGCGGGTCGCCGATTCGCCGGGCTGGGCGAAGCTCGCCCATTGCTGGAGCCGGGCTCCGAGCTGGTCGGGCGAAACGTCCTGGGCGGCGATCATTCGCGCCTTCTGCCAGTCGCCGGCAATTGCGTAGGCAAGGGCGAGATTCTGGCGGACGCGGCCGGTCGCTCCGGGCGCCCGGGCGGCGGGCTCGAGCAGGGCGATCGCCCGCTGCGGCTCGCCGGCGAGGGCGTAAGCGAGGCCGACATCGGCCGGCGGGGCGCCGTCGGCGATGGCGTCGAGCTGGACGATCGCGGCGGCCGGGCGGCCGGTGGCGATCTGCGCGAGCGCGACGCTGAGCGAGGCGCGCACATTGCCCGGATCAAGGGCGAGGACGTCGCCGTAGGTGGTCTCCGCCGACTGGAATCGGCCGCTCTTCAGATAAAGGTCGGCGAGAAGCATCCGGTAGCCCGAATCGCGCGGGCTGAGCTCGACGGCGCGCTCGGCGAAACCGAGGGCGCCGGCGGTGTCGCCCTTCTGCACCGCGGCCTGCGCCTTGGCGGCGAAGTCGGCCGACTGCTGCTCGGCCTTGGGCGCGAGCGACGAGGCCGAAGCGACGTGCGAGGCCTCCGCGGCGGGCTTGCAGGCGACCATGGTGGTTCCGATCGCAAGAGCGGAGACCGCGAACTTCAGGGCGACTTTGCTGTTCATTTGGAAACTCCGCTCAACGCTTACTGGCTTCGGCCGGCACTCGCCGCGCCATCTGCTCGACCTCGGGAAGCGAATCGAGGAACTGATCGAGGGCCTCGGTCACCAGCTGCTGGGCCGAGCGCCGCGACAGGGCGCAGGCAAGGCGAAGCTTCAGGTGCCGGTCCGGATCGAGGCGAAGGGTGAAGGCGGCCTTGGCCTTCGCGACCATGGAGCGCGAACGCGGCAGCGAGACAACTTCCGCGTCGGGCTGGCGCGGGGCGCGAACGACAGGCTCGGGCTCGGGCTCAGGCTGTTCGAGCGCGACCTCGGGCTCGGCCAGGTCGTCCTCGGGCTCGAGCTCAGGCTCCAGCTCAGGCTCCGGCTGGACGAGCCGGGCGGCGAGCTCGCGCTGCTGCTCGACCACCGCCGGCGGTTCGATCGGGCCGCGCCCGCCCGGGGAGGGCGTCAGAGCCTCGATCGAGCTCGGCACATGCTCGTGAATGTCCTGGACCTCGTGGGCGCCGTTATGGCCCATGTCGTTCCAGCCCAGATCCTCGAGGCTTCCGCCGAAGCTTCCGAAGCCCTGCGGGCGCATGGCGGGCTTGGCCGCGCCCTTGCGGGCGAGGAGTCCGGAGGAGAGGGAAGCGAAAGGCTTGGTCTCGGCCATATCGTCCCTCCCTTACTGGCCGACCACGCGCCGGCCGAAGCCGGCGGCGGGCCGAACGCTGGAGGAATGGGCGGCGAAGCCCTGGGGCGCCGAGAAGACGGTGCGTCGGAAATTCTTTTCGAGCCGGTCGGCGATATAGTCCCACAGCTCGACCACCTCCTTGGCGGAGCGGCCATTGGGATCGACCTCCATCACGGTCCGGCCATCGATCATCGAGGCGGCGTAATCGGTACGGTGGTGGAGCGTGACCGGGGCGACGGTGCCGTGCTGGGAGAGCGCGACCGCCGCTTCGTAGGTGATCCGCGCCTTCGGGGTCGCGGCGTTGACGACGAAGATGAGCGGCTTGCCCGCGCGCTCGCAAAGATCGACCGTGGCGCCGACGGCGCGAAGGTCGTGCGGGCTCGGCCGGGTCGGGATGAGGATCAGTTCGGCGACCTGGATGACGCTCTGGATCGCCATGGTGATCGCCGGCGGCGTGTCGATCACGGCGAGCTTGAAGCCCTGCTGGCGCAGGATCTCGAGGTCGGCCTGGAGCCTCGCCACCGTGGTCTGGGCGAAAGCGGGCATCTCGGCCTCGCGTTCGTTCCACCAGTCGGCGAGCGAGCCCTGCGGGTCGATGTCGATCAGGCAGACCGGGCCGGCCCCCGCCCGCTCCGCCTGCACGGCGAGATGGCCGGACAAGGTCGTCTTGCCGGATCCCCCCTTCTGCGACGATAGTGCCAATACGCGCATGATTTCCCCTCGGCTCGCGGTCCTTGACGGCCGGTTTGCGCTGCCTTTGGCTAAAATACGGTTAACAAGAGCGACGGCGGTCGCCCTTTTCCGAACGTCGCCGGCCTTCCCGCCGGGCAACAATGCTAAGTGCGCGTTAAGGATTTTCGGCTAGCCCGGCTCCCGACTTCAATTCCCGCGCTGGAGACGAACATGCGCAATGCCTTTCTCGCCGGCCCTGCGGCGGCCCTCCTTCTCCTCGGCGCAAGCGCCGTCACCGGCGCCGCGCCGGGCGACGTCAAGGCGGGCATCGACCGCTGGGTGAAGGGCGATCCGGGCGGCGCGGTCGCGCTTTGGCGGCCGCTCGCCGAGGCCGGCGACGCCGACGCCCAGTTCAACATGGGCCAGGCCTACAAGCTCGGCAAAGGAGTCGCCGCCGATCCCGCACAGGCGCAGAGCTGGTACATGAAGGCCGCTCGCCAGGGCCACCAGCAGGCGCAGGTCAATATCGGCCTTCTGCTCTACAATGGAGGCCACCGGCAGGAGGCCCTGCCGTGGATCCGCAAGGCCGTCGAGATCGGCAACCCCTATGCCCGCTACGTGCTCGGCACCGAATTGTTCAACGGCGATCTCACCGCCAAGGATTGGCCGCGCGCTTATGCGCTGATGCTCCTCGCCGCCGACGGCGGAGTCGCGCCCGCGGCCGACAACCTCAAGGCGATGGAGCAGTTCATCCCGATCGAGCAGCGGCGTCAGGGCGTCGCCCTCGCCCAGCAAATGGGCGGCGGTGCGTCGGCAAGGGCGGCGGCCACGCCGGTCCGGGTCGCGAGCGCCGCTCCGGCCTCTGTGAAGCCTGCCCCGCGCTCGCTGGCGGCCGCCCTTCGTGCCGCTCCAGTCCCGGCTCGCGCCACCGCCGCGCCGGTCCGCGCCGCGACTCCGCTCGCCGTCGGCGGGCGCTGGCGGGTCCAGCTCGGTGCCTTCGGCAATGCCGGCGGCGCCCAGCGCGCCTGGGCCGGGCTCAAGGGCAAGGTCGCCCCGCTCCGCCCGCTCCAGCCGCAATATGTCGCGGCCGGCGCGGTGACCCGGCTCCAGGCCGGTCCGCTTCCCGACCGCGCCTCGGCCGACCGGGTCTGCGCGGCGGCGAAGGGCGCCGGAAGCGCCTGCTTCCCCGTCGCGCCTTAACCGAATTTTTGCGCGGGCCCGCTAGACCTGCCCCTGACCAAGGGGGGATGGCATGGCCGCTGTCGGCAGGATCGGAAGCTCGAGCCGGATGGCGTCGCGGTGGCGGCGACGGCGGATGTGCATCCTCGTCGCCGACGGCCCTGCCCCGGCCGCGCTTCGCACCGTGTCGGCGAGCGGCGCCTTCCTCGAGACCAACCTTCGCCCCGCGCTGGGCGATTCCGTCGAGCTCCGTCACCCCGAAGCGGGCGCGATCGCCGCGACCGTGAGGGCTCTGGCCGATGACGGGATCGAGCTCGGCTTCGCCCGCAGCGAGGCCTCGGTCGCCTTCGCCCTCGCCGCCATCGCCGCGGACATGAGCCGGCCTTGACGCCTCATTCCGCCCACTCAGCCCTCGCCCAGCCCTGGGCGTAGAGCAGAGCGGTGAGATCGTTGTGGACCAGGCTCGCATCGGCCGCGGCCACCGCAGCCGGCTTGGCGTGGTAGGCTACTCCGAGCCCCGCTTCCTTCAGCATCGGAATGTCGTTGGCGCCGTCGCCGACCGCGAGGCTCGAGTCGGGCGCAAGGCCTTGCTCGACCAGGGCATCGACGAGCGCCATCCTCTTGCCCTCGGCGCCGAGGATGGGCCGCTCGACCTCACCGGCCAGCTTGCCGTCCTCCATCCGGAGCCGGTTGGCGACGACGCGGTCGAATCCGATCTCGGCGCCGATCGGCTCGGCGAAGCGGGTGAAGCCCCCGGAGACGAGGATGGTGAAGGCGCCCGCGCGCTTCATCGTCCGAACCAGCGCCATCGCCCCGGGGGTCAGCCGGACCCGCTCCTCGCGGCAGCGGTCGATCATCGCCTCGTCGAGGCCGCGGAGCAGCGCCACCCGCTCGCTCAGGGCCGCCTCGAACTCGATCTCGCCGCGCATCGCCCGCTCGGTGACCGCCGCCACCTCCGCCTTCAGTCCGGCATAGTCGGCGAGCTCGTCGATGCATTCGACCGCGATCATCGTCGAATCCATGTCGGCGACGAGAAGCCGCCGGCGGCGGCCCGCCTCGCCCTGAACGACGACGTCGACGCCCGGCAGCAATCCCTCGAGCGCGGTGCGGGCCGGCGCCGGATCGGCCGAGAAGAGCAGGTCGCAGGCCTTGTCGTCCTCGATCCAGCTTCGGCCGTAGGCCTCGATCCCCGAATCGGCGAGCGCGTCGGCCGCCGCCGAAATATCGCCGCTCGAAAGGCGCTCCTTTGCTATCAGGGTGGCGATGAACATGACTTCCTCTTCGAGCCGGCGGCTGGCGCTTATCGCGGGGCCGACGGCGAGCGGCAAGTCGGCCCTCGCTTTGGCCCTCGCCGAGCGCTCCGGCGGGACCGTGATCAATGCCGACAGCGCTCAGGTCTACGCGGATCTGCGAATCCTCTCCGCACGCCCGTCCCGCGAGGACGAGGCCCGGGCGCCGCACCGCCTCTACGGCTATCGCGACGCGGCCCTGCCCTGCTCGGCGGCGGAATGGGCGGCCGATGCCAAGCGCGAGATTGCGGACGTCCACGCCGCCGGGGCCCTTCCGATCCTGGTCGGCGGCACCGGCCTCTACATCCGCACCCTGCTCTACGGGATCGCGCCCGTCCCCGAGATCGACCCGGCGATCCGCCAGGCGATACGCTCATTCACCGTCGCGCATAATTATGCATCCCTTGAGCGCGAGGACCCGTCTGCGGCCGCGCGCCTGAGACCCTCGGACACCAGCCGCGTCGCGCGCGCCCTCGAGGTGGTCCGCTCGACCGGCCGGCCGCTGGCCGACTGGCAGAAGGAGCGGGTCGGCGGGATTGCCGGCGAAGTGAAGCTGCTCCCCCTCATCCTGCTGCCGGCGCGAGATTGGCTCTACCAACGCTGCGACGAGCGGTTCGACAAGATGATGTCCGACGAAGGGATAGAGGAGGTTCGCGCCTTGCTGGAGCGAAGGCTGAATCCGATGCTTCCGGCGATGCGGGCGATCGGGGTTCGCGAGATCGCCGGCTTCCTCAGCGGCGCGCTCACGCGCGAGGAAGCGCTGGCCGCCGGCCGGACCGCGACCCGCCAATATGCCAAGCGCCAGTACACCTGGTTCTCGCGCCAGCCGCCGGCTGATTGGCCTAGGTTCGGCGAGCCGCTCGATTGCGGGGGGCTGGCAAATGCCCTAGCCCGGCTCGATGCACGTCTACCGCGATGAGGATTGCGATCCCGCGCTGATCCGGGGGCGGCGCGTGGCGGTGATCGGCTTCGGCAATCAGGGCCGGGCGCAGGCGCTCAATCTTCGCGACAGCGGGGTTGCGGTGACGGTCGCGCTTCCCGTCGGCTCGGCCCGGCGGGAGCGCGCTGCCGCGGACGGCTTCGAAGTCGCGACGACGGCCGAGGCCTGCGCGCGGGCCGACGTCGCGGTGATGCTCGCCCCCGACGAGCGCCACGCCCGTCTCTACGAGGAAGAAGTGGCCCCGAACCTGAGGGAGGGCGCGGCGCTGGTCTTCGCCCATGGCCTCAGTATCCGCTTCGGCCTTATCGCGCCCCGGCCCGATCTCGACGTTATCCTCGTCGCCCCCAAGGGTCCGGGGACCGCGGTGCGCTCCGAATATGAGCGCGGCTCCGGGCTCATCGCCTTGTTCGCGGTGGCTCAGGATCCGGGCGGCGGGGCCGAGCCCCTGGCCCTGTCCTACGCCGCGGCGATCGGCAGCGGGCGCGTCGGGATCCTCCGCACCAGCTTCGCCGAGGAATGCGAAGCCGATCTGTTCAACGAGCAGGCCGTGCTGTGGGGCGCCATACCCGAGCTGATCCACGCCGGTTTCGAGACCCTCGTCGACGCCGGCTTCTCCCCGGAGATCGCCTATTTCGAGTGCCTGACCGAAGTGAAGCTGATCGCCGACCTCATCTACGAGCGCGGGATCGCCGGGATGCGCGAGGCCATCTCCAACACCGCCGAGTTCGGAGCGATGAAGGGCGGCACCCGCATCGTCACCGCGGACACCCGCACCGAGATGCGCCGGATCCTTCGCGAGGTGAGGAGCGGGAGCTTCGTCAACGACCTGATCGCCGACGCCGAGGCCGGCTATCCCCGCCTCGAGGCGAGCCGGGCTCGGGCCGCCGCCTATCCGATCGAGGAAGTGGGGGCGCGGCTTCGGGCGATCGCGCGCGGCGGCGAATGAGCGAAACGGGTCGAAGGCGCCGCTGGATCGACGCGATCCTGCTCGCTCTGGTGATCGGTGCGGCGGGCTGGGCGGGCTGGGGCGCGTGGCACGACCGCCGGCTGCCCCGGCAATTGCTGAGCGTGAGGCTCGGGATGGACCAGGCGGCGGTTGAGCGCCTGCTCGGCCGGCCCGATTGGCAGGGCCAATGCGCCGCCCGGCTGAGCTATCTCCCGCACGCCGACTGCGCCCGCGAGCTCGGTTATTCATCGGCCTTCGCGCCGATATTCGCGAATTATTATGTCATCCAGCTCGATCGAAGCGGAAAAGTCGTAGAAGCCGAGCCGGTTAGGCCGCGCTGAATTGACCCTGCCGAGCCATCGGCTTAACTCGCCCGATGCTCGCCGCCGCCCACCGCCGCTATCTCGACATCCTCGCGTCGGTCTACATCTATAACGAGCATCGCGGCTATACGAGCATCGACCGGGTGCTCGGCGCGGTCCGCTCGCGCCACCCCGAAGCGAAGAAGTTCATCGCCGACGTCGAGAAGCATCGCCGCGACGAGCGCCAGCATTACCTCATGTTCCGCCGCTATTTCGAGGATCAGGGGCAGATGCCCTATCTCGTCGACAATACGTGCGGCCATATCGACCGGCTCATCCGCCTCACCTTCGGCTGCGGGATCGACGATCTCGACACCGACCGGGTCATCGACCAACCCGAGCTGTTCCACCGCCTGTGCCGGGTGATCATGCTGACCGAGCAGCGCGGAATGCGCCAGGTCGAGATATTGCTCAATTCACGCCTGATGACGGCCGACAAGAGGCTGGTGAAGATCTTCAAGGTGATCGAGCGCGACGAGCCCAGCCACTGGGCGCCCTACCAGTGGTGGCTCGATGAGCATAATGGCGGCAAGCCGACCCGCGGCGAGCGCGCCGCCGACGCCTTCGTTCACAAGACGCTGCTGACGGTGAAGCTTCCGGCCCTCTACCTCAACCCGAGGCTTCCGCGGCGGACGGAATGGCAGGACGCCGGCGAGGTCGCCACGGCGCACTGACCGTCATTGCGAGCGAAGCGAAGCAATCCGGTCCCCTCCCTTGCCAAGGCCGAAGCTGGATCGTCGCGTCGCTGCGCTCCTCGCTGCTATTCGGTGACAGTCACCGTTTTGTTTTCTAATTCGGTGACAGTCACCGTTTTGTTTTCTAATTCGGTGACTGTCACCGAAGTTTCGGCCCACACTCGGCGCAGGCACCCCACCCCGTGAAGCCCCGCCGGAGGCCTCCCCCAATGAGCCGGCGAGGCGTTAGCTCATTTTCGCCCGAAAAGCTTCTCGATGTCGCCGTGGGCGAGCTTCACCCAGGTGGGGCGGCCGTGGTTGCACTGGCCCGAATGGGGGGTGACCTCCATCTCGCGCAGGAGGGCGTTCATCTCGGCGACGGAGAGGATCCGGCCGGCGCGGACCGAGCCGTGGCAGGCCATGGTCGCGGCGACGTGGTCGATCCGCTCCTTGAGGCTGAGCGCCTCGTCGAAGGCGGCGAGCTCGTCGGCGAGATCGGTGACGAGGCCCCTGACGTCGCCATGGCCGAGCAAGGCGGGAGTTGCCCGGACGAGGATGGCGCGCGGGCCGAAGCGCTCGAGCTCGAGGCCCATTTCGGCGAGCTCGCCGGCGCGCGCCTCGAGCCGGTCGCAGGCGGGCTCGTCGAGCTCGACCACCTCGGGGAGCAGGAGGGCCTGGCGGGCGACCCCGCCGTCGGCGACGGCCCGCCGCATCCGTTCCAGGACCAGCCTTTCGTGCGCGGCATGCTGGTCGACGAGGACGAGGCCGTCCTCGGCCTCGGCGACGATGTAGGTGGCGGAGACCTGGCCTCGGGCGACTCCGAGGGGGAAGCGGTTCGATTCGGGCGGTGGGGCCGACGCGGGCTCGGCCCGGCCCTGGGGGAGGTAGTCGGAGCGGGGCTCGGCCACCCTCCCCGTCACCCCCGCGAAAGCGGGGGTCCAGAAAGAAGCGGGATTCCCGCCTTCGCGGGAATGACGGGTTTCCCCGCCGGTTTGCCAGGGCACGTTCGCTGCGGCCGGCTGCGCGCTCCTGAACCCCGCCCCGTCCAGCGCGTGCCTCAATCCGCCGACGATCAGCCCCCTGATCCCCGCCGGATCGCGGAATCGGACCTCGGTCTTGGCGGGGTGGACGTTGACGTCGACCTCCTCGCCGGGAAGGTCGATGAACAGGGCCACCACCGGATGCCGGTCCCTCGCCAGCAGGTCCTGATAGGCGGCCCGGACGGCGCCGATGAGGAGCCGGTCCTTCACCGGCCGGCCGTTGACGAACAGGAACTGGTGGTCGGCCACGCCCCGGTTGAAGGTCGGCAGGCCGGCAACTCCGCCGAGCCGGGCCTGGCCTCGGTCATAGTCGATGGCGACGCTGTTCGAGTGAAGCTCGCGGTCGGTCAGCGCCGCGACCCGGGCCGGCCGGTCCTCGCCGGGCTGGACGGCGATCGGCCGGCGTCCGTCATGCTCGAGCGTGAAGCCGATGTCGGGCCGGGCCATTGCGAGCCTCTTCACGACGTCGACGCAGGCGCCATATTCGGAGCGCTCCGAGCGCAGGAACTTGCGGCGGGCGGGCACTCGCGCGAACAAATGCTCGACCCGTATCCGCGTGCCCGGCGGAAGCGCCGCCGGCCCCTCCCCTTCGAGCCGGCCATTGTCGACGATTCGCGACCAGCCGTCGGAGCCCCGAACCCGGCTCTCGAGGGTCAGCCGGGCGACGCTGGCGATCGACGGCAGAGCTTCGCCCCGAAAGCCCAGCGTCGTCACGGCCTCGATCTCCTCGCCGGGCAGCTTGGAGGTGGCATGGCGTTCGAGCGCGAGGGCCATCTCGGCCGGGCTCATGCCTGAGCCGTCGTCGGTCACCTCGATCCGCTCGATCCCGCCCGCCGCGAGGGAGACGGCGATCCGCGTCGCGCCCGCGTCGATCGCGTTCTCGATGAGCTCCTTCAACGCGCTGGCCGGTCTTTCCACCACTTCACCGGCGGCGATGCGGTTGACCAGATGCTCGGGCAGGCGGCGTATTGACATCGATCAGCGGTCTAGACCAAGCCCAGCCGTCTCGCGAGCCTTGTTAACTCATTTGTGGAACAAGCCGAGGGGCCATCCTATAGAGTAAGGCGACCGCGCCGGGCACGATGCCGCGGCGGCGTTTTGAAAGAAGCGGGACCCACCTCAATGTCACTCTTGCGTTTCTTCAAGTTCCCCTCCCACGACATGGCGATCGACCTCGGAACGGCCAACACCGTCGTCTACGTGCGCGGACGCGGGGTGGTCCTCAACGAGCCTTCGGTGGTCGCCATCGAGACGATCAACGGCGTGAAGCGGGTCAAGGCCGTCGGCGACGACGCCAAGATGATGATGGGCAAGACCCCGGACCAGATCGAGGCAATCCGGCCCCTGAGGGACGGAGTCATCGCCGACATCGATGTGGCCGAGCAGATGATCAAGCACTTCATCCAGAAGGTCCACGGCAAGCGCCGCTTCCCGCGCTGGCCCGAGATCGTGATCTGCGTCCCGTCGGGCTCGACCAGCGTCGAGCGGCGCGCGATTCGCGACGCCGCCTCCAATGCCGGCGCAAGCCAGGTTTGGCTGATCGAGGAGCCGATGGCGGCGGCGATCGGCGCCGACATGCCGGTGACCGAGCCGATCGGCTCGAAGGTCGTCGACATCGGCGGCGGCACCACCGAGGTAGCGGTCCTGTCCCTTCGCGGCCTCGCCTACACGACCTCGGTCCGGGTCGGCGGCGACAAGATGGACGAGGCGATCTCCTCCTACGTCCGCCGCAACCACAACCTCCTCATCGGCGAGGCGACGGCCGAGCGGATCAAGAAGCAGGTCGGGATCGCCAAGCCGCCGACCGACGCCGAGGGCCGGCCGAGCGACGGCCTTAGCGTCCACATCAAGGGCCGCGACCTCGTCAACGGCGTGCCCAAGGAGATCACGATCAACCAGCGGCAGATCGCGGAGGCTTTGTCCGAGCCGGTCAACACGATCGTCGAGGGCGTCCGGATCGCGCTCGAGAACACCGCGCCGGAGCTCGCCGCCGACATCGTCGACCAGGGCATCGTCCTCACCGGCGGCGGCGCCCTGCTCCAGGGCCTCGACGAGGTTCTTCGCGACGAGACGGGCCTTCCCGTCACCGTCGCCGACGATCCCCTGACCTGCGTCGCCATCGGCACGGGCCGGGCGCTCGAGGAGGAGATCTTCCGCGGCGTTCTCCTGACCGCCTGAGGCCGGGCCGGGGAGCCGCGAGGTGGCGAAGCCATCGACCCGCCGCCCCGGCTTTTCGCGCCGGGCGCAATATGGGCTGTTCCTGGGCTATGTCATCGCCGTCGGCGGAGTCCTGTTCGCGGTGATGCTCCTGCTCATCGCGGTCGTCGACCCGACGGGCTTCAACGCATTGAAGGGCGTCGCCCTGGATCTTACCCGGCCGTTCACGTCGGCGGGACGAAGCGTGAGCAATTTCGTGGGCGGCATCGGCGATTCGGTCGGCGATTATGTCCGCGCCGGTTCGCAGAACGCGCAGCTCAGGCGGCAGCTCGACGCGACGCGGCGAAGGCTGATCGAAGCGCGCGCCGTCGAGATGGAGAACAGGCGGCTCAGGGCCCTGCTCAAGCTGACCCAGGACGGCGAGGACGAGGTCGCGGTCGCCCAGGTGGTCGGTTCCTCCTTTGCCTCGGCCCGCCGGCTCGCCACCCTCTCCGCCGGCGCTTCCTCGGGAATCCGGCCGGGGCAGCCGGTGCGCTCGGCCGACGGGCTGATCGGCCAGGTGATCGAGACCGGGCGCTGGGCGAGCCGGGTGCTGCTGGTCAGCGACGGCGCGAGCAACGTCCCGGTCCGGCTCGTCCGCGACGGAACCCCCGCTATCGCCAGCGGCCATGGCGACGGGACGATCGACCTCAAGACGCTCGAGGTCGGCCGCAATCCGTTCCGCCGCGGCGACGTCCTGGTCACCTCCGGCGTCGGCGGGATCTTCCCGCCGGACGTTCCGGTGGCGGTGGTGGTGGCCGTCAAGGGCGACCGGACCGTGGCCAAGCCGCTGGCCGACCCGGCCAATGTCGATCACGCCGTCGTCCTCAACGTCTATCAGCCGCTCGCCGACCAGCCGCTCACCCCGGCGACCGAGAATGCGCTTCGGGGCGCCGCGCAATGAGCCGGATCGCCGGATCCAGCCGCGACGTCGCACTGCTCGGCTTCCGCCGCCAGACGGTTCCGGTGCTCAGCACCCTGGCGGCCTCGTGCCTGGCGCTCCTGCCCTATGTCGCGAGCTGGCCGATCGTCCCCGATTTCGCCTTCCTCGTCGTTCTCGCCTGGCGGCTCCTGCGCCCCGAGCTGTGGCCGGCCCATGCCGCGCTTCCGCTCGGGCTGTTCAACGATCTCGTCGCCGGCCTGCCCATCGGCCAGTCCATGGCCTTGTGGACCCTGGCCTTCCTCATGCTCGATCTGGTCGACAGCCGGGTCGGCTGGCGCGATTATTGGCTGGATTGGCTGTTCGCCGCGACGGCGATCCTCCTCTACAGCCTCGGAGGGTGGTATATTGCGCGCCTGATGGGAAGCCACACGCCCTATGAGGTGATGCTGCCGCAGCTCGGCCTGTCGGTCTTCGCCTATCCCGTGGTGGCCCGATTGGTCGTCGGGCTCGATCGCTGGCGGCTGTCGCGATGAGGAAGCGCGGCCGCCCCGTCATCACCGAGAACAGCCAGGTCTACACCTTCACCCGGCGCGCTTTGGTACTGGGCGGAGCGCAGGCGGTGATGGCGACCGGCCTCGGCGCGCGCATGGCCTGGCTCTCGATCGCCGAGAACGAGCATTACAAGCTTCTCTCCGAATCGAACCGCGTTCAGATGCGACTGATCCCGCCGAGGCGCGGCTGGATCGTCGATCGCCACGGCCTGCCGATCGCGATCAACCGGAGCGATTTCCGGGTCGATCTCATTCCCGACCGGCTGAAGGAGCCCGACCGGGTCATCGCCGAGCTCACCCAATTGCTCGATCTTCCGCCCGACGAGGTCGACCGGATCCGCGAGGAGCTCGGCCGCGCCGCCGGCTACCAGCCGGTACCGGTCGCCGAGAACCTCCCGTTCGAGAAATATGCCGCGGTGACGGTGCGGCTGCCCGAGCTTCCGGGGGTCTCGCCGCTCCGCTCCTTCTCGCGTTACTATCCCGAAGGCGCGGCGGTCGCCCACCTCACCGGCTATGTCGGCACTCCGAGCCGCGAGGATTACCAGGCCGAGGACAAGAACCCGCTTCTGATCACCCCGGGCTTCAAGGTCGGCAAGGACGAGCTCGAAAAGACGATGGAGCCGAGGCTCCGCGGCCACCCCGGCGCCCAGCGGATCGAGGTGACCGCGCACGGCCGGCTCGTGCGCAACCTCTCGACCGTGCCCGACAAGAGCGGGCCTCCGCTCCAGCTCACCCTCGACATCGGCCTGCACAGCTATGCGGCGCGCCGGCTCGGCGACGAATCGGGGGCGATCGTCGTCATCGACTGCCTCACCGGCGAGATCCTCGCCATGCCGTCGATGCCCGCCTACGATCCCAACAACTTCTCCGACGGCATCAGTCACAAGGACTGGGACATGATGGCCGAGGACGAGCGGCACCCGATGATCAACAAGGTCTTCCAGGGCCTCTATCCGTCGGGATCGACGATCAAGCCCTTGATGTCGCTCGCCTTCCTCGAGGCCGGGATCGACCCGAACAAGCATGTCGTCTGCACCGGCGCCTATCCCCTCGGCAACCACATCTTCCACTGCGATACCCGCCACGGCTCGGTCGACATGCACGCCGCGGTCGAGCGGAGCTGCGACATCTATTTCTATCATACCAGCCTCCAGGCCGGTCCCGAGGTCATCGCCTCGATGGCGCGGCGCCTGGGCCTGGGCCAGAAGTTCGAGCTGCCGGTGCCGACCCAGCGCTTCGGGACCGTCCCCGATCCCGAATGGATGGAGCGCAAGTATAATCGCAAGTGGCAGGCCTACGACACGATCAACATGTCGATCGGCCAGGGCAACGTGCTGGTCAACCCGCTCCAGCTGGCGGTGATGGTGGCGCGGATCGCCAGCGGCAGGCAGCTTCAGCCGAGCATCGTCCGCCAGAGCAAGCTTCCCGAGGCGCCGCCGCTTCCGGTGACCCCCGAGCACCTCGCCTTCGTCCGCGACGCGATGACCGCCGTGGTCAACGGGCACGGCACGGCGACGGGGGCGAAGCTTCCGGTCGAGGGCGTGCTCATGGCCGGCAAGACGGGCACGGCGCAGGTCCGGCGGATCACGATGGGCGAGCGGGCCGGCGGAGTCCGCTCGAACGAGAGCCTCGCCTGGCGGATGCGCGACCACTCGCTGTTCATCGGCTTCGCTCCTGCGGACAAGCCGCGCTACGCCTGCGCCGTCATCGTCGAGCATGGCGGCTGGGGCGCCACCGTCGCCGCGCCCGCCTGCCGGGACACGCTCACCTATCTGTTCGACAAGCCCAAGGCGATGGCCGCGCTTGCCGCGCTCGAGGAGCAATGGGGCGGCACCATCGCCGAGCGGATGAAGCGCCGCGCCGACGCCTGGCGTCCGTCCAAGCCCGCGCCGCAGGTCGCCGAGAAGCCCAAGCCCGCCGCCGTCGCCGTCAATCCGCGGAAGCCGCCGACGACGATATGAGGTCGCAGTCGCTGATCCCCGCGCCGATCGCGGAGCTGCCGTGGAGAATGTTGCTGCTGGTGATGTTCATCACCGGCTTCGGCCTCCTCGTCCTCTATTCGGCGGCCGGCGGCAAGGCGATGCCCTGGGCGCTTCCGCAGGGCGTTCGATTCGCCGTCTTCCTCGGAATGGCCATCGCCATCTCGCGCTTCAGGCCGCAGCGGCTGAAGGAGATCGCCTTCCCGGCCTTCGGCGCGGTGATGCTCCTCCTCATCCTCGTCGAGGCGCTCGGATTCGTCGGCAAGGGTGCCCAGCGCTGGCTCAACCTCGGCTTCATGAACCTCCAGCCCTCGGAGCTGATGAAGCCGGTCATCATCCTCGCCGTCGCCCGCTTCTACGATCTTCTTCCGGTCGGCGAGACGAGGCGCTGGAACGGGATCTGGCCGGCGGCGGCGATGATCGGCGTCCCCGCCGCCCTGATCCTCGTCCAGCCGGACCTCGGGACGGCAGTGATGGTCATTGCCGGCGGCCTCACCGTCATGTTCCTCGCCGGGCTTCCGCTTCGGCTCTTCGTCGGCGGAGCGGCGCTTCTCGCCGTCGTCGGCCCGATCGCGTTCAGCTTCCTCCACGATTACCAACGCAAGCGGGTGCTCATCTTCCTCGATCCCGAATCCGACCCGCTCGGCGCCGGCTACCATATCAGCCAGTCGAAGATCGCGATCGGCTCGGGCGGGGTGTTCGGCAAGGGCTTTCTGAACGGCACCCAGAGCCATCTCGATTATCTGCCCGAAGGCCATACCGACTTCATCTTCGCGACCATGGCCGAGGAATGGGGGCTGATGGGCGGGATCCTCCTGATCGCCGCCTATGCGCTCGTCATACGCTGGGGCGTTGGAGTCGCGCTCGAAGCCAAGGACCGCTTCCAGCGGCTGACCGCCGCCGGTCTCACAACGACCATCTTCCTCTACGTGGCGATCAACCTGATGATGGTGATGGGCCTCGCGCCGGTGGTCGGGATCCCCCTCCCCCTCTTCTCCTACGGCGGATCGGCGATGATGACGGTCATGCTCTGCCTCGGCGGCCTGATGTCGATCGAGCGCGCCAATCGCGGGGACCGGCGGAGGCTTTGACGGGGATCCAGGGGTGGCGGTCGCCCGACGCGACGGACGTGACCCGCGGCTTCCCACCGAGCACAATGGCCAGCCCGCCGGTGCGCTCGAGCAGCGCCCGGTCCGCCTTCAGCCAGCGCGGGCGGCAGGGCGCGGGCAGGCGCCGGTCGGAGACGACGATATCGGCCTCGGCGCAGGCGCGCGCCAAAGCGTCGGTCTCGACGAGGCGGGGGCTTCGGCTGGCGAGCAGGCGCCAGATGCGGCCCTCGCGCTCGATCGTGGACGTGCAGAAATCGGCGCTACAACGGGCGCCGGGCAAATCGGCCAGCGCTCCCAACTCTCCGTCGAACCCCGCGCTCTCGCCGAGCAGGTCGCGGACGTAATCCCCCGCCCGGTCGCGAAGCAGCACCAGGGCTCCGGAGGAATCGCGAAGGGCGAGATGGCGGCCGTCGCCGGTCACCAAGAGGTCCGGAGCCGGGGTGAGCAGAGCCGCGACGGCGCCCGCCGCGACCGGCGCGAGACCCCAGCGCCGCCAGCGGGTCCGCCACAAAGCCAGCCAGAGGCCGCCGCCGAGCATCAGCGCGAAGGCAGGCGTGGCCATGGTCGGAAGCCTCGCCACCGCTCCGGGCGCGGCGGCGGTCGCGTGCGCCAGCGAGAGCAGGAGGTCGAGCGCGACGCCGGTCAGCCACCAGAAAGGCGCTCCGAGCCCGCCCAGGTCGAAGAGCAGGGCCAGCGCCTCGATCGGCATGACGACGAAGGTGGTGAGCGGGATGGCGACGATGTTGGCGATCGCTCCGTAGAGCCCGGCCTGGTGGAAATGCCAGAGCGCGATCGGGATCAGCGCGAGCTCGACCGCGAGGCCGGTGAGGATCAGGCCGGAGAGGAATCGGCCGAGCTTCATCGGCCACAATTCCTCGCGCCGGGCGAGGAAGGCACGAAGGCGCGGCTGCTCGTGGAGTGCGACGATCGCCGTGATCGCCGCGAAGCTCATCTGGAAGCTCGGGCCGGGAAGCGATTCGGGCCAGAGCAGAAGCACGATGAGCGCGCCGACCGCGACCAGCGGCAAGGTGAGCGCCTCGCGCCCGAGCGCCACCCCGAGCAGGATCAGAAGCGCGGCGATGCACGATCGGATGGTCGGCACCTCGGCGCCGGTGAGCAATGTGTAGGCGATCCCGGCCAGGGCGCCGGCGCCGGCGGCGACCAGCACCAGCCGGAAGCGGAGCGCCAGCCACGGGCTGAGCGCGAGCAATCTCAGGGTGAGAAGCATCACCGCGCCGACGACTGCGGTGAGGTGGAGCCCGCTCACCGAGAGCAGGTGGGCGAGGCCCGAGCGGCGCATCGCGTCCGCATCCGCCTCGCTGATCCCGCCCTGGTCGCCGGTGGCGAGGGCGACGGCGATCCCGCCCGCTCCGCCCGGAAGCCGGGCGCGGATATGGTCGGCGAGCCTCTGACGGGCATCGGCCAGCCAGGACTGCCAGCCCTCCTCGCCCGCGGGCGCGACCTGGCGCACGAAGCTCACCCGGCCGGTGCCCCCGATCCGCTGGAACCAGGCGGCGCGCGCGAAATCGTAGGCGCCCGGCACCGCCGCCGGGGCGGGCGGCATCAGATAGCCGCGAAGCCGAACCACCCCGCCCGGTCTCAGCGTCGCGGGCGCCTTGGCCTCGTCGAGACTGACCCGAAGCCTCGGCGGCAGGGTGGCGTCCGCGGTCGGCACGACCGTCAGCCGGACCGCCTCGCGCGCGGTGAGGCGCTGGAGGCTGAGGATCCTGGCGTCGAACTCGGCCGCGCGTGGCTCGGCGAGCGCCGGCGCCGCCACGCGTTCGGCCTTCCACCAGATGTTGCCGCAGCCGATCAGGGCGGCGAGGCAGAAGATCGAGACGGCCCCGCCCCAGCGCGTCCCCGGCGCAAGCGCCTGCGGAACCAGCATTGCTGCCGCGGCGAGGAGAAGGAAGCCTGCCCACGCGGCCTCATCGGGCAGAGTGAACCAGGCGGCGGTGCCGAGGCCGAGGCCGACGGGCAGCCAGAGCGGCAACTGGTTCCGCTCGGCGTCGGCGAGGGATTCGAGGCGGCGGGCGAGGGCCGTCATCCCGGACTTGATCCGGGACCCAGGAACACCGGAGCCCGAGAAAGAATCGAGAGCGCCCGTGTTCATGGGTCCCGGCTTCCGCCGGGATGACGACGCAGCTCGACGACGCCCATGCTCATAGCTCCCGGCTTCCGCCGGGATGACGTGATATGCTAGGGGCGCCCCCATCACCGGCCGTCATGGCCCCCATCCTTGGAGAAAAGGCGCTTGAGCGCAACCGCCCAGCCAGAGGTCGTCACCCGCTTTGCGCCTTCGCCGACCGGTTTCCTGCATATCGGCGGCGCCCGCACCGCCTTGTTCAACTGGCTCTACGCCCGCCATCACGGCGGCCGCTTCCTCCTTCGCATCGAGGATACCGACAAGGCGCGCTCCACCCAGCCGGCGATCGAGGCGATCCTCGAAGGCATGCGCTGGCTCGGCCTCGACTGGGACGGGGACGAATATTACCAGTCGCAATTCCAGGCCCGCCACGCCGAGGTCGCCAACGCGATGCTCGAGCGCGGCCACGCCTATCGCTGCTACATGACCGCCGAGGAGCTCAGCCAGCAGCGCGAGAAGGCGCAGGCCGAGCGCCGCCCCTACCGCGTCGACAGCCCGTGGCGGGACCGGACCCAGGATTCCGACGCCCCCTTCGTCATCCGCCTCAAGGCGCCGCGCGAGGGCGAGACCGTGATCGAGGACCGGGTCCAAGGCCGGGTCGTCGTCCGCAACGCCGAATTGGACGACATGGTCCTCCTCCGCTCGGACGGCTCGCCGACCTACATGCTCGCCGTCGTCGTCGACGATCACGACATGGGCGTCACCCACGTCATCCGCGGCGACGACCATCTCAACAACGCCTTCCGCCAGCTCGGAATCATCCGGGCGATGGGCTGGCCCGAGCCGGTCTACGCCCATGTCCCGCTCATCCACGGCCAGGACGGCGCCAAGATGTCCAAGCGCCACGGCGCGACCGGGGTGATGGATTACGACTCGCTCGGCTTCCTTCCCGAGGCCCTCTCCAACTATCTCCTCCGCCTCGGCTGGGGCCATGGCGACGACGAGATCATCTCGCGCGAGCAGGCCATCCAGTGGTTCGACCTCGACGGCGTGGGCAAGTCGCCTTCGCGCTTCGACACCAAGAAGCTCGAGAATCTCAACGGCCACTATCTTCGTGAAGCCGACGATGCCCGCCTCGCCGGCCTGATCGCGCCGCGGATCGCGACGCTGATCGGCCGCGACCTCTCGCCGGCCGAGGTCGAGCTCCTGGTCAAGGCGATGCCCGAGCTCAAGCCTCGTGCGAAGAGCCTCAACGAAATCGCTGAAAGCTCGACCTTTCTGTTCCGGACGCGTCCGCTCGATCTCGACGAGAAGGCGGCCGGGCTGCTCGCCGGCGAGGCCCCGCGCCTGCTCGCCGGCGCGTGGAGTGCACTCAATGCGCTTGACGAATGGTCGGCGACCGCCACAGAGGCGGCGGTGCGCAGCACAGCGGAGGCGGCCGGGGTCAAGCTCGGCCAGGTGGCGCAGCCGCTGCGGGCCGCGCTGACCGGGCGGGCGACCTCGCCCGGCATATTCGATGTTCTGGTCCTGCTCGGGCGCGAGGAAAGCCTCTCCCGTATCGCGGACCGGATGGACGGAGCTGAATGATGGCGGACGATCAGGCCACTCTTACCCTCGGCACCAATGAGAGGGGCGGCAATTCCCACGGCTTCCCGGTCCGCCAGGGCTCGGTCGGGCCGGAGGTCATCGACATCCGCAAGCTCTACGCGGAAACGGGCGCCTTCACCTACGATCCCGGCTTCACCTCGACCGCCGCCTGCGAGAGCGCGATCACCTATATCGACGGCGATCAGGGCATATTGCTCCACCGCGGCTATCCGATCGACCAGCTCGCCGAGCATTCGACCTTCATGGAGGTCTGCTACCTGCTTTTGAACGGCGAGCTTCCCAAGAAACCGGAGCTCGAGAAGTTCACCTACACCATCTCGCGCCACACCATGCTCCACGAGCAGCTCGCCACCTTCTACCGCGGCTTCCGGCGCGACGCCCATCCGATGGCGATCATGTGCGGCGTGGTCGGCGCCTTGAGCGCCTTCTACCACGATTCGACCGACATCACCGATCCCAAGCAAAGGATGATCGCCAGCCATCGGCTGATCGCCAAGATGCCGACGATCGCGGCCATGGCCTACAAATATTCGGTCGGCCAGCCGATGATGTATCCGCAGAACAGCCTCACCTACACCGGCAATTTCCTCAGGATGACGTTCGGCGTCCCGGCCGAGCCCTATGAGGTCAACCCGATCGTCGAGCGGGCGATGCGGCGGATCTTCATCCTCCACGCCGATCACGAGCAGAACGCCTCGACCTCCACGGTCCGCCTCGCCGGCTCGTCGGGCGCCAACCCCTTCGCCTGCATCGCCGCCGGAATCGCCTGCCTTTGGGGCCCGGCGCATGGCGGCGCCAACGAGGCGGCGCTGAACATGCTCCACGAGATCGGCCGGCCCGAGCGAATCCCCGAATTCATCGCCCGAGCCAAGGACAAGGACGACCCCTTCCGGCTGATGGGCTTCGGCCACCGCGTCTACAAGAATTACGACCCGCGCGCGAAGGTCATGCAGGCGACCGCCGCCGAAGTCCTCAAGGAGCTGGGCGTCACCGATCCCGTCTTCGACGTCGCCCGCGAGCTCGAGCGGATCGCGCTCAGCGACGAATATTTCATCGAGAAGAAGCTCTACCCCAACGTCGATTTCTATTCCGGCGTGGTCCTCTCCGCGATCGGCTTCCCCACCTCGATGTTCACGGCTTTGTTTGCCTTGGCGCGAACCGTGGGATGGGTCGCCCAGTGGAACGAGATGATCTCCGACCCCGAGCAGAAGATCGGAAGGCCGAGGCAGCTCTACACGGGGCCCGTGCAGCGAGATTACGTGCCGGTGGCGGAGCGTTAGCCCTCAGGCCAGCTTCGCCCTCAGCTCCCTGAGCAGATCGAGCGAGGCGCAGACGTCTTCGAACATGCCCTTCACCCTTTCCTCGCCCGGCTTCGAGCGGAGCATGTTGCCGGGCTCGAAGCGGTCCTTGCCCCAGGTGGCGACCAGCGCCTCCTCCGGGCCGGCATAGAGATAGACCCGGCCGGCCTTGCGCAGCTCGAGAAGCCGCGCCCGGAAGGCAGGGTCGACCAGCTCGCGGGCTTCCATCGGGTTGGTCGCGTAGATTTCGAACTTCTTCTCGAAGGCGTCGTCGCCCTCGATCCGGACCCGCTCCATGTCGCTCGCCGGCTTCCAGAAGTTGAAGATCTTCCTGTCGGGAACGATCGCGACATGGCCCTGGCGGCCGGGCCGGCGCTGGACGGCGTACATCTGGCCGGTGAAGACGGTGTAGGTGTTCTTGCCGGAGCGGCGCCGGAGGTTGGCCTCGTAGACCGCGATTCCCCTCCCCTCCTCGTCGGTGCCGTTGAACAGGTCGGTGAAGGTCTGGCTGGAGAAGCCGCTCTGGCCGAACAGCAGGCCGCGGGCGCCGAAGGCGGGCGGCTCGAAGCCGCTCGCGAAATATTCCATGCCGGCGCGCCTGGCGATCTCCTCGAGCACGGGAAGCTTGAGCCCCTCCTTGGCGGCCATCAGCGGACCGATCGCGGCGACGATCCCGCCCACCAGGAACACGAGAGCGGCGATGATGGCGACCGTCTCCCAGCCCGAGACGTAGAGGGTGAAGCCGGCCGCGGCGGCGAGGGCTATGCCGGCGAGTCCGCGGAGCCAGAACTTGCGCACCGCCGCTCGCCTTTCGCCTTCGAGCGCCCCGATCCGCTCGCGCACGACGTCGCTCCCGCAGAGCGGCTGGAAATCGGATGCCGTCAGCTGAATCATCAATCCCCCCATGGCTTTGCGCACGAGAGTGAAGCGGACCCGCGAGGATCGCAACAATTGAAACCAAGTCGCCCCGGCGGCGGCATGAAAAATCGACAGGCTGGGTCCTACTCGCACCCGGACACTCACCACCGGGGAAGACCGAAATGCTGACGATCATCGCCGCCGCCGCGCTCGCCGCCGCCGCCGTTCCGGGCCCGGGCGAGCCGACCCTCGACGAGGTCCGCGCCCTCACCATCCGATTCCGGGACGTCAACGTCGCGCTCGCCGAAGGCTATGTCCGCGATCCGGGCGACATGTGCGACACGGCCGGGATGATGGGCGCTCCCAAGTCGCTCGGCGGGATGGGAATCCACTTCTTCCGCCCCGATCTGCTCGGGATCACCGCTCCGCCCAACCCGCGGGTCTCTGGCAACGGCACCCACACCGATTTCCGCAAGCCGGCCATCCTCATCTACGAGCCCCGCGCCGACGGCTCGCTCGAGCTGGTCGCGGTCGAGAATCTCGTCTTCGAGAAGGCCTGGAAGGCGGCGGGCCATACCGGCCGCCCGACCTTCCACGGGGTCGAATATGACCGCATGGCCGACGATCCCGCGACCCCGATCGACGAGGCCCACATGTTCGAGCCGCATTACGATCGCCACGTCTGGCTCTACCGGCCCAACGCCAACGGCATGTTCGCCCAGTACAACCCGACCGTCACCTGCCAATTCCACAAGCCGATGCGGATGGCCGGGGCGGGGATGGAGCACGCTGGAAACTGACCGTCACCCGGCGAAAGCCGGGGCCTCGGGTCGGAAGACGGCCGAGCCTTTCACCCGTCGAGATCCCGGCTTTCGCCGGGATGACGTCACTCCCGCCGAAGCGGCAGAGTGAAGGTGAACCTCGCCCCCTGGCCGGGCGCGCTGTCGACCGCGATGTCGCCGCCCATCGCCCGGGCGAGGCGGCGGGCGATGTAGAGGCCGAGGCCGGTCCCGCCCGGCTCGGTCGGATCGACCCGCTCGAACTTCTCGAAGATCCGCGCCTGGTCCTCGGACGAGATGCCCTTGCCCTGGTCGGCGATGACGAGAGCGGCGAGATCGCCCTCGCGGTCGGTTCGGATCCAGACCTGGCCGGCTTCGGGCGAGTAACGGATGGCGTTGGTCAGCAGGTTCATGACGATCTGGAGCGCTCGCCGGAAGTCGCCGCGCGCGGGCAGGCTCTCGCCGGGCGCAGGCGAGTCGATCCTGACCTGCCGCTCGCCGGCTCGGACCGCGAGCAGGCCGGCGGCGCGGCGGGCGACGTCGGCGAGGTCGATCTCCTCCCCGGCGGGCACGAAATCAGGCCGCTCGATCGCCTGCAGGTCGACGAGATCGTCGACGAGCGCGAGCAAATGGCGTCCGGCGGCGGCGATATCGCCCGCATAGCCGGCATAGTCGGTGCGGATCGGGCCTTCGTCCTGCCCGCCGATCGTCTCGGCGCTGGCGATGATCCGGGCGAGCGGGGCGCGAAGCGCCTTGTCGAGCCGCTCGCCGAACGCTCCGGCCTCGGGCGGCGCGACGGTCGGCGGCGGCTCGGCCGGAGCGCTCCTGGGCAGAGCCGCGGCCGAGCCGCGGAAGCCCGCGAAGCGGCCGGCGCCGTCGATCAGCGGGATCCCGGCGAGGCGGTATTGGCCGCCGCGTCCGCCGCGGAGCTCGGCGAGCTGTCCGTCGAACCGCCTCTGCTCGGCCAGGGCCGTCAGTAGCGCAAGCTCGCCCTCGCCGCTTTCCTCGAGCCGGAACAGCCGGGTGAGCTGATGGCCGACGAGCTGGGCGGGAGTCTGCCCCGCCGCGGCGGCGGCGGCTGGCGAGACGGTGGTGAGGCGAAGGCCGGCGTCGGTCTCCCACATCCAGTCGGCGCCGGCGCGAAGGAAATCGGCCTGGCGTTCGGCGTCGGACGCGGGCGCTGGCGCTCGGGCGGGACGCGCCGACCAGCCGGTCACGGCGAGCTCGACCCCTTCCTCGCGAGGCTCTGCGCGAACCCAAAGATCGAGGTCGCCGTCGCCCTCGGCGGCGATCGCGCCGCGCGAGATGACGATCCCGAGTCGGCGGGCGAGTCGGCCGAGGGCGGCGATCTGGGGCACGGCGAGAGGCCCGCCCTCCTCGCCGCCGGCCGCGCGGTGGAGCGCCATCAGCCGCGGCTCCGCCTCGACCAGGCGGCCATCGGCGTCGAGGCGGCCGCGGACGGGCTCGTTGCCGATCACGACGCAAGCCTCGCCACGGCCGACCTGTATGCGGGATCGAGACGCCACAGCAAGACGGCCCGGCCGGCCTCCTCGTCCGAAAGGCCGTCGAACAGATCGAGCTGGGGCGGCACCGGCTCCTCGCGCCCGGCGAGGTGGAGAAGGATGGCGGCGGCCGCCGGCCGGCCGACCCCGGCGGCTCGAAGCGCGATTGCGGGACCCCGCCCGCTGACGTCCGGGAGAAGCTCCCAGAGCGCCTGCGCGTCGAGGCCGGTGCGAAGCGACAGAGCGGCGAGCAGGAGGGCGAGCGCCCCTTCGCCGGCGGCCCGCTCGAGCAGGTCGTCGTCGAGCCGGCCGCGGTCCTGGAGACGGAGGGCGAGACGCCGGGCCAGGGCATCGGCGCCCGCGCCCTCGTCGTAGCGGCCAAGGAAGCCCGCGGCGGCCTCGGTGACGGCGGCGTCCGCCTCGGCGGGAGCGACGTCGTGGGTCGAGATCAGATAGGCCCTGAGCGCCGCGGCGACGGTCCACACGAGGGCATGGGCGAGCTCGGCGGGAAGGTCGCCGCTCGCCAGCAGCGGCTCGCCGAAGGCATCGAGGCGCCGGCTCTCGGCAACCACCAGCGAGACCGCGGCGGCGGCGACACCCTCGTCCGGATCGCCCGCCAGAGCGGTAAGCAGCCGCCGCTCCGGAGCGCTTCGGGCGAGCCGGTGCTCCTCGGCTCGGCGAAGGAGAAACGCGAACAGCGCCGGATCGCCGGGTCCGCCGCGAAGCTCGAGGACCGGTCCGGCGATGGCGACGGTGGCGGAGGAAAGCGCTGCGCTTACGGCCTCCTGGCCCGGCGCGCTGAAGTGGCCGGCGAGCGCCGAGCGAAGCTCATCCTCGATGTCGCCGACCAGCCGGCGAAGGAGATGGGCGACGGTGATCCGCTGGCGGTCGCTGAGTCGAAGCGCCTCCGGCAAGGCGAGGTCCGCCATCGCGGCGGACACGCGTGCGCGCGCGGACGCGAGCAGCTGCGCCGCGCCGTCCTCCCCACCCCCGCTCGGACGCACCAGAGACATTGTGTGCGCATAGAGCCGTCAGGGTTAAGGCGGCGCTAATCCTGTGCCGGCACCGGCGCCGCGGCGTGGGCCTGGCGCTGCGCCCAGAAGAAGCTCGCCCCCGCATAGAAGGCCAGCACCGTCAGCCCGCTTCCCCACAGATTGACGGCGGCGAAGGGGAGAATCAGCCAGGCCATGCCCTTGCGCTCCGCGAGCCAGGGCCGGCCGGGAAGGTCCCGCCCCTCCGCCTCGATCCGAAGGGCGACCGTGAAGGCGATGATCGTTCCGGCGAGCGCGACGCAGCCCCAGCCGCGGGTCTCGGCGAGCGAGTAGGCGAGGATGAGCAGGAGTCCGGCGCCCAGAGCGGGGAGGAGCGCGCCCCACCAGGTCGGGCCGCGCTCCCCCTGCAGCCGAAGCGAGGCGAGGCGCTCGCCGATCCCGTCGAGCGGGGTCGAGAGAAGCAGCAGGGCAAGGCCGAGGCCGAGCCAGTGGCTTGCGAAAGCGAGGCCCGCCAGAACCATCAGCAGGGTAGCGGCGAGGCCGAGGGCGGTCGGAGTCACGGCCGTCGTCATCAGGCTTCGGGTCGCCAGCCGCTCGAGCGGGCCGAGCAGATAGCCCGAGACCCAGTCGTCGCGGCGGATCTGCGCGCCGGCGATGATCCGCTCCTCCAGATCCGCAAGATCGTCCGCATTCTCGGCGACGAGGGGAAGCTCGTCCTCGGCTTCGCCGCGAACCGAGATCTGGCGGGCCCCCGACTGGACGGCGCGACGGAGCAGGGTCGACTGGAGGTCCCAATCCTGGAGCATCGAGGCGGTCTGCTTGAGCAGATGGCCGTCGATCAGCGCGAGGCCGGCCCAGCGGCTCTGAGCGTCGATCCGCTCGTAGCGGTCGTCCGCGCGCATGTCCGGCACCGTCAATATGGCCGGCCCGTCGATCGAGACCAGCCTCGCCAGCGCCGCTTCCGGAGCGACCAGCCCGTCGCCGACGAGGATGAGACGGTCGCCGGCCTCGACCGCCTCGGCGGCCTCCTCGGCGTTGCGCGCGAGGACGAGGCGGACGCCTTCGTCGCGAAGGCGGTCGAGCGCTCCGCCCAGAGCGGAGGTCATACGCTCGACGGCGACGACGACCAGCTCGGCCCCGGCCGCGGCGGCGAGGCGGACCTGGCGCTCGATCAGGGTACGGCCGGCGATCGGCAGAGTGGCGCGAAGCCCGCCGCCGGGATCGTCGGCTTCGTGATAGGCGGCGATCAGTGCGGCCAGCGCCAAGATGTCCCTCCCCGGTTTCGGGATGGGATAGGCGCGCGGCGCCGGCTTCGCAAAGGCTAAGCGGCGAATCCCTCGATGGCGGCGCCGAGCTTGCGAAGGACGACGGGATCGCCCGGAGCGCCTTCGAGCGCCTCGTCGGCGAGGGCGACGAGGCCGATCGCTCCGAAGCTCGCGGCGACGCTCTTCAGACGCGAGGCGGCGATCGCCCAATTGGCGTCGCAGCGCGCCCGGCCCATCAGGTCGGCCTGGCGAGCGGCGCTCTCGAGAAAGGCGGCGCGAAGCTCGCGCATCAGCTCGGGATCGCTTCCGACGGCGGCGGCGAGCGAGGCGTTCAAGGCTCCGGGATCGTAGACCATGCGCCCTCTCCTAGCCGCCGCGCGTTAACGCCTCGTATCCTTGCGAGCTTCCCTGGCGGCCGAATCATGGTAAACGAACCATTATGACGGGGGCAGAACGAGCACAGGCGGAGCCCGAAACGGGTTCCATTGGGTCCCACGCAAACTGGGTGGGCGAGCCCGTCGAGGTGCCGCCCCTCGAGCCGGAGGCCGAAGCCGAGCCGGTGCGCCGGCAGCGCTCCGGTGGCGCCAGGTTGCTGGGCGCCCTGCTGATCCTTCTTGCACTGGCCTGGACCGGCGCCGTCGCGGACTATCTCTGGCAGGCGCGGCCGCCGCTCTCGCTCGCCACCTTCATCACCTGGATCGCAACCCTCGCCGGCCCGCTCGCCCTTCTCGCCCTCCTCTGGCTGCTCGCCGGCCGGACGTCGCGGCGCGAGGCCGAGCGCTTCACCAGGGCGGTCGAGACGATGACCGCCGAAAGCCGGGCGCTGGAGAGCGTGCTCGAGATCGTCGCCGGCCGGATCGAGGACAATCACGCCAAGCTGCGCGGCGAGGCGGAACGGCTGATGTCGCTGGGCGACGAGGCGTCGGACCGGCTCGGCCGGGTCACCTACTATCTCGCCAAGGAGACTTCGGCGCTCGACCAGAAGGCCTCCGCCCTCGATGCCGCCGCGGCCGCCGCCAAGGTCGATATTGGAGTCCTCCTCCACGACCTTCCGCGCGCCGAGGAGCAGGCCCGGGCGGTCGCCGAGGCGATGAAGGAGGCCGGGCTCAACGCCCACGGCCAGGCGAGCGCGCTCGAGGCCCAGCTCGCCTCGCTCGCCGCCAAGGGCCGCGAGGCGGACGAGGTGCTCGGCGGCTCGGCCCAGCGGATGGCGGCCCATGTCGCCCGGATCGAGAGCGGAAGCGCGGCCGCCGCGGCGAGCATGGACGAATCCTCGGCCAAGATGACGGCGGCGGTCGACGGCGCGATGAGCCGCGCCGCCGAAGCGGTCGAGACGGCCCGCGCCGCGCTCGAGCTTCAGGGGACGGCGACGCTGGCGGCGATCGAGCAGAGCCGGGCCGCGCTCGACAAGGCGGGCGAGGATGCCGCCCGCAGCCTTTCCCAGCGGCTGGACACGATCAGCGGCAAGATCGAGACCTTGGCCGGCCATATCGCCGCCCAGGACGCCGCCAGCCACGCGCTCGTCACCGGCCTCGGCAAGGAGCTGGCCGAGCTCGACAGCTGGTTCGACCAGCTCGGCCGGACCGGCGGCGCCCATGGCGAGCGGCTGGGCAAGGCGGTCGCCGGAGTCCGCGCCGCCACCGCCGAGCTGCTCCAGGAGCTCGGTGCCGGGCAGCAACAGGCCGGCGAGCTGATCGAGCGGGCCGGGACCCTTGGGACCAGCCTGGCGGGAGTCTCGCAGACCCTGGCCGACGCCCTCCCCGCCGCCCTTCGCTCGGTCGAGGAGCAGGCCGACCGCAGCCGCGAGGCGGCGGCGGCCATTGTCCCGTTGGTCGAGGGGGTGGAGAAATCCGCCGAGGCCGCGGCGGCGAGGCTGGGCGAAAGCGAAGCCGCCGTCGCCCGCCAGGCCGAACAGGTCGAAGCCCTGCTTACCCGGATCGCCGAGGGCTCGGCGGGGGCCGAGGAGCAATTGCGCGGGCTCGCCGCGGCCGCCGAGGAAGCCCGGGCCGCGGCCGAGAAGGTGACCGCGGACACCGGGCCCGAGCTGATCGAGGCCCTGCTTCGGGTGCGCGAAGCCGCCAACCAGGCGTCCGAGCGGGCGCGGGAGGCGATTTCGGCGGCGATCCCGGCGAGCGCCGCGGCGCTCGGCGAGGCCAGCCGCGAGGCGCTCGAACGGGCCGTCAGCGAGACGGTCGAGCGGCAGATGGCGGAATTGTCGGCCGTCTCCGAGCGCGCGATCGAGACCGCGCAGCGCGCCTCGGAGCGGCTCACCCGGCAGATGCTCTCGCTCGGCGAGACCGCCGCGGCGATCGAATCGCGGATCGACGATGCCCGCCGCGAGCGCGAGGCGAAGGAGAATGAGAATTTCTCGCGCCGGGTCGCCCTCCTCATCGAATCGCTTAACTCGACCGCGATCGACGTCACCAAGATCCTCTCCAACGAGGTCACCGACAGCGCCTGGGCCGCCTATCTCAAGGGCGATCGCGGGGTGTTCACCCGGCGCGCGGTGCGGCTGCTCGACACCAACGAGGCACGCGAGATCGCCCGGCACTACGAGGAAGAGCCCGAATTCCGCGAGCAGGTGAACCGCTACATCCACGATTTCGAGGCGATGCTCCGCCGGATCCTCGCCGACCGCGACGGAGCGCCCTTGAGCGTCACCATCCTCTCCAGCGACATGGGCAAGCTCTACGTCGCCCTCGCCCAGGCGATCGAGCGGCTCAGATAGCCGTCATTGCGAGCGAAGCGCGGCAATCCAGTGCTGCGCCGCCGCCCGGCTGGATTGCCGCGTCGCTGCCGCGAAGCGGCAGTTTATCCTGAGCGCCGCCGCAGGCGGCGTCGAAGGGCTCCTCGCAATGACGGTCACCGAGTCCAATCCAGCATCTCGATCGTGACCCAGCCGAATATGTAATTGGCGTAGAACAAAGCGAAGGTCGCCGCCGAGACCAGGGTCGCGCGCCAGGCGGCGCGGGCGAGGCTGAAGCGGTGGGGCGCGCTCGGGGCGTGGCCGGGGGGGCAGTCCACGCCTTCCTCCTCGGGGGTGCGGACTCCGATCGGGAGGACGACGAACAGGCTCATCGTCCAGAACAATATGTAGATGGCGAGGACTGACTGCCACTTCACGGCGCGTCACACCCGGACGATGAGGACGTCGACCACCGGCTTCTTGCCGGTCCATTCGGTGGCGCAGCGGCGGACGGCGAGGCGGATCGATTCGCGTAATTTGTCCTCGCTTCCGCCGCCCTTGGCCGCCGCCTCGGAAGCCGCGGCGCAGGCTTCCTCGAGGAAGGCCTCGCGGTCCTGCTCGACGGGAATGCCTTCGAGCGCGATCTCGACGCCGCCGCGGACGCGGTCGTTAGCGTCCATGGCCAGGGCGACCGAGATGGTTCCGAAGCTGGCGATCTTTCGCCGCTCGTTCATCGTCGGCCCATCGGCGGCGAGGATGACGTCGCCGTCGAGGATCAGCCGCCCCACCCTCTCCTCGCCGAGCTTGGCCGGGCCGTCCGGCGCGAGACGGATCAGGTCGCCGTTCTTCTGGACGATCCCCTTGGGCACGCCGTGGCCGCGGGCGAACCTCTCATGCTCGGCCATGTGGCGCATCTCGCCGTGGACCGGGACGATGATCTCGGGCCGGATCCAGCCGTACATGGCGGCGAGCTCCGGCCGGCCAGGGTGCCCGGAGACGTGGACGTTGGCCTGGCGGTCGGTGATCATCCTGATCCCGCGCGCGGCGAGCTCGTTCTGGATCCGGCCGATGGCGATCTCGTTTCCGGGTATCTGCTTGGAGGAGAAGACGACGAGATCGCCCTCGCTAAGGCTGAGCTTGTGCTGGTCGAAGGCGATCCGGGCGAGCGCGGCGCGGCTCTCGCCCTGACCGCCGGTGGCGACGATCATCACCTCGCAGCGAGGGAGCTTCATCGCCGTCTCGAAATCGACCGTCTCGGGGAAATCGAGCAGGTAGCCGACGCTTCGGGCGACCCGCAGGATCCGGTCGAGCGAGCGGCCGGCGACGCAGACCCGTCGGCCGGTATCCTCGGCGACCTTGCCGAGCGTCGACAGGCGCGCGGCGTTGGAGGCGAAGGTGGTGACGAGGACCCGCCCTTCCGCGGCGCCTATGACCTCGTCGAGACCCCGCCTCACCTCCTCCTCGGAACCGGAGGCCTCTTCCTGGAAGACGTTGGTCGAATCGCAGACGAGGGCGAGGATGCCCTCGTCGCCGACCCGGGTGAGCGCGGCGGCGTCGGCCGGGTCGCCGAGCTGCGGGAATTCGTCGAGCTTCCAGTCGCCGGTGTGGAAGATCTTGCCGTAGGGCGTGTCGATGAGGAGCGCATTGCCCTCGGGGATCGAATGGGCGAGCGGGACGAAGCGGATCCCGAACGGCCCGATCTGCGCCGTGCCGCCGATGTCGATGAGGTTGACCCTGACCTCCGCCGTCAGCCCTTCCTCCTGGAGCTTCTCGGCGATCAGCCCGGCGGTGAAGGGGGTCGCGTAGAGGGGCACGCCGAGATCGCCGGCGAGATAGGGGATGGCGCCGATATGGTCCTCATGGCCGTGGGTGAGGACGATCCCGAGCAGGTCGTCGCGCCGCTCCTCGATGAAGGCGAGGTCGGGAAGGATCAGCTCGACTCCGGGATAGGCCGGATCGGCGAAGGTCATTCCCAGATCCACCATGATCCACTTGCCGTCCGCCCCGTAGAGGTTGACGTTCATGCCGATCTCGCCCGAGCCGCCGAGCGCGAGGAAGAGCAGTTCGTTGCCGGGTTTCATTTCATTCCTTTACCGTCGCCCCAGCGGAGGCTGGGGGCCCCAGCCGTCGCTGGGGTGACGCTCACGAGCCATTTTTGCTCCGCTCGTACAAAAGCCCCAGCCCCTGGACCGTGAGATCCGGCTCGATCGCGTCGAAGATCATCGTGTGCTTGTCGAACAAGGTGGCGAGGCCGCCCGTGGCGACCACCGTCGCCGGCCGGCCGATCTCCGCCTTCATCCGGGCCACCAGCCCTTCCATCATCGCCACATAGCCCCAGTAGATTCCGATATGCATCTGGTCCTCGGTGGTTCGGCCGATGACCGAGAGGTTGCCGTCGGGCGCCTCGATCGCGATCCGCGGAAGCTTGGCGGCGGCGGTGACGAGGGCGTCGAGCGAGAGGTTGATCCCCGGCGCGATGATCCCGCCCTTGTAGGCGCCCGAACGGTCGACCGCGTCGAAGGTGGTGGCGGTTCCGAAATCGATGACGATGAGGTCGCCTTCGTGGAGCGCATGGGCGGCGATGGCGTCGAGCACGCGGTCGGCGCCGACGCTTCGCGGCTCGTCGACGTCGAGCTCGATCCCCCAGCCGGCGGCGCCCTGGCCGGCGATCAGCGGCTCGACCTTGAAATATTTCTGGGCGAGGACCTCGAGATTGTGGGTGGCGCGGGGCACCACCGTGCCGATGATGACCGCGTCGACGACGTCGCGGGGAAGTCCCTCCAGCTCGATCAGCTGGTGGAGCCAGACCGCATATTGGTCCGCCGTCCGCCGCGGATCGGTCGCGATCCGCCAGCGCGCGCGGATGACGCCCTCTTCGAGCAAAGCGAAGACGATGTTGGTGTTCCCGGCATCGACGGCGAGCAGCATGGCCGGCCCTTACCGCGCCGCCGCGCGATTAGCGAGGGGCGGCCATTGCGGCCCCGCCCCCGCCCTTCCATAAAACGGCATGGACCAATTCCATCTGAGGGACGGCGAGGTCCATTGCGAGGGGGTGCCGCTCGCTCGGATCGCCCAGGCGGTGGGGACTCCGGCCTACGTCTATTCGACCGCCGCGATGCTCGGCCAGGTCCGGGCCCTCCGCGAGGCCCTCGCGCCGCTTCCAGACCCGCTGATCGCCTTCGCGGTCAAGGCCAATCCCAATGCGGCGGTGCTGGCGACGCTGGCGGCGGCGGGGCTCGGGGCCGACGTCGTCTCGGGCGGCGAATATCGGCGTGCGCGGGCCGCCGGGATCGCGCCGGAGACGATCGTCTTCTCCGGCGTCGGCAAGACCGAAGCGGAGATTCGGCTGGCGCTCGAAGGCGGCCTCTTCCAGTTCAACCTCGAATCGGAGCCCGAGGCGGAGATGCTGTCGGCGGCCGCGGCCGAAATGGGCGCGACCGCCCCGGTCGGGTTCCGGATCAACCCCGACGTCGAGGCCGGCTCGCACGCCAAGATCTCGACCGGCGCGGCGCACAACAAGTTCGGAATCCCGATCGCGGACGCCCTCGCCGCTTATGCCCGGGCGGGGGCCTTGCCGGGCCTCCGGGTCCAGGGAATCGCCGTCCATATCGGAAGCCAGCTGACCCGCCTCGCGCCGCTCGAAGCCGCCTTCGCCAAGATCGGCGGGCTGATCCGGGAGCTTCGCGCCGCCGGCCACGACATGAAGACGGCCGATCTCGGCGGTGGCCTCGGGATCGCCTACGATCCGGCCGCTCCGCCGCCGCCGAGCCCGGCCGATTACGGCGCGATGGTCCGCCGAGTCGCCGGCAAGTGGGATGTCCGGCTCATCTTCGAGCCGGGGCGGCTGATCGTCGGCAATGCCGGCGTGCTGCTCACCCGGGTGATCCGGATCAAGCCGGGCTCGCCCTGCCCTTTCGTCATAGTCGACGCGGCGATGAACGACCTGATGCGGCCGACCCTCTACGACGCCTGGCACGGGATCGAGCCCGTCGCCCAATCGAACCAGACGATGGTAGCGGACGTGGTCGGCCCGGTCTGCGAGACGGGCGACACCTTCGCCCGCGGCCGGACGATGGGCCGGGTCGCGGAGGGGGATCTGATGATCATCCGCACCTCCGGCGCCTATGCGGCGACGATGGCGAGCACCTACAATTCGCGCCCGCTGCCGCCCGAAGTGATGGTCGATGGAGAGGATTGGGCGGTGGTCCGGGAACGCCAGGCGCTTGACGATCTCATCCGGCTCGACAAGCTGCCGCCGTGGCTCGAGCGATGAAGACGATCTGGCTCCCCTTGCTGGCGCTCGCTCTGGCTCCGCTTCCAGCCGGCGCGCAGGACGCCCGGGGCCTTCAGCAGCGGGTCGAGGCCAGGCTGCGCGAGGCGGGCCCCGGCGTCCGCTTCGGCCTGGTCGTCGCCGGCGAGGATGGGCGCCCCCTGGTCGAGATCGCCCCCGAAGGCCGTTTCATCCCCGCCTCCAACACCAAGATCTTCACCACCGCCGCGACCTTCGCGACCTTCGCGAACCTCGACCGGCCCGACCCCGAAGCGGGAACCGCCGTTCGGCTCGAAGGGAGCGACGTGATCCTCGAAGGCCGCGGCGACGCCCGCCTGTCCAGCGGCTCCGATTGCACCGTCGACTGCCTCGCAACGCTCGCCGACGCCGTCGCCGCGAAGGTCCGCAAGGTCCGCGACGTCATCGGCGACGACGTCTATTTCCCGGACCAGCGCTGGAGCGCCGGGATGAGCTGGAACAACATCCCCACCCGCTCGGGGACCGCCGCCTCCGCTCTGACCCTGGACGACAACGAGCTCGCGGCGACGGTCACGCCCGGCGCCGCCGGAAATCCGCCCGCGGTCGAGCTCGCCCCCTATTATACGATCGACAATCGGGCCGTGACCGTGACCGGCGGAAGCACGAACCTTGGGGTCGACCGTTTGCCGGGAAGCCGGATCGTGCATCTGACCGGAACCATCGCCGCCGGCGCCCCGCCGGAGCGCCTCGGCCTCGGAATCGACGATCCGGCCGATTACGCCGCCTGGCGCCTCAAGGCTCTGCTCGAGGCCAGGGGCGTCAGGGTGACGGGAAGGATCCTCGTCCGCCATCGCCGGCCGGAGCAGCCCGCGCCCGCCGCAAATGCTTCCCCCGCCCTCGCGCGAATCGTCCCCCCGCCGCTCACGGAGGACCTCGTCCTCACCAACAAGGTCAGCCAGAACCTCCACGCCGAGCTCCTGCTCCGCCGACTCAGTCGGGCCACAGGCTCCGGCTCGGTCGCCGACGGCCTCGCCCGGGTCCGGGCCATGCTCGAGCGTGCCGGAGTGACTCGCGCTCAAGTCGACCTTTCCGACGGCTCGGGGATGTCGAGCTACAACCGGGTCGCGCCGCTCGGGATGGTCGCCCTGCTGCGCTGGATCGCGTCCCAGCCCTGGGGCGCGGCCTGGCGCTCGACCCTTCCGGTCGCCGGAGTCGACGGGACCTTGCGCAACCGCTTCAAAGGTACGCCGCTCGAAGGCCGGCTGTTCGCCAAGACGGGAACGCTCAACGCCAGCACCGCGCTCGCCGGCTACATGACCGCACGAAGCGGCCGGACCCTCACCTTCTCGGCCTTCGCCAACGACATGCCCGAGGATGCCCACGGCAGCGAAGCGATCGACGCTGTCCTGCAAATGATCGCGCAAGCCTACTGAGCCGCTTGACGCGCAATCGGAAAAGCACGACCCAAGGCGAAGTGTTCGCTGACAAAGCGGCACTGGGGCAAGCGAACGGGGGTTCATATGCGCGCGACGTCTTTCAGGTCGATTCTGGCTGCCGGCACGGCTTTGGCCGCACTGGCCCTTCCGGGCACCGCCCTCGCTCAGATTCCCGATCCGGAATCGACCACCCAGCCGGCGGCGACGCCGACGGGCGCCGAGACGCCCGACGAGGGCGCGGACCTCGGCTCCACCGAGGAGAATGGTAAGGAGATCATCGTCACCGGATCGCGAATCAAGCAGGATCCGAACAACAGCGCGCTTCCGCTTCAGATCGTCACCACCCAGGAGATCCAGCGCAACGGCATCAACAGCCCCGAGCAGCTGTTGATGTACCTGACCACCAACGGCAGCGGCGCGGACAACCTCGCCTCCAACGCCGACGTCGTCTCCGGCGCCCAGCGCGGCACCAATGGCCTCTCGTCGGCGAACCTTCGCGGCCAGGGCAATGCCGCGACCCTCGTCCTCCTCAACGGCCGCCGGGTCGCGGCTCACGGCCTCAGCGGCTCGGCCGTCGACGTCAATCAGATCCCCTTCGCGGCGATCGAGAGGGTCGAGGTCCTCAAGGACGGCGCTTCGGCGATCTACGGCACCGACGCGGTCGGCGGCGTGATCAACTTCATTACCCGCAAGGATTATCAAGGCGTCGGCCTTCAGGGCTTCACCGACATCACCGAGCGCGGCAACGGCAACATCTACAGGGTGTCGGGAATCGCGGGCTACGGCGATCTCGACGACCAGGGTTTCAACGTCATGGGCGCCGTCTCCTACAGCTGGAACCAGATATTGCGCGGTTCCGACCGAAGCTTCGTCAACGGCAACCAGCCCAATCGCGGCCTCTCGATCGACACCCGCGGAACGCCGATCGAGACTGTGTTCAACATCGGCGCCAACGCCTTCCAGCAGCCGGGCGGAACGCTTCTGACCGGCCTCACCCTCACCGCCCCGAACGGCGCCAACGCGGCGGCGGGCGGCATCAACGTCCTCAACCTGCCGGGCGGCGCCGGTTGCGAGACGATGGACGGGGGCATGGCGTACGATTACGCGCTGTGGAACACGCCGACCGCTTATTATGCCTGTTCCTGGGACACCGGCCGCGCGGCGGTTATCCAGCAGCCGATCAAGACCCTCACCTATTACGGGCGCGGAGTGCTCCGGGTCGCTCACGAGCATGAGATTTCGCTCGAGGTCACCGGCTCGGACGCCGATTCCGCCAAGAGCTTCTCCAACGGCCAGTTTACCGCGAACACGACCAACCTTCCGGTCGCCTTTCCGCTCAACGCGAGCACGGCCGCGACCTACAACTCGATCTTCAACTCCATCCGGGCCGCGTTCACCAACCCCGCGCAACGGGCGGCGCTGGACGCCCGCTACGGCAAGCCGATCGCCGGTCGCTGGCGGTGCGTCCCCTGCGGCCCGCGCGAATATGTGACCAACACCAAAACCTTCCGAGCCGCGCTTGGCCTGGAAGGTCCGCTCTGGGCCGGCTGGGACTATCGAGCCGGCGCCTCCTACGCGCGAAGCGAATCTTCGTCGCTGCTCGGCAGCGGCTATTATTATCGCGGCACGCTCGCCAACGGCGCCTCCGATCCGGCGGCCCCCCGGGCGCCGGGCACGCCCGCCCCCGGCATCGTCGGCGTTCTGAACAGCGGCCTGATCAATCCGTTCACGCTGGAGCAGTCGGCCGCCGGGCTCTCCGCGCTCCAGGCGGTTTCGGCCGAGGGCACGACCCTCTACGGCGGCCGCTACCAGGTGCGCCAGTTCGACCTTTCCCTGTCAGGGCCGCTCTTCCACATCTGGGGCGGGGACATTCAACTGGCGGCGGGCGTCGACTATCGCCGCGAGACCTATGAATTCAACGGCTCCGACGCCGCCGACGCCACCGATCCGGTCATCTTCCTGGCCGCTTTCGACAACATCAACGCGCTCACGCCGAAGCACCGCACCATCAAGGCCGCCTATGCCGAGATGCTGGTGCCGATCATCAAGGACATGCTCGACATCACCGGAGCGGTGCGGATCGACGATTATACCGGCTTCGGCCAGACCACGAATCCGAAAGTCTCGATCAAGTTCCGGCCGTTCGAGCCGGTCATGTTCCGCGCTTCCTACAATACAAGCTTCCGGGTGCCCACCTTCAACCAGATATTCAACGGCCTCACCGTTGCGCCCTATCTCGGCAGCGACATCGCCGATCCGGTGCGCTGCCCCGGCGGAGTCCCGACCAGCAACGTCGGCAGCGGCCAGCCCTGCGCCCAGATCCGCCCGGACATCGCCACCGGCGGCAACCTCAATCTCGGCCCGGAGACGGCCAAGCAGTTCAGCGCCGGAATTGTCATCACGCCCGCGCCCCTGTTCAGCGCATCGCTCGACTGGTGGTCGATCGCCGTCGACAACACGATCGCCGAGCTGACCCTTCGCCAGCTAATCGACAATGCCGACCTGTTCCCCAGCCGCTTCGTCCGAAATCCGCCGGACACCGGCGACATCATCTATATCGATCGTACCTGGATCAACGCCGGCGCTCGCCGAACCCAGGGCCTCGAGCTCTCACTGCGCGGCGGCCTCGACGCGCTCAACGGCCGGATCGCGGTCGGCCTCGACGGCACCTACCTTCTCAAGAAGAAGGAGAAGCTGACCCAGGATTCGGCTTTCACGGGCAGCCAGATCGGAATTTTCACCTTCACCGGCGATCTCGGCATCCGCTGGAAGCACAACGCGTTCATCAGCTACACCAACAACGACTTCAACATCACGTTCACCCAGCTTTTCCGCAACGGATACAAGAATTTCGCGCTTCCGGGCATCGCCAACGGCACGGTCATCCGGCCCGATTACAACCCCCGGGTCAGCGACTACATCATCTACAATCTGTCGATCAGCTATTCGGGGCTGGCGCCCGGCTTCCGGATCAGCGCCGGGGTGAAGAATCTGTTCGACCGCGATCCGCCCTTCGCGATCACCTATGACGGCAACACCGGTGCCGGCAGCTCGTGGGAGCCGCGCATCGCCGATCCGCGCGGACGCTCGTTCACCTTCGCCGCGGAGGTCAAGTTCTAGGCAGGCTAGATCAGGAAGACGTCGCCGGCGTGGATCACCCGGCTGGTGCCGTCGGCGAGGCGGAGCCTGAGCGCTCCGCTCTCGTCGAGGCCGTCGAACAGGCCTTCGACCCAGGCGCCGCTGGCGGTGTGGGTCGAGAGCGCGGTGCCGGGCGGATGCGCTGCGGCGAGCCAGCGTTGGCGGACCGGGGCAAGCCCCTCGCCCCGCCATCGACCGAGCCAGCGCGCGAAGCTCCCGGCCAGAGCCTCGAGGAACCGGTCCGGATCGGGCGCGGCACCGAGCGCGGCGAGGCTGGTCGCCGGACGCTCGGTCTCCTCCGGATGCTCGGCGAGATTGACCCCGAAGCCGGCGATCACCGCCTCGTCGAGCCGCTCGAGAAGGATCCCGGAGAGCTTGGCGCCGCCGACGAGCAGGTCGTTGGGCCATTTGATCAGGATTTCGGCGCCGGGGGCGAAGGCGGAAGCGGTCTCGTGAAGCGCCACCGCCGCGACGAGCGCCAGCGTCGGAGCCGGCGGATCGCCGGGCCGGAGGCGGACCAGGGTGCTGGCATAGAGGTTGCCCGGCGGCGACACCCACAAGCGCCCCTGCCGCCCCTTGCCGCCGGTCTGCCGCTCGGCGCGGAGCCACAGCCCCTCCGGTGCCCCCTCGCGGGCGAGACCGGCGAGATCGTCATTAGTGGAGCCCGTCTCCGGCACCGTCCGGATCGGCGCGAGGGCGTTCTTCAGACGTAGCCCCCGTCCTTGGCGATGAGAAGCGCCTGGCTGAGGCTCCTCACTCCGAGCTTGCGGAGCAGATTGGCGCGATGAAGCTCGACGGTTCGGACGCTAAGGCCGAGCGAATGCGCCACCACCTTGTTGGGCGCCCCCTCGGCGAAGGCGACGAGCACCTCCTTCTCGCGCCGGGTGAGCCCGCTCAGCGCCTGGATACGCGAGAGGGTTCGGGTGCGCAGGAGCTCGAACCCCTTCTCGACCGCGGCGATGAGATCGTCGACCCGGAACGGCTTCTCGATGAGATCGATGACCCCGAGCCGGCCGGCGCGGAAGGCGTGGGCGAGGTTGGCGTTGGCGGAGACGACGATGACCGGATAGGCCGCCCGCCCCTTGGAGATCATCTCGAGCAGATCGAGCCCGTCGATTCCGGGAAGGCCGATATCGACGATGATGCATCCGGGCGGGCGGTTGAGGTGCCCAGCGAGGAAGGCTTCCGCCGAATCGAACTCCTCGAGATGGGTGCAGCGATCCGCCAGCGCGCTTCGCATCAGGCTGCGAAGGAGCCGCTCATCGTCGATTATGTAGGCGCGCCGGTCTTCCATGTCCGGGTCGTTGTACGACGGACCGGGCCAGTGGCCAATCGCAACCGGCCTGGCGCTGCGACGGACCTAGGTATTTTTGCGAAATAGGAAGAGCGAAGAGCCGGCGCGCAGGATGACATGCCGGAAAGGGGGGATCCTCTGGTCGGCCTGTCCGCGTGTTGGGCCGGCGAGACCCGCATCGCCGGCCCAATTCCTTTTGCTCAGAAAAGCGCTCCGGCGGCGTTGGTCGCGAGCGTCCCGAGCCAGGGAATGGCGAGATAGCCGAGCGGCGAGACGAAGACGGCGGCGAGCACGATGAGGGCCGCCTGCGGCAGATCGTCGGTCGCTCCGTAAGCGGGCGCGGCCTCGTCGAAATACATCGTCTTGACGATCTTGAGATAATAGAAGGCGCTGATCACCGAGGTCGCTATGCCCACCGCCGCGAGCCAGGTGAGATGGGCGCGAACCGCCGCGTCGAACACCAGGAACTTGGGCCAGAAGCCGAAAAGCGGCGGCACTCCGGCGAGGCTGAACATGAAGATCGCCATCCCCGCGGCGAGCCAGGGCCGGGTCGTCGAGAGGCCGGAAAGGCTGGCGATGCTCTCTACCGGCCTTCCCTCCTGGTCGCGCATCCTCAGCACGATCAGGAACGTGCCCAGGGTCATGACGACGTAGACCGCCATGTAGAACAGCACCGAAGCCACGCCGTCCCGGGTCGCCGCGGCGAGGCCGATGAGGGCGAAGCCGACATTGTTGATCGAGCTGTAGGCGAGAAGCCGCTTGATGTTGGGCTGGCCGATCGCCGCGACTCCGCCGAGGAGGGTCGAGGCGAGCGCCATGAAGATGACGATCTGCCGCCACTCGAACGTCGCCGGTCCAAGCGCCGAGACGGCGACCCGGGTCAGGAGCGCCATCGCCGCGACCTTGGGCGCGGAGGCGAAGAAGGCGGTGACCGGAGTAGGCGCGCCTTCGTAGACGTCGGGAGTCCACATGTGGAACGGCACCGCCGAGACCTTGAAGGCGATCCCGGCCATGACGAAGACGAGCCCGAACAGCTCGCCCCGCGACACGCCGTCGCGGCCCAGGGCGGCGTGGATGTCGCCGAACAGGGTCGAGCCGGTGAAGCCGTAGAGCAGCGAGACTCCGTAGAGCAGGATTCCCGACGCGAGCGCACCCAGCACGAAATATTTGAGCCCGGCCTCGGCCGAACGATCGTCGCGGCGTTGGAAAGCGGCGAGCACGTAGGCGGCGAGGCTCTGGAGCTCAAGGCCGACATAGAGGGTGAGCAGGTCCCCGGCCGAGACCATCATCCCCATTCCGACCGCGGAGAGCAGGATCAGGACCGGATATTCCGCGCGATAGTCCCCGTCGCGGCTGAACCAGCCCGAGGCGCCGATCAGGGCGGCGGCGGCGGCGATATAGACGAGGATCTTCGAGAAGGCGGCGAAGCTGTCGCCGATATAGAGTCCATCGAAAGCGGTGCCGCCCCGGGTGGAGATCCCGGGAACAGCGAACGCGGCGCCGGCGAAGGCCGCGATGGCGAGCCAGGTGAGCAACCGGGCGCTCCTGTCGCCCATCCAGGCGGCCGCCATCATCAGCGCCAGGGCAGCGGCGGAGAGGATGATCTCCGGCAGGGTGAGGGAAAGGGAGGCGCTCATTGCTTCACCGTCGCCCCGGCGGAGGCTGGGGCCCCGGGGGGTGAAAGGCTCGGGTGCACTTCACCCGCTGGGATGCCAGCCTTCGCTGGCATGACGGAATCCCCTTCGTGCTTCGGCGTCGCTGCGCTGCCCCGCGTCAGCGCCGCGTCGCCCGGCGGGTTGGCGCGCTCGATCCGGGCGAGCAGGACTCCGACGTCGCGGCGCATCGGCGAGAGGAAGCTCTCGGGATAGACGCCCATCCACAGCACGACGGCCGCGATCGCGCCCAAGGACACGAACTCCCGCGCGTCGAGGTCCGGCATCGCCGCCGCGTCGGCGTTGCGGCTCGTCCCGTAGGCGACCCGCCAGTAGAGCCAGAGCATGTAGGCCGCGCCGAGGATGATCCCGGTGGTGGCGACGGCGGCGACGAGGCTGTTCGCCTCGTAGGCGCCGATCAGGGAGAGGAACTCCCCGACGAAGCCGCCCGTCCCGGGAAGGCCTACCGAGGCCATGGTGAAGACCATGAACAGCAAGGCGTAGGCCGGCATGTTGTTGGAGAGGCCGCCATAGCGATCGATCTCGCGGGTATGGAGCCGGTCGTAGATCACGCCGACGCACATGAAGAGCGCGCCCGAGACGAGGCCGTGGCTGAGCATCACGATGAGGGCGCCCTCGAGCCCCTGGCGGTTGAACGCGAAGATCCCGATGGTGACGAAGGCCATGTGGGCGACCGAGGAATACGCGATCAGCTTCTTCATGTCGCGCTGCACCAGCGCGACCAGCGAGGTGTAGACGATGGCGACCAGGCTCAGGCCGTAGATGATCCAGACCAGCTGGGCCGAGGCCTCCGGGAACATCGGCAGGGAGAAGCGGATGAAGCCATAGCCGCCGAGCTTCAAAAGCACGCCGGCGAGGATGACCGAGCCCGCGGTCGGCGCCTGGACGTGGGCGTCGGGAAGCCAGGTGTGGACCGGCCACATCGGCATCTTGACCGCGAACGAAGCGAAGAAGGCGAGCCACAGCCAGGTCTGCGCCTGAACCGGGAAGTCGGTGACGAGGAGCTTCGGGATAGAGGTGGTGCCGGCGAAATTCACCATCCACAGCATCGCCACCAGCATCAGCACCGAGCCGAGCAGGGTGTAGAGGAAGAATTTGTAGCTGGCGTAGATCCGCTCGGCCCCGCCCCAGATGCCGATGATGAGGAACATCGGGATGAGGCCCGCCTCGAAGAAGATGTAGAAGAGGAAGATGTCCTGCGCCATGAAGACGCCGAGCATCATCGTCTCCATGATGAGGAAGGCGGCCATATATTCGGGCACCCGCCGCTCGATCGATTTCCAGCTGGCGAGGATGCAGATCGGCATCAGGAAGACCGAGAGCATGATCAGCATCAGCGCCATGCCGTCGATGCCGAGCGCCCAGGCGAAGCGGCCGAACAATGGCACGAACTCGGTGAACTGCCACTGCGGGCCGGCGACGTCATAGCCCGTCCACAGCAGGATCCCGAGGACGAGATCCGCGAGCGTCGCGAGAAGCGCGATCCAGCGCGCGCCGTTCGCCGAAACGAACAGGCAGGCGATCGCGCCCACCAGCGGCACCGCGAGCATGAGGGAGAGGAGGCCGGTCATATGCGCGTCGCCCCAGCGCAGGCTGGGGCCCCCGCGGGTGAAATGCGCAGGCGGTCTTCACCCGCTGGGATCCCCGCCTGCGCGGGGATGACGAGCCGGGCAATCATCGCGACATCGCCCAGGTGGCGGCCGCGGCGAGGCCCAGCAGCATCACCAGCGCATAGGTGTAGAGATAGCCGGACTGCAGCCTGGCGGTGAGCACGTTGCCGACCCGCACCGCGACGGCGGCTCCGTCGGGGCCGAAGCGGTCGATCGTGCCTTCGTCGCCCTTCTTCCAGAAAAGGCGGCCGAGCCAAAGCGCCGGACGGACGAACAGAACGCCGTAGATCTCGTCGAAATACCACTTGTTGTAGAGGAAGGCGTAGAGGATCCCCCACTGGCCGACGAAGCGCCGGGGCATGTCCGTGCTGCGGATATAGGCCATGAAGGCGATGGCGAAGCCCAGGATCATGACGATCGCCGGCGCCAACTTGACCAGGAGCGGGGCATGGTGAGCCCGCTCGGCGAGCTCGTGGCTGAACGCGACGCTCCCCGCCCAGAAACCGGGTGCACCCTCCGGCTCGATGAACCAGTGGCCGAACGCCATGCCGGCGAAGATCGCGCCGATCGACAGCAAGGCCAGCGGCACAAGCATCGTCCAGGGGCTTTCGTGCGGATGGTAGCCTCCGGTGCCGGCCGGCACCTCGTCGGCGCCCGCCTCGTGCGGCCGGGTGTCGTGGCCCGCATCTTCGGCGTCGGGGTGGTCGTCATGGCCGTGCGCATCGTGGAGGGCGTGCTGGATGTGCTCCGACGCGGCCCAGCGCGGCTTGCCCCAGAAGGTCAGGAACATCAGCCGCCACGAATAGAAGCTGGTGAGCAGGGCGGCGAACACGCCGACGGCGAAAGCGAAGCCGCCGAGCCCGGTGCCGTGCGCCCAGGCGCTCTCGATGATCGCGTCCTTCGAGTAGAAGCCGGCGAAGCCGAACACGCCCTCGACGCCGACTCCGGTGATTGCCAGCGTGCCCGCCATCATCGCCCAGAAGGTCAGCGGGATCTGCTTCCTCAGCCCGCCGTAGAAGCGCATGTCCTGCTCGTGGTGCATGGCGTGGATGACCGAGCCGGCGCCGAGGAAGAGCAGAGCCTTGAAGAAGGCGTGGGTGAAGAGGTGGAACATCGCCGCCGAATAGGCGCCGACGCCCGCCGCCATGAACATGTAGCCCAGTTGCGAGCAGGTCGAATAAGCGATCACCCGCTTGATGTCGTTCTGGACGGTGCCCACCGTCGCCGCGAACAAAGCGGTGGCGGCGCCGATGAAGATGACGAAGCCCGAGGCCGTCGGGCTGGTCTGGAACATCGGCGACAGGCGGCAGACCATGAACACGCCCGCCGTGACCATCGTCGCCGCGTGGATGAGCGCGGAGACGGGGGTCGGGCCCTCCATTGCGTCGGGAAGCCAGGTGTGGAGCCCCAATTGCGCCGACTTGCCCATCGCGCCGATGAACAGGAGGATGCACAGCAGGGTCATCGTGTCGAAGCGGCCGCCGAGAAAGCCGATCGTCGAGCCGGCCATTCCCGGCGCGGCGGCGAGGATCGCCGGAATCGAGACGGTGCCGAAGACCAGGAACGTTCCGAAGATGCCGAGGCTGAAGCCGAAGTCCCCAACGCGGTTGACGATGAACGCCTTCATCGCCGCGGCGTTGGCCGAGGGCTTGTAGTACCAGAAGCCGATGAGGAGATAGGAAGCGAGGCCGACCCCTTCCCAGCCGAAGAACATCTGGACGAGATTGTCGGCCGTCACCAGCATCAACATCGCGAAGGTGAAGAGCGAGAGATAGGCGAAGAAGCGCGGCTGGCTGTCGTCCTCGGCCATATAACCCCAGGAGTAGAGGTGAACGAGCGCCGAGACGGTCGTCACCACCACCAGCATCACCGAGGTGAGAGCGTCGACCCGGAGCGCCCAGTCGACCTCGAGGCCGCCCGAATGGATCCAGGCCAGGACCGGATGAAGCTGACTTTGCTCATGACCGGCGATGAACCCCAGGAAGATCGGCCAGGAGAGGGCGCAGGCAGCGAAGAGCGCGCCGGTGGTGATCAGCTTGGCGATCGTGTTGCCGAGCATGCGGTTGCCGAGCCCGGCGACGATCGCCGCCAGCAAGGGCAGGAAGACGATGAGGAGGACGTTCATAGCGTCATCCCGGCGAAAGCCGGGACCCACGAACACAGGTCCTCGCCACCTTGAACAAATCGGCCTTCATGGGTTCCGGCTTTCGCCGGAATGACGGGGCGGGCGCTCATCCTCACCCCTTCATCTGGTGGATGTCGTCGACCGCGATCGTGCCTCGGCCGCGGAAGTAGATGACGAGGATGGCGAGCCCGATCGCCGCTTCGCCGGCGGCGACGGTGAGGACGAACATGGCGAAGACCTGGCCGACCATGTCGCCGAGGAAGGCCGAGAAGGCGACGAGGTTGATGTTGACGCTGAGCAGGATGAGCTCGATCGCCATCAGGATGACGATGACGTTCTTGCGGTTGAGGAAGATCCCGAACACGCCGAGCACGAACAGCACCGCGCCGACGGCCAGATAGTGGCCGAGGCCGATCATGACGGCATCTCCGTCACCCCGGCGAAAGCCGGGGCCCAGGAACATAGGCTTCGTCCATATTCCCGATCGCGGTGTTCATGGGTCCCGGCTTTCGCCGGGATGACGGGAGTTTTCACAGCGTCACCCCCTCGCCGACGCCCGGCTGCATGTTGACGACGGCGTCCTGGGGACGGCGGCGGACCTGGTCGACGACGCGCTGCGGGCGAAGGTCGCTCCGCCTGCGGTGGGTGAGGACGATGGCGCCGATCATCGCGACGAGGAGGACGAGCCCCGCACCTTCGAACACGTAGAGGTAGCGGGTGTAGAGCACCCGGCCGAGCGCCTCGATATTGGGAATCCCCTGCGGCGTAGGCGCGGCTCGGACGCCGGCGCCGAGCGCTCCGGCACTGCGCGCCATCACCGCGAAGAAGATTTCGGCCAGGAGCACGAGGGCGAGCGCCATCCCGAACGGCCAGTAGCGGGCGACTCCGGCGCGAAGCGAGGCGAAGTCGACGTCGAGCATCATCACCACGAACAGGAAGAGCACCGCGACCGCGCCGACATAGACGATGACCAGGAGCATCGCGATGAACTCGGCGCCGAGGATCAGGAACAGGCCGGCGGCATTGAAGAAGGCGAGGATCAGCCACAGCACCGAATGGACCGGATTGCGCGAGGCGATCGTCATCACGCCGCTGGCGATGACGAGCGTCGCGAACAGGTAGAAGGCGAAGGCGGCGATCATTTAGTCGTCACCCCGGCGCAAGCCGGGGCCCAGGGACGCAGACCGGCTTCACCGCCCGCGAGCGGGTGTTCATGGGTCCCGGCTTTCGCCGGGATGACGCGGGGGGTGAATCGCGAGGTGATCATCGGCAAGACGGCCCGGCGCTTAACGGTAGGGCGCATCGGCGGCAAGGTTGGCGGCGAGCGCCCGTTCCCATTTGTCGCCGTTGGCGAGCAATTTCGCCTTGTCGTAGAGCAATTCCTCCCGCGTCTCGGTCGCATATTCGAAGTTCGGCCCCTCGACGATCGCGTCGACCGGGCAGGCCTCCTGGCACAGGCCGCAATAGATGCACTTCACCATGTCGATGTCGTAGCGGGTGGTCCGGCGGCTTCCGTCCTCCCTCGGCTCGGCCTCGATGGTGATTGCGAGCGCCGGGCAGACCGCCTCGCACAATTTGCAGGCGATGCAGCGCTCCTCGCCGTTGGGATAGCGGCGAAGCGCATGCTCGCCGCGGAAGCGCGGGCTGAGCGGGTTCTTCTCATAGGGATAGTTGATCGTCGCCTTGGGCTTGAAGAAGTACTTCAAGGTCAGCCAGTGCGCCTTCACGAATTCCCAGAGGAAGAAGGATTTGATCCAATGGGCGATCATTTTTTCAGACTTTCGCTGATTTCGCGTTCTGCGTCGTGAGGCCGGTCGCCCAAGCAGGCGTTATCCCCCACTTGAACCGGCAGCTTCTGCAAAGCACCGTTCGCATTGTGTATAGCCGTAAGGCACCCAGTGGCTGTATCGAGCAGCAGGGGCGGATAATCCCCGGCGGATGGCACTAGCTGAAACCGACCTATGCCACGGCTTTCCATGGATGAGCGATACTGCGCGTCTGCGAGTTTAGCGTCGCCGTGCGACGGTCGATCGCAGCCGCTGAGTGAGCCACCCAATAATGGGAGGGCCATGCTAAGGAAGAGTCCTCTCACCAGAAGGCTCCGTAGCGCGCCTGCATGATCCAGCCCGAGATGAGCGCCACCCAGAGCAGGGAGATCGGGAGGAAGATCTTCCAGCCCAATCGCATCAGCTGGTCGTAGCGGAAGCGCGGCACCGTCGCCTTCACCCAGCTGAACACGAAGAAGAAGAAGCAGATCTTGAGGAAGAACCAGACGATGCCCGGGATGACGTAGAGCGGCGCCCAGTCGATCGGGGGGAGCCAGCCGCCCCAGAACAGCACCGCGTTCATCGCGCACATCAGCAGGACGTTGCCGTACTCGCCCAGCCAGAAGAGGGCGAAGCTCATCGAGCTGTATTCGGTCTGGTAGCCGGCGACGAGCTCGCTCTCCGCCTCGGTGAGGTCGAACGGCGCGCGGGCGGTCTCCGCCATCGCCGAGATGAGGAAGATCACCGCCAGCGGAAAGAAGAGCGGGTTGAAGCCGAAGCCGTTGGTGATCCAGGCATGGTGGCGCTGGGCCTCGATGATGCCGGAGAGGTTGAACGTCCGCGCCCAGATCACGATCGGCACCAGCACGAAGCCGATCGAGACCTCGTAGCTGACCATCTGGGCTGCGGCTCGGAGGGCCGAATAGAAGGGATATTTGGAGTTGGACGACCAGCCCGCGATGATCACGCCGTAGACTCCGAGCGAAGAGATGGCGAGCAGGTAGAGGAGGCCGACATTGATGTCGGCGAGCACCATCCTGGCCCCGCCCGGCCCGTGCCCGAACGGGATCACGGCCCAGGCGACCAGGGATACGGTGAAGGTGATGATCGGCGCGATGATGAAGAGGCCGCGATTGGCGCTCGACGGGATGATCGTCTCCTTGAGGAAGACCTTGAGCCCGTCGGCGAAGCTTTGCAGCAGCCCGAGCGGGCCGACCACGTTGGGCCCTCGCCTCAGCGCCATCGCCGCCCAGATCTTGCGGTCGGCATAGATGATCATCGCCACCGCCAGCATCAGCGGAAGCGCGATGATCAGGATGAAGATGAGGGTGGCGAGGAACCAGCCGGCGCCGTAGCCGAGCCAGGTGCTCTGCATCCAGGCGGTCATTCCGCGGCCTCCTGGAAGGTCTCGCCGTGGAGAATCTCGGCCGAGCAGCGCTGGAGCGTCGGCGAGGCCCGGGCGATCGGGTTGGTCAGGTAGAAATCCTCGATCGGATAGACGATCTCGCCGCTCACGGCCGGTGCCGCGCCGGTGAAGGCGGGAAGCGGATCGACCGGGCTCAGGCCCGGCGTGCCGAGCCTCGGCACCTCCGCGGCGATGGCGGCGCGAAGCTGGGCGAGCGTGTCGAACGGAAGGGGCTTGCCGAGCACGTCCGAGAGCGCCCGAAGGATCGTCCAGTCCTCGCGCGCCTCGCCGGGCGGGTGGACGGCGAATTCGGACAACTGCACCCGCCCCTCGAGGTTGGCGTAGGTGCCGTGCTTCTCGGTATAGGCGGCGCCGGGCAGGATGACGTCGGCGTTGCGGACGCCGCGGTCGCCGTGCGTGCCGATATAGACGGTGAAAGTGCCGGCGAAGGCGGAGGTATCGAGCTCGTCGGCGCCGAGCAAAAACAGGGCCTTGAGGCTTCCCGCGCGCGCGCGGATGGCGTCGAGGCCGCCGTCGGCGACGAAGCCGAGGTCGAGCGCGCCGACCCGCGAGGCTGCCGTGTGCAGCAGGCCGAAGCTCGCCCCGAGCGCGGTCGCCGCGGCACGCGCCGCCTCATAGGCTCCGGCCGAGCGAAGCGCTCCCATGCCGACGATCACCGCCGCGCCCTGCTTGCCGGCAAAGGCCTGGGCGACCTCGTCGGGCAGCTTGCCGAGCAGCGCGAGGTCGTTGCCCAACTCGGTCACCGGATAGGTGAGGTCCACCGCCGGGCCGATCCGGAAGACCTTGGCGCCGGCCTTCACCGCCTTGCGGATGCGGGTGTTGACGAGCGGCGCCTCCCAACGGGGATTGGTCCCGATCAGAAAGATCGCCGGGGCGCTCTCGACCCCGGCGATCGTCGCATTGAACCGGTAGGCCGCGGGCGTGGACGTCTCGAAGATCGCCCCGTCCTGGCGGCATTCGTGGAGCGACGAGCCCAGGGCCTCGACCAGCTTTTTCATCGCGTAGATCGATTCGAGATCCTGAAGGTCGCCGGCAATGGCGGCGACCTGATCGCCGGTCGCGCCCTTCAGCTCCCCGGCTATGACCGCGAAAGCCTCTTTCCAGCTCGCCGGCTGGAGCTTGCCGTCGCGCCGCACCCAGGGCCGGTCGAGCCGGTTGCGGATCAGGCCGTCGACGCAGTGGCGGGTCTTGTCGCTCGCCCATTCCTCGTTGACGTCCTCGTTGAGGCGCGGGAGCGCCCGCATCACCTCGCGGAAGCGGTGGTCGATGCGGACGTTGGTTCCGACCGCGTCCATGACGTCGATCCCGGGCACCTTGCGAAGCTCCCACGGCCGCGCCTCGAAGCTGTAGGGCTTGGAGACCAGGGCGCCGACCGGGCAGAGGTCGACGACGTTGCCGGAGAGCTCGGAGGTCACCGCGCCCTCGAGATAGGAGGTGATCTCCATATTCTCGCCGCGGCCGATCGCGCCGATCTCCTCCACCCCGGCGACTTCCTCCGCGAAGCGCACGCAGCGGGTGCACTGGATGCAACGGGTCATGATCGTCTTGACGACCGGGCCCATATATTTCTCGGTCACCGCGCGCTTGTTCTCGGCGAAGCGCGAATGACCGCGGCCGTAGGCCATCGCCTGGTCCTGCAGGTCGCACTCGCCGCCCTGGTCGCAGATCGGGCAGTCGAGCGGGTGGTTGATCAGGAGGAACTCCATCACCCCCTCGCGCGCCTTCTTGACGCTCGGCGACATGGTCGAGATTTCCTGCCCGTCGGCGGCCGGAAGCGCGCAGCTCGCCTGCGGCTTGGGCGGCCCGGGCTTCACGTCGACCAGGCACATCCGGCAATTGCCGGCGATCGACAGCCGCTCGTGGTAGCAGAAGCGCGGAATCTCCTTCCCCGCCGCCTCGCACGCCTGGAGCACGGTCGCCCCCTGCGGGACCTCGACCTCGATGCCGTCGACTTTGACCTTGGGCATGTCAGTTCTTCTCCGGCGCCGGCGGCAGTCGAAGCAGCGCCTCGGCGAGGCGGAAGCGGATCTGTGTCGGATCGAACGCCAGCCCCCGCGCCTTGGGCGGAACGCAGCGGGTGAATTCCGACACCATCGGGACGAGCGCCGCAAATTCCTTCTTGCTTCCGGGGATCGTGTCGAGCAGCCCCCTCACCTCGGTTCGGTGGCCGACCGCATAGCAGCGCGCCGCTTCGCTTATCGTTGTGATGGCGCCCGGCGCGGGCGCGGCGAGGAGCAGGCTCGCCGGGATCGGCACATGCTTCTTGAGCAGGCCCTCGGCGATCGACCCCCTCACCATGTTGAGCGGCACGGCCAGGGTCGAGACGTCGCCGAGGCAGGACTGATAGGGCTTGCTGAACAGCTTCTTGTAGGTCAGCGCCTCTTCGCGGCTGCCTGGAGCGGTGGCGATCAGCTGAAGCGCCTCGTCGCGATTCTGGTCCGCGTAGCAGAGGCCGAAGAAGCCGATCTCGCGCCACACCTCTTCCTGGCCGAGATAGGACATGGTCGAGCTACCGGACCGTCCGGTGGCGAGCTGCGCCGGCGCGGCGCCGGCGGCGAAGAAAGCGGCGACCACGGCCGCGACGGCTGCCTTATGCACGGAACGCCTCCCTGAAGGCGCGCGAGGCGCGGTAGAGTTCTTCGGCGATCAGCATGCGCATGACGATCCGGCTGACGGTCAGCGGCTGGCCGGCCGGAAGGCAATCGACGACGGGCCGGAGCGCCGTCAGCGCCCGCATCTCCCCGGGCGATCCGGCATTGTACTTGAGCACCGCATGGGCCTGGGCCGGATGGCGGCGTACCGCGCAGCGCGCGACCCAGCTTCCCACCGCCGTGGAGTTGCTTGCAAGGCTGGAATCGAAAGTCTCGGTCAGCGGCAGCGGCGAGTCCGCTCGCGGCTTGATCCCGTCGCCATTGTAGAGCGCCTCGGCGATGGCGCCTCGGACGAACAGGGTGCCGCGCACGTGCAAAGTGCCCGGACGAATCGGACAGTCCGTCTCACCCGAGGGCATCAAGGTCGCCTTCAGCGCGGCTTCCTCGGTCGAGCCCGGCCGGCTGGCGAGGAATGCCTCCGCCTCCGCCCGCTGGTGATTGCGCGCGCAGACGGCGAGGATGTAGACCGAGGCGATCGCCGGATCGGCCTCCTGGAGGTGCGACTGCTTCCAGTCGGGGATCAGCGGGGCGGACTTGTCCGCGGCCGCGACGGTGGGAGCGAGGGTTGCCATTATCGCGACGAAGGCATGAGCGATGACCTTGGGCATCAGTCGTCACTCTCGATCGGCGAGAAGGTCTTTGCCTTGCCCGTGGGTATGTTCGGACTGAGCGGATTCGGACCGACTGCCAAGGTCTTGGGATGCACCATCAGATCCATGTCTTCCATCGGGATTGCGCCAAGCAGCGTCTCATCGCCAGCGACAATCGCGCCGACGAATGCACGCCGCCCGAAAGCCCGAATCTCGACCGGCCCGACATAGGGCTTTGCCACTTTGGCGCCGTCGGCGAGAGTGATCTCCCGCGTTTCAAGCTCTTCGAGACCGAGCTGGATCGCCGCATGTTCAGGTATCACGAGGTAGGTCGAACCGGTATCGACGAGCGCCCGCTGCGGAAGCGGCCTGCGCGCCGGTTCCCGGGGGTTGGCCAACTGGATATCCGCGTAAACTAGCCCCATAACGCCCCCTTCCCCACAGGTTCGCATGCCTGCAGGACGGTGCCGCGCTGCGGCACCTCGATCTCGACGCCGTCGACTTTGACCTTAGGCATGGTTCGGCCAGACCTTCGTTGCGATGCTCCTGAACTGGCTCAAGCCCATCGACGCTCGCTCGTTGCGCGCTTTCGAGCCAGGCGCCTTCAGTCTTGCATCCACATCAGCCTCTGAAGCTTCCCAGATCTCAAGCACCTCAAGAGTGCGACGATCGAGTAGAACTGTAATTACATAATCGAACTGGTCGCCGCATTTGATCGAGGGACAACGGCCCCGATATCGATCAAACGCATCGACGGCTCGTCCTTTGATCTGAATTCGCTCGCTCACTCCGGCACGCCGCCGGTAGGCGTCAAATCCCGGCGTCCGTGCGTCGGTGAGCTCCAAGTCAAGCAGTTCAGCAGCTTCGAGTTCTGCAACCTCGCCTGTGATGCCGAGCGGCTTGCCTGTTAATTCGTAGTATCGAACGGCCAAAGCTTTGGCATCAGCCTTCAGCTCGCGCAGCAGAGCAGTTTGCTCAGTCATTCCGCCGCCTCCAGCGTCCGCCCCTGCCGCTCGACGATCCGCCGCTCCAGCTCGGGCCGGAAGTGGCGGATCAGGCCCTGGATCGGCCAGGCGGCGGCGTCGCCGAGGGCGCAGATGGTGTGGCCCTCGACCTGCTTGGTGACGTCCCAGAGCATGTCGATCTCGTGGATCTCGGCATTGCCCTCGACCAGCCGCTCCATCACCCGCCACATCCAGCCGGTGCCCTCGCGGCAAGGCGTGCACTGGCCGCAGCTCTCATGCTTGTAGAAATAGGAGATCCGGGCGATCGCCTTCACGACGTCGGTCGACTTGTCCATGACGATCACCGCGGCGGTGCCGAGGCCCGAGCCGAGGTCCTTGAGGCCGTCGAAATCCATCGGCGCATCGATGATCTGCTCGGCCGGCACCAGCGGCACGGACGAACCGCCGGGGATGACGGCGAGGAGATTGTCCCAGCCGCCGCGAATCCCGCCGGCGTGGCGTTCGATCAGCTCGCGGAAGGGCACCGACATCGCGTCCTCGACGACGCACGGCTTGTTCACATGGCCCGAGATCTGGAAGAGCTTGGTGCCCTCGTTCTTCTCGCGGCCGATCGACTTGAACCAGCTCGCGCCCCGGCGAAGGATGGTCGGGACGACCGCGATCGATTCGACGTTGTTGACGGTGGTCGGGCAGCCGTAGAGGCCGGCGCCCGCCGGGAAGGGCGGCTTGAGGCGCGGCATCCCCTTCTTGCCCTCGAGGCTCTCGAGCATCGCCGTCTCTTCGCCGCAAATATAGGCGCCGGCGCCGCGATGGACGAAGAGGTCGAAATCGTAGCCGGACTTGGCCGCATTCTTGCCGAGCAGCCCGGCGTCATAGGCTTGCTGGACCGCCGCCTCGAGCGTCTGCGCCTCGCGGATGAACTCGCCGCGAATGTAGATATAGCCCGCGCGGGCGCGCATGGCGAAGCCGGCGATCAGGGCCCCTTCGATCAGCTTGTGCGGATCGTGGCGGATGATCTCGCGGTCCTTGCACGATCCCGGCTCGGATTCGTCGGCATTGATGACGAGGAAGTTGGGCCGGCCCGCGCTCGGCTCCTTGGGCATGAAGCTCCACTTCATGCCCGTCGGGAAGCCCGCCCCGCCGCGCCCGCGAAGGCCGCTGGCCTTGATCTCGTCGATGATCGGGTCCTGGCCGCGCGCCATCAAAGCCGCGGTATCGTCCCAGTCGCCGCGCGCCTGGGCGCCCTTCAGCCCCCAGTCCTGGAAGCCGTAGAGGTTGGTGAAGATGCGGTCCTTGTCGTCAAGCATCGCTCGGACCCTCGATCATGCCCTTGACGACGAAGAAGACGCCCGCCGCGACGGCGACCGCGATAGCGAGGCCGATCAGCTTGAACGCGAAGAAGACGAGCTTCACCAGCACGACGAGGACGATGACTCCGACCAGGATCGAGATTGCGAGCGAGCCGAGCGCCTTCATTCGAACACCGTCATCCCGGCGAAAGCCGGGACCCATGAACGAAGGCTTTGCCCAGGAATGATGCCGCGGTTTTCCTGGGTTCCGGCTTTCGCCGGAATGACGAAAATGCTCATGCGGCCGAGCCCTCCTTCCAGCGGCTCCGATAATCGTGATTCTCGGTCACCATCTCGGCAAGCGTCGTCACCCCGCCCTCGGGCTCGCTGGTGCGCCGGTTTACGCCCTGCGGCCCGGGCTTGGGCGTCTCGCCACGCGCCAGCGCCTCGAGCAGGGCCGTCGTGCTCTCGAAGGTCAGGTCCTCGTAATTGTCGTCGTTGATCTGGACCATCGGCGCGTTGGCGCAGGCGCCGAGGCATTCGACCTCGGAGAGCGTGAACAGGCCGTCCCCGGTCGTCGCGCCCTTCTTCAGCCCCTTGGCCTTGCAGGCGGCGAAGACGTCGTCGGAGCCGCGCAGCATGCACGGAGTCGTCCCGCAGACCTGGACGTGAAAGCGCCCGACCGGTCGCAGATTGAACATCGTGTAGAAGGTCGCGACCTCGTAGGCGCGGATGTAGGGCATGGAGAGATAGGCGGCGACATATTCGATCACCGGAATGGGCAGCCACCCCTGAGTCTCCGTCTCCGCCCCCACCTGCCGCTGGGCGAGGTCGAGCAGCGGAATGATCGCGCTGTGCTGCCGCCCCGGCGGATAGCGGCCGACGATCGTCTTCGCCTGCTTGCCGTTCTCGGCCGTGAAGGCGAACGCCCCCCAACGAGCGCGGAGCCCGTCGAGATCGATCGAGGTGGGAAGAACGTCAGCCACGCGGTGCCCCAAGTATCGGGGCTTCGACGACAATGCGCGTGATTGAAGCGCGCTCATTGATGTAGGTAACGGGAACCGTCCGCAGCCTGCCCCCGGAAACTTTGGAGAAAAGGCATCGCACCCGGCCCGTTCCGAGCTCCTTGCAGTCCGCCTCGAAGCTCATTTTGTCGTCTCCATCGGCGACCCACATGTACATGGCGAGCACGGCGGCCGGACTTGCCGGCAGCTCTTTCGGGGTCGGCGAATTTCCGCCAACCATGACGATTACGCCGGTGGGATCGACGAGACGAACCGCCGCCATCTTCTTGTTCTGCATCACAAAGCGGAGATGGGAATAGATTATTCGCGTATCGTACGGCAGACCTGAGCGGAGCTTCGCTTTCTCGGCGAATTGACCCGCCGTGGTCGCGGCCAGGAGAAGAGCGAGAACGGTCGAAATCACCGGTCGATCTCCCCGAAGACGATGTCGAGCGAGCCGAGGATGGCGGTGACGTCGGCGAGCATGTGGCCCCTGGTCATGAAGTCCATCGCCTGGAGGTGCGAGAAGCCGGTCGGGCGGATCTTGACCCGGTAGGGCTTGTTGGTGCCGTCGGCGACGAGATAGATTCCGAACTCGCCCTTGGGGCTCTCGGTGGCGACATAGACCTCGCCCTCAGGGACGTGGAAGCCCTCGGTGTAGAGCTTGAAGTGATGGATCAAGGCTTCCATCGACTGCTTCATCTCGCCGCGCTTGGGCGGCACCACCTTTCGGTCCAGCGAGGCGATCGGCCCCTCGGGCATGTCCCGGATGCACTGCTTCATGATCCGGACCGACTGCCGAACCTCCTCGGCGCGGACCATCATCCGGTCGTAGCAATCGCCCTTGGTCCCCACGGGCACGTCGAACTCGACCCGGTCGTAGGCGTCGTAGGGCTGGGACTTGCGGATGTCCCACGGGATTCCGGCGGCGCGGATCATCGGCCCGGAGAAGCCCCAGGCGATGGCGTCTTCCTTCGAGACCACGCTGATGTCGACGTTGCGCTGCTTGAAGATCCGGTTGTCGACGACGAGGGCGAGCGAATCCTCGAACATCGGCAGAAGCTTGTCGTCGCACCAGGCGCCGATATCGTCGAGCAGGGCCTGCGGGATGTCCTGGTGGACCCCGCCGGGCCGGAAATAATTGGCGTGCATCCGCGCGCCCGACGCCCGCTCGTAGAAGTTCATGATGTCTTCGCGCGGCTCGAACAGCCACAGGTTGGGGGTCATCGCCCCGACGTCCATGATGTGGCTGCCGATGTTGAGCAGGTGGTTGGACACCCGGGTCAGCTCGGCGAAGAAGGTGCGAAGATACTGGGCGCGGAGCGGAACCTCGAGCCCGAGCAGTTTCTCGATGGCGAGGACGTAGCTGTGCTCCATGCACATCGGCGAGACGTAATCGAGCCGGTCCATGTAGGGGACCGACTGGAGGTAGGTCTTGTATTCGCACAGCTTCTCGGTGCCCCGGTGGAGAAGCCCGATATGCGGATCGACCCGCTCGACGATCTCGCCGTCGAGCTCGAGGATCAGGCGGAGGACTCCGTGCGCCGCCGGATGCTGCGGCCCGAAGTTGATCGTGTAGTTCGCGATCTCGGACTGGGTCGCGCCGGTGCGGGCGACCTCCTCCGCATGTTTCTCCGTGGCGAGGGTCACTTCTTGATCTCCCCCGCCTTCAAGGGGGTCGGCGCGCCGGGCGCTTCCGGCGCCTTCTCGTCGCCCGGCAGGATGTACTGGGCGCCCTCCCACGGGCTGAGGAAATCGAACGGCCGGAAGTCCTGGGCGAGGCTGACCGGCTCGTAGACCACCCTCTTCTGCTCCTCCGAATAACGAAGCTCGACATAGCCGGTGAGCGGGAAATCCTTGCGAAAAGGGAAGCCGCGGAAGCCGTAGTCGGTAAGGATCCGCCTGAGGTCGTCATTACCTTCGAAGACGACACCGTAAAGATCGAACACCTCCCGCTCGAGCCACCCCGCGACCGGCCACAGCGAGGTCACCGACGGCACTGCCAGATCCTCGTCGGTCGACACCCGGACCCGGATTCGGTGATTTTTCGTCAGCGAAAGGAGGTGATAGACGACCTCGAACCGCTCCGGCCGCTGGGGATAGTCGACCCCGGCAATCTCCATCAGCTGCTGATATTCGAAGCGGCCGCGAAGCGTCCGGCAGACCTCGACGATGCTCTCGCGCTTCACCGTCAGCGAGACCTCGCCGACCTCGTCCTTCGATTCCACCAGGGCTTCGCCGAGCGCGGCTTTGACCTCGTCCAGCAGGCCTTCGCGGGGCGCGATTCGGGGGGCGGAGTTGTTCGCCATCTCAGCGCTCTATCGTGCCGACGCGGCGGATCTTCCGCTGCAGCTGCATGACGCCGTAGAGCAGCGCCTCGGCGGTCGGCGGGCAGCCGGGAACGTAGATGTCGACCGGGACGATCCGATCGCAGCCGCGGACCACCGAATAGCTGTAATGATAATAGCCGCCGCCGTTCGCGCAGCTGCCCATCGAGATGACGTAGCGCGGCTCCGACATCTGGTCGTAGACCCGCCTCAGCGCCGGCGCCATCTTGTTGCAGAGCGTTCCCGCGACGATCATCACGTCCGACTGGCGAGGGCTGGCGCGAGGCGCAACCCCAAATCTTTCAAGGTCGTAGCGCGGCATGTTCACATGGATCATCTCGACCGCGCAGCAGGCTAGGCCGAACGTCATCCACCACAGCGAGCCGGTCCGCGCCCATTGGAACAGGTCCTCGGTCGAGGTGACGAGAAAGCCCTTGTCGGAGACTTCGGACTGGAGGCTGCTGAAGAAGGCCGGATCCGGCGCCTGGAGGTCGGCCGGCCGTTCGTTCTCGTGCCTCGGATCGAGGATCACTCCCATTCGAGCGCGCCCTTCTTCCAGGCATAGGCGAAGCCCAAAGTGAGCTCGACGAGGAACAGCATCATCGCCGCCCAGCCGGCGACTCCGGTGAAGCCCAAAGTCACCGCCCAGGGAAAGAGGAAGGCCGCCTCGAGATCGAAGACGATGAACAGGATGGCGACGAGGTAGAAGCGGACGTCGAACTGGGCCCGGCTGTCCTCGAAGGCGGGGAAGCCGCATTCATATTCGGCGAGCTTGTCCGCATAGGGATTGGCCGCGCCGGTCAGCTTCGCCACCATCATCGGAAGGACGACGAAGCTCAGCGACATCGAGAGGGCCACGGCGAGGAACAGCAGGATGGGCAGATAATCGGCGGCGGCGGACGCCATCGAGACTCTCCGAAGGGGGGCACGAAGTTGCGCGGCTTCTAGGCTAGCGGTCCCCGCTCCGCAACACTCTTGGGGGCCATTGACAGGCCCCGCCGCACGGAACAGTCTCACCCCTCTTACAAGGGGGATGAAGATGAAATTGAAATGGCTTGCACTGGCCGCCGTCGCGGCCGCCTGGGGCCTTCCGGCCCAGGCCGAAATGGTCCGGGGGCAGGATCCGCAATCCCTGGTCAATGCCCTCCAGGGCGCCGGCTATGCCGCCAAGCTCGGCACCGACAAGGTCGGCGATCCGATGATCACCAGCGGCGCCTCGGGCACCAGCTTCCAGATCTTCTTCTACAATTGCACCGACCACAAGCAGTGCGCGACGGTCACCTTCCATTCCGGCTACGACCTCACGGAATCGCCCGGGCTGGAGCGGATGAACGAGTGGAATCGCGGCAACCGCTTCGGCCGCGCCTATCTCGACAAGGAGAATGATCCGATCCTCGAGATGGACGTCGACCTCGACGACGGCGGCCTCGCCCCGCTCCTCTTCATCGACAATGTCGAATTCTGGACGAGCGTCCTCGCCGACTTCGAGAAGCATATCGGCTACCGGAAGTGACGAGGATCGTCATTGCGAGGAGCGAAGCGACGCGGCAATCCACCCGCGGCGTATGACGCAATCTCAGCGCTGGATTGCTTCGCTACGCTCGCAATGACGGTGAAGCCGCCAAGCCGACGCCCGTCTAGCGCAGCGCCCCCGCGACGAGCTTGTGGAGCCTGGAGTGGAGCTGGTCGTTGGCCGCCAGCACCTGACCCCTGGCCAGAGCCGCGTCGGCGCCGCGGAAGTCGGTGACGAAGCCGCCCGCCTCGCGGACGAGGAGGATGCCGGCGGCGACGTCCCAGAATTGGAGGTCCTCCTCCCAGAAGCCGTCGAAGCGCCCCGCCGCCACCCAGGCGAGATCGAGCGCGGCCGAACCGAAGCGCCGGATCCCGGCCACTTCCGGGCTGACCGCGTTGAGAATCTTCTCGAACCGGTCGAGCTGGCCGTGCCCCTTGTAGGGGATTCCGGTCGCGATCAGCGCATCCGAGAGGTCGCGCCGGGCCGAAACGCGAAGCCGCCGCTCGTTGAGCCAGGCGCCCCTGCCCTTCTCGGCCCAGAAGCTCTCGTCGGTGAGCGGCTGGTAGACCAGCGCCTGGGTGATCTCCGGCCGGCCGCCGGCGCCGCGGGGATCCTCGACCGCGATCGAGATGGCGAAATGCGGGAGCCCGTGGAGGAAGTTGGTGGTTCCGTCGAGCGGGTCGACGATGAATCGCGGCTTGCCGGGATCGCCCTCGATCTCGCCGCCTTCCTCGAGAGTCAGCCGCCAGTCGGGGCGGGCATGGCGAAGCTCCTCGACGATCGTCGCTTCCGCGCGTTTGTCCGCCATCGAGACGAAGTCGGCCGGTCCCTTGCGGCTGACCTGGAGCTGCTCGACCTCGCCATAGTCGCGCCTCAGCCTCGGCGCCGCCTTGCGCGCCGCCCGCTGCATCACCGTGATCAGGCCGGAATGGGATACCATCCTAGTCGGCGCGCCTCACATAGGTCTGCTCGTAGACGTCGACGACGATCCGCGTCCCTGCGCTGATGTGCGGCGGAACCATCACTCTGACGCCGTTGTCGAGGATGGCCGGCTTGTAGCTGGACGAGGCCGTCTGTCCCTTCACCACCGCATCCGCCTCGACGATGGTCGCCTCGATCTGGGTCGGCATCTGGACCGAGATCGGACGCTCGTTGTAGAGCTCCATCACCACGTCCATGCCGTCCTGGAGAAAGGCGGCGGGCTCGCCGATGAGGTCGCGGGGAAGCGACACCTGCTCGTAATTCTCCTTGTCCATGAAGACGAGCATGTCGCCCTCGGCATAGAGATACTGGAAGTCCTTGGTGTCGAGCCTGACCCGCTCCACCGTCTCTGCCGAGCGGAAACGGACGTTGTTCTTGCGGCCGTCGATGAGGTTCTTCATCTCGACCTGCATGTAGGCGCCGCCCTTGCCGGGCTGGGTGTGCTGGATCTTCACGGCGCGCCAGATGCCGCCCTCATATTCGATGATGTTGCCGGGACGGATGTCCACGCCGCTGATCTTCATGTCTTCTCTCGGGAGATAGTGGAAAGAGCCGGGGCGGGCCTTAGCCTCCGGCCCGCTTCCCGGCAAGCAGCGGATAGGGATTGACCGCCGTTCCGTCATACCATTTCTCGCCCGGCTCCATCCGGTAGATGGCGAAATGGAGGTGGGGACCGGCGGGATTGGCGTTGCCCGTCGAGCCGACCCGGCCGATCGCATCGCCCTGTCGGATCGCCTGGCCCTCGTGCAGGCTGGGGGCGTATTCCTGGAGATGGGCGTAATAATAGAGCCAGCGCCCGTCCGGGCTTCGCACATAGGCGGTGATCCCGCCGCCGCCCTTCGAGAAGAACAGTTTCTCGAGAGTCCCGGGCGCCGCGGCGATCACCGGCGTTCCGTGCGGGGCCATGATGTCGATCGCGTCGTGGACCCGCCCGCCCGAGCGCGCCTGGGTGAAGGTGTCGATCAGCTGCTCCGGCTTGACGCCCGCGACCGGGATGGCGAGCCCGCCCGGCCCGAGCACGAGCGGCGGCTTCGCCTCGGCCCCCGGCTCGATGGCGAGCCCGCTCTTCGTCACCGTCTGCTCGACATGCCCGCGGTTGAAGGCGACCAGCCAGAAAGCGCTGGTCACCGCCGAGCTGATCACCGCGGTGACGACGACGATGAGGATGATTCCGAACCTTCTCATGCCCCCTCAACGCAACTTATTTCCCACCCGTTCCGTTTCGAAGACCAAATGACCGGAACTGTGAGGATAGGCTGCTCGGGATGGATCTACCGCCACTGGCGCGAGCTCTTCTATCCGGCGAGGCTCCCCCAGCGCCTGTGGTTCGCCCATTATGCCGAGACCTTCTCGACGGTGGAGCTCAACACCAGCTTCTACCACCTGCCCAAGCCCGAGACCTTCACCAAGTGGCGCGATCAGGCGCCGCCGGGCTTCCGCTACGCCGTCAAGGCGCCGCGCTTCATCACCCATATGAAGAAGCTCAAGGAATGCGCTGAGCCCGTTGAGGTATTTCTCGGCAGAGCCCGCAATCTCGGCGAAGCGATTGGGCCGATCCTCTACCAGCTTCCGCCGCGCTGGAGCTTCGACCGCGAGCGGATCGAGACCTTCATCGACCTCCTCCCCCGCGATCTCGACCACGTCTTCGAGTTCCGCGAGAAGAGCTGGATGACCAAGGAGGTTCAGGACCTGCTCGACAGCCGGGGCGTCTCCTTCTGCGGCCACGACATGCCGGGCCTGGCGACTCCGCGCTGGGCGGCCGGCCCGATCGCCTATGTCCGCTTCCACGGCGCGAGCGGCAAATATGTCGGCCGCTACACCGACGAGGCGCTGCTCGGCTGGACCGACTGGATCGTCGACCAGGCCCGGAGCGGCCGCGACGTCTGGTGCTATTTCAACAACGACATACACGGCCACGCCATCCACGACGCGCAGACCCTGAAAGCCATGGTCCGCCAGGCTTTGCGCTAGGCCGTTCCCCGGCGAAGGCCGGGGCCCAGAGGCTCAGGCGCGTGAACTGGGTCCCGGCCTTCGCCGGGAAGCTAGCGGCCCAATATCCCCTGGAACTCGGCGACCGCCGCCCCAGGCCCCTTCTCATGCCCCCACACCGCGCTGCACACCGCCAGGAAATCCGCGCCCGCCTCGACCAGCGCCCGACCGTTCGCCGGCGTGATCCCGCCGATCGCCACGCAAGGTATCTCGAACAGCCGCGACCACCAGGAGAGGATGGACGGGTCGGGCCGATGCGCCGTCTCCTTCGTCGTCGTCGGGAAGAAGGCGCCGAAGGCGACATAGTCGGCCCCCGCCTCACCCGCGTCCATGGCGAGGTGGCGGCTGTCGTGGCAGGTCACGCCGATCTGCGCCGCCGGGCCGAGCAGCGCCCTCGCCTCGCGCGGATCGCCGTCGCCCTGCCCGAGATGGACTCCGTCCGCGCCGAGCCGCTTCGCAAGCCCCATGTCGTCGTTGACGATAAAGGCGACCTCATGCGCCCGGCAGAGGGCCTGGAGCGGCTCGGCCAGCTTCGCCGCCTCGTGCTGGTCGAGCCCCTTCACCCGGAACTGGAAGGCCGCGACCGGCCCGCCGCGGAGCGCCGCTTCGAGCCGCTCCGGAAAGTCGCCCCCCACCTCGAGCGGCGAGACGAGGTAGAGCTGGCAGGCCGGCCGCTGGGTCGGCTCGAACAGCTCGGCGAAGTCGGGATCGAGTTCGACATCCATCGGCTCAGCCGTTCGCATCAACCCGCTCGCCGCTCAAGCAGCAAAAGCGCGCCGGCTTGCGCCCTTCCCCCCAGCTTTCGACGATAAGGCCGAAGCCGGCGCCTTCCATCAGGGCGCGGACCTCGCCGGCCTCGAACAGCCGGAAGCCGTAGCGATGCCCCGCCCATTTGCGAAGCTCCTCGGCGGGCTCGAAGCACAGGACCAGCCGCCCGCCCGGCGCCACCACCCGGGCAAGCTCGGCCATGGCCGCGGCCGGATCGGGCCAGAAATAGAGGCTGTTGACGCTCACCGCCTTGGCCACCGAAGCCTCGGGCAGCGGCAGATCTTCGGCCGAGGCGCGATAGAGGTGAAGCCGCCCCCGGCGCACCTCGCGGGCGAATCGGCGTCGGGCCCGCCTGATCGCCGCTTCCGAAAGGTCGGCGCCGAACACCTCGCGCCGCGTGCCGGCGAGGAGCGAGGCGAGCAGCCCGCCGCCGCCGAACCCGATCTCGAGCACCCAATCGTCCCGCTCCAGCCTCAGCGCGGCCAGAGCGAGCGCGTTCATCTCGCGGCTGATCCGATCGAGCCAGGGCGCGATCAGGAAGCGCCCGATCAGCCCCGAGGGACGGCCGAACTGCCGGGCGAGGAAGCGTCGCGTCTCAGGCCCCGGCCGTCGCCGGCGTCTTCGCGGTGGAGGCGCGGTGGATGTCGTCGATCGCCGCGCCCAGCGAGCCGTCGAACTCCTCGTCGCTCATGCCGTGGCGAAGATCCTCGAGCAGGGCCCGGCTGAAGCTGGCGATCATGCCGCGATTCTTCGCCAGCTCGGCGCAGGCCTCGGGCCGGCTGTAGCCCCCCGACAGCGCCACCACCCGAAGCACGCGCGGATGCTCGACAAGCGGGTCGAACAGCCCCGCCTCGGCCGGGATGCTGAGCTTGAGCATCACCTTGTCGTCGCCCGGAAGCGAGTCGAGCCCCTTGAGGAGCTCGTCGAGAAGAATCCGGTCCGCCTCGCCCCGCTCGGGGCTCTTTATGTTCACTTCGGGCTCCAGGATCGGCACCAGCCCCGCCGCGAGCACCTGGCGGGCGACCTCGAACTGCTGGGCGACGATCGTGGCTATACCCGCTCGATTGGCGAGGTTGATGACGGAGCGCTCCTTGGTACCGAACACGCCCAGCCCTTTGGCGCGGCTCAGCAGCGAGTCGAGCCCGGGCATCGGCTTCATCAGCTGGACTCCGTTCGCCTCGGCCTCCAGCCCCTTGTCGATCTTGATGAACGGCACCACGCCCCGGCTCCTGAGCACTTCCGGCACCGGCCGCCCGTCGATGTCGCCGTCCATCGTCCGCTCGAACAGGATAGCCCCGATCACCTTGCCGGAGCCGAACGAGGGCGCGCTGATGATCCTCGAGCGCATCTGATGGATGAGACCGAACATCTCCTCGTCGCTCGACCAGGCGCCTTCCTCGATGCCATAACCCTTGAGCGCCTTGGGCGTTGATCCGCCGCTCTGATCGAGCGCCGCGATGAAACCCTCCCCAGTCTCCATCCGGGCCCGCATCTCCGCTTCATTCATTTGTCCGTGTCCTGTGATTCGAGTCTCGCCGAGCGCCCTATCGCAGCGACGGGCGGGGTTCAAATGCGCGTCGACTACATGCCCCACGCCTATGGACAGGGACCGGCATAGCATAGGATCGGAAGAAATCCGGGGGTGGATATCGAAGCGAGCGCCTTGTCGGACGCTGTTGTTCCTGCTATGTTCCAAGGATGGCCGGAGCGACCCAGACGGAGCGCGAATCAGGCGTCGACGGTGGCGGAAGCCAGCCGTTGAAGGATCTTCGTTTGGAAGGTTACAAGAAAATCGGTGACACCATGAACTTCATGAACTTCGCCTCCGCCGCTGGCCGGCTCGAAGGCGCGTGTATCCGCCTCGGCGATGGTAAAGACTCCGAAAAAAGGGGCGGCCGTTTCCAGCCGCCCCTCCAGTTTCAGTCGCGGGGACGGAGCGTCACCAGCTTGTCGACCACCGCGTGCAGGCCCTCGCCGGAGCTGGCGTGGACGTCGATCCGGCCGATCTTCTCGGTCACGCGCTCGAGCGCCTCCAGCTCCTTGAGCCTCAGGAGGGTCGGATTGTCCTCCATCAGCTTGGCGGTGTTGAGCAGCGACCGGGTCGCGGCCGTCTCCTCGCGGCGCCGGATGAGGTTCGCCTGGGCGACCTTCTCCGCCTCGACCACTCGGTTGATCAGCTCGCGCATCTTCCTTGCGGAGCATCGCCGGTCCTCCTCTCTTCGCCTTGCCGGCCCGATTGCCGGACAAAGGGCCGGGGCGGCTAGGCGCTTTGCCCGTGGCGGTAAAGGGCGATTCCGGATATCGTTAAAATGGCGGCAAGGCTGTTGCGCGTCTGCAACGAATAAAGGGGACCGGTTAGGTCGGCCGGAGGGCGATCCCCGTTGCCTCGGCGGTCCGGCGATTGAGGCGTCGGTCCGGGCGCTTGGCGGCGGCCGCAGCGACGAAGCCTCAGCCTCGCCCTGGGAGCCGCGCCGTACGCCTTTGTCCGGCGCGGTATCCTCGCCGGCGCAAAGCCGGTGCTTCGGTGGCTTCGGGTTTCGCACTCCGGCCGAAGCCGTCGCGCTCTACCCTTCCGCCTGGTCGCCCCGCCGGCCTCCCCGTTTCGAAGGTGCCTTTGCAGGGCATTTGGAGCGGGATTCGAACCCGCGACACACAGATTATCAGTCTGTTGCTCTACCCGTTTGAGCTATCCAAGCAGGTGAAGACGACCGGATTCGAACCGGCGACCTTCCGGACTCGCGGCCCGGACGCTCTACCGTTGAGCTACGTCCTCGCGCCTCACGCCATGGAACACGGATCGGCAGAGCCGGCCGCGCCCGCCGGGTCTCGCGAGCCCGAGCGAAATGACGAAAGCCCGGCGCCCCTAGGGCAAGGGCGCGGCCGTGTCGAGGGCCGAGGCCGCCGGCGGGCCCTTCAGCTCGAGGCCGTTGCCGTCGGGATCGGTGAGGTAGATCGAAGGTCCGTCGCCCTCCGCCCCGTAGCGCTGCTCCACCTCGGCCTCGATCCCGAAGCCGGCGAGATGGGCGAGGATCGCCGGCTCGTCCCACGGCAGCACTCGGAAGCAGACATGATCGACGTTTCGGCCTTCCCGCCCCGGCCCCGCGCCGCCGAGCGCTCCGAGCCGGCCGTCGAGCGGCACCAGGTCGATCAGCGAGCTGCCGGCGCGAAGCTGCCAGAGGCCGATCTCGGCCTGCACCTTCTCGACCGTCGCTCCGAGCACCTCGGTGTAGAAACGCAGCGAAGCGTCGAGATCGGCGACCCGGAAGACGACATGGTCGATCGCGGCGAGCCGGATCATCCCCGCTCCAGCGCCTTCACCCCCGGCAATTGCTTGCCCTCCATCCATTCGAGGAAGGCGCCGCCCGCGGTCGAGACGAAGGTGAAGCCGTCCGCCACGCCCGCCTGGTTGAGCGCGGCTACCGTATCGCCGCCGCCGGCGACCGAGACGAGCTGGCCGGACTGGGTGAGCGCCGCCGCGGTCCGGGCGAGCTGGACGGTGGCGGCGTCGAACGGCGGGGTCTCGAAGGCCCCCAGAGGCCCGTTCCAGACCAGGGTTCGGCAGGTCTTGAGGACGTCGGCCAGCGCCTCGACCGCGGCGGGGCCGATGTCGAGGATCATCTCGTCCGCCGCCACCTCGTGGACGTTGCAGGTCCTGAGGGACGCCGGGTTGGCGGCGAACTCCTTCGCCACGACGACGTCGTAGGGAAGATGCACGGTGCAATTCGCCCGCTCCGCCGCTTCGAGTATCTCGAGCGCCGTTCCGGTAAGATCGTGCTCGCAGAGCGAGTTGCCGACATCGACTCCCCGGGCGGCGAGGAAGGTGTTGGCCATTCCGCCGCCGATGATGAGATGGTCAACCTTCGCCACCAGGTGGCGCAGAACCTCGAGCTTGGTCGAGACCTTGGCGCCGCCGACGACGGCCGCGACCGGCCGCTCGGGCTCGCCCAGCGCCTTCTGAAGCGCCTTGAGCTCCGCCTCCATCGCCCGCCCGGCATAGGCCGGGAGCAGATGCGCGATCCCCTCGGTGGAGGCGTGGGCGCGGTGAGCGGCGGAGAAGGCGTCGTTGACGTAGAAATCGCCGAGGCGCGCAAAGCGCTGGGCGACGGCGGGGTCGTTCTTCTCCTCGCCGCCGAAGAAGCGCGTATTTTCGAGGATGGCGACGTCGCCCGGCCGAAGCATTGCGACATTCTCCTCGGCGACCTCCCAGTCGACGTAACGGACCGGGCGGCCGAGGACGGTCTCGTACGGCCGGGTCACCCGGGAGAGCGAGAAATCGGGGCTCGGGACCTTCGGACGCCCGAAATGGGCGAGCAGGAGGACGATCGCGCCCTTGTCGGCGAGCTCGGTGACGGTCGGAAGCGTGGCGCGAAGCCGGGTGTCGTCGGTCACCGCGCCGTCCGCCATCGGAACGTTGAGATCGACCCGCACCAGCGCGCGCTTGCCGGTCACATCCCCCAGATCGTCGAGTGTGTGAAATGACGTCATGACGCCATCGTCATCCCGGCGAAAGCCGGGACCCATGAACGCCTGGCTTCGAGAATGGGTCGAGAACGTCCGTGCTCTTGGGTCCCGGCTTTCGCCGGGATGACGGTGATGGTCACAGCCTCGCCATCGCGCCGGCCGTGTCGACCATCCGGTTCGAGAAGCCCCATTCATTGTCGTACCAGGAGACGACCCGGACGAGCTTGCCCTCGAGCACCGCGGTCTCGAGGCTGTCGACGGTCGAGCTGGCGGGATTGTGGTTGTAGTCGATCGAGACCAGAGGCTCGTCGCTATAGTCGAGGATTCCGGCGAGAGGCCCGCTGTCCGCGGCGGCCTTGAGGGCGGAATTGACCTCCTCGAGGCTGGTGTCGCGCTTCGGGGTGAAGGTGAGGTCGACCAGGCTGACATTGGGCGTCGGCACCCGGATCGCCGATCCGTCGAGCTTGCCCTTGAGCTCGGGCAGAACCTCGCCGACGGCGCGGGCGGCGCCGGTCGTGGTCGGGATGATCGACATGGCCGCGGCCCGCGCCCGGCGCTTGTCGGAGTGGATCTGGTCGAGGATCTTCTGGTCGTTGGTGTAAGCGTGGACGGTGGTCATCAGCCCGCGCTCGATTCCGATCGTGTCGTTGAGCACCTTGGCGACCGGCGCCAGGCAATTGGTCGTGCACGAGGCGTTGGAGACGATCGTGTGCCCGGCTTCGAGGCGGTCGTGATTGACTCCGTAGACGACGGTGAGGTCGACCCCCTTTGCGGGCGCGGAGATCAGGACTTTCCTTGCTCCGGCAGTGAGATGCGCTCCGGCTTTCTCGCGGTCCGTGAAGAAGCCGGTGCATTCGAGAACGAGGTCGATGCCGTTGGCGCCGTGCGGAAGCTTGCCCGGATCGCGCTCCGCGGTGACGTGGATCCGGCGGCCGTCGATGATCAGATCGTTGCCGTCGGCCCGAACCTCGCCGGGATAGGCGCCGTGGACGGAATCGCGCTTGAACAGCAAGGCGTTGGATTCGGCGTCGGCGAGGTCGTTGATCGAGACCAGCTCGAGGCCGCTGTCGGCCTTCTGGAGCAGGGCCCGGGCCACCAGGCGGCCGATCCGCCCGAAACCGTTGATCGCAACTCTCGTCGCCATGTCATTCATCTCCTTGGGATTCGAGGGCCGCCGCGATAAGCGGCGCGATCGCTTCGGCGGTGAAGCCGAAGCGCCTGAACAGATCCTCGGCCGGCGCCGAGGCGCCGAACCGGTCGAGGCCGAAGCGGAGCCCGTCGAGACCGGTATAGCGCTCCCAGCCCAGGGTGACGCCAGCCTCGATCGAGACCCTGAGCGCGCCCGGCGCGAGCAGGTCGGCGCGATAGGCCTCGTCCTGGGCGTCGAACAGCGACCAGCAGGGCATGGAGACGACGTCGGCGCCGATCCCCTGCCCCTCCAGCGCGTCGGCGACGGCAAGGGCGAGCTCGACCTCCGAACCCGTCGCGAGCAGGACGACCCGGCGCGCCGCGCCGGCGGCGCGAAGCCGGTAGGCGCCGCGGGCGCAGAGATTGTCGCTCCGCTCGAGGCGCAGCTGCGGCAAGTTCTGGCGGGTCAGAGCGAGCAGCGACGGCGCGTCGGACCGCTCCAGCGCCAGAGCCCAGCATTCGGCCGTCTCGACCGCATCGGCGGGCCGGAAGACCGCGAGGTTGGGGATCATCCTCAGGCTCATCAGATGCTCGACCGGCTGGTGCGTCGGCCCGTCCTCGCCGAGGCCGATCGAATCGTGGGTCATCACGTAGACGACCCGGATGCCCTGAAGCGCCGAGAGCCGGATGGCGGGCCGGCAATAATCGGAGAAGACCAGGAAAGTCCCCCCGTAAGGGACGATTCCGCCGTGAAGCGCCATTCCGTTGAGCGCGGCCGCCATTCCGAACTCGCGGATCCCGAAATAGATATAGCGACCGGAATAATCCTCTTTCGTCAGAGCCTTCTGTGACTTTGTTTTGGTGTTGTTTGAACCTGTCAGGTCCGCCGAGCCGCCGATCGTGTCGGGGATCGCGGCGTTGATCGCTTCGAGCGCGAGCTCCGAGGCCTTGCGGGTAGCAACCTTCTGCGGGCTCGCCGCCAGGCTGTCGAGCCAGGCCCCCAAGCCCGCATCCCCCACCAGCCGTCCCTCCATTCGCCGGACGAACTCGTCCCGCTCCGGACTCGCCGCGAGCTGGGCGCGCCACGCCTCGTGAGCGCTTCGGCCCCTTCCGCCGGCCTCCCGCCAGGCAGAAAGGATCGGCTCGGGAATGTCGAACGGCTCGCTGTCCCAGAGGAGCTGCTTCCTCGCCGCCGCCACTTCCTCAGGGCCGAGCGCCGAGCCGTGCGTGGCGGCCGTGCCCTGCTTGTTGGGCGCGCCCCAGCCGATGATCGTCCGGCAGGCGATCAGCGATGGGCGCGGATCGGCCAGCGCCTCGTCGATTGCCCGCCGGATGTCGGCGAAATCGTGCCCGTCGCACTCGACGACATGCCAGCCGCTCGCCCGATAGCGGCCGATCGTATCCTCCGAGCGCGACAGGTTTGTGTCGCCGTCGATGGTGATATGATTGTCGTCCCAGAAGACGTTGAGGCGGCCAAGCCCGAGATGCCCGGCCAAGCCGACCGCCTCGTGGTTGATGCCCTCCATCAGGCAGCCGTCGCCGGCGATCACCCAGGTCCTGTGGTCGACCAGATCGTCGCCGAACACGGCGTTGAGGTGCCGCTCGGCGACCGCCATCCCCACCGCCATCGCCAGGCCCTGGCCGAGAGGGCCGGTCGTCGCCTCGACTCCGGCCAGCATGAAATTCTCCGGATGGCCGGCGCAGGGGCTGCCGAGCTGGCGGAAATTGGCGATCTCCTCGATCGTCGGGTTGGCATAGCCGGTCAGATAGAGGAGCGAATAGATCAGCATCGAGCCGTGGCCGGCCGAGAGGACGAAACGGTCGCGGTCGTGCCAGGCGGGGTCGGCGGGATCGTGCTTCAGATATTCGGTGAAGAGGATTGTAGCGACGTCGGCCATTCCCATCGGCATTCCGGGATGGCCCGAATTGGCCGCCTGCACGGCGTCCATCGACAGCGCACGAATGGCGTTGGCGAGCAGTCTCGGATCGAGGGCCATGCACTTTCCCAGCGGGGCGCCCGGCGGGCGCGGGAGGAGAGTCGGAAAGACCCTCCGGTCGTGCGTCCCTTTATCGGCGGGGGCGAGCCCGTCAACCGCAGCGCGGCTGTTTTCAAATGCGCCGGGGCCATGCTATGCAGCGCCGATGGGGCAAGACAGGGTGGAACAGGCCATCGGCCGCCTCGAGCGGGCGCTGGCACGTATCGACAGCGTGGCGGGCGAGCTCGCCGCGCCTGCTCCTGCCGCCGACGGCGCGCTTCGCGAGGCCCATGAGGCGTTGCGTGGCCGCGTTCGCGAGGCCCTCACCCAGCTCGACGGGCTGATTTCCACGGCGGAGGCGAGCTGATGGCCGCGATCGAGGTCGAGATCGCCGCCCGTCGCTATTCGGTCGCCTGCCGGGATGGCGAGGAGGAGCATCTGCGCTCGGTCGCTGCGATCGTCGACGGCAAGGCGCAGGACGCCGCCGCGGCTTTGGGCAGCCTCAGCGAGTCGCGCCAGCTGCTGTTCGCCGCGCTCCTGCTTGCCGACGAGGTCAAGGATCACCGCTCCGGTCAGCCTCCCGCGCCGCGGGCCGAGCCCGATCCGGCGCTCGCGGAAGCGCTCGAACGCCTCGCCGGACGGGTCGAGGCGCTGGCGGAACGGCTTGAGCGGAGCGCCCGGGCTTCCTAAATAGGGCTCTGACGGGTACTGCTCGGTACGAGCTACTGAACATCCCTGAGGCGATAAGACATCCTGGGGGGCTGTCCCTGGTCGGATCCTGGTCCGGCACATATGGTCCCCACCTGACGTTCTGGCGTCAGAGGATATTCCAGCAAACGGCCATGGCGGTCCCGTCACCCTCCCCTTCCGGCAAGGCCGAATTGCGCGCCGAGGCGCTCGAGCGCCGCCGCGCCTTCGCGCGCTCGCTCGCTTCAGAGGTCCGCGCCGAGCTTGAGACCAGGCTTGCCGAGCGCGTTCTTCCCCACCTCCTCACCGCCCGCATCGTCGCGGGCTATCATCCGCTCAGGGACGAGATCAGCCCCTATCCGATCCTCGAGAGGCTCGGGGACGGCCAACGCGCGGCCCTCCCCTGGTTCTTCGACCGCGACGCCCGGATGCTGTTCCGCGAGGCTCCGGCGGTCGAGCCGAGCCCGTGGGGCGTGCTCCAGCCGTCCGCCGAGGCGGAAGCGCTGGCACCGGACGTCGTCCTCGTCCCCCTCGTCGCCGCCGACCGAAGCGGCACCCGAATCGGCCACGGCAAGGGCCATTACGACCGAGCCCTCGCCCACCTGCGCGAAGGCGGCGGTGTGTTCAGCATCGGCCTCGCCTGGGAGGAGCAGATCCGCGACGATCCCATCCCGGCCGACCCCTGGGACGTACCGCTTGACGCCATCGCCACCCCGCGCGAGTGGATCGACTGCCGGTGAAGCCTCCTCAGCCGACGTGGCGCAAGCCGGCGGGGATACTGCTCATCCTGCTGCTGATCGCGGCGTGGGCGGCGATCGTCGCCACGCTCGCGGGGAAGCTGCCCGCCCTCCCTTGGCCGCTCAAAGCGCTCTTCTTCATCGCAGCGGGACTCGTCTGGATCCTGCCGCTGAAGCCGCTGCTCAGGTGGATGGAGATTGGGAAATGGCGCGAGTGACGGGGCTCGAACCCGCGACCTCCGGCGTGACAGGCCGGCGCTCTAACCAACTGAGCTACACCCGCGTGGGAGCCGGCGAACTATGCGCTGCCCCCCGGCCTGTCAAGCGAGGCTAGGCCTTTGCAGCGGCGACCCGTTCGGGCTCGTCGGGCTCGTCGTGATGGGCGGAGGTGAGCGTTCCCTCCTCGAACAGGAAGCCGGCGATGTCCGGCTTGCCGGCGGCGTCGAGCACGGTCTTTGAGATGATGAGCAGGGGCACGGCCAGGAGCGCGCCCGTCGTCCCCCACACCCACGCCCAGAAGCTCAGGGCGACGAGGATCAGGAGCGGATTGATGGTCAGGCGCCGGCCGACGAAGAAGGGCGTGATTAGATTCGCCTCGAGCAGATGGACTCCGACGAAGCACAGGGCCGGAAGGAAGGCGTACCAGGGGTCGACGAACGCCATCAGCCCGCCCAAAGCGAGCAGGAGCGCCGAGGCGATCGGCCCCAGATAGGGTATGTAGTTGAGCACCGCGACGATGCCGCCCCACATCAGGGGCGTCGGCATGTCGAGCAAATAGAGGATCAGCGAGACGGTGAGGCCCATGGCGACGTTCACGAGGGTGATCGTCCCGAGATAGGTGGAGGTGGCGTCGACCACCTGCTGGATCGCCCGCGCCGTCGTCATCGCCCCGTCGAAGCTGCTCCGCGCCGTGATCGTCCGCCGGCGCATCCGGCTCCAGCCGGCGAGGAAGAAGAAGATCACCAGCAGGGCGAAGAACATCTGGATCGCGGCGTGCGGGGCCGAGGCGGCGATGATGTCGAGCAGCGAGTTGGGAGTCTCGAGCTGCACGGTGCGCTGGTTGCTGGCGCGGGTGCCGAATTCGTCGACGATGTCGTTGATGAAGCGGTCGAGGTTCGAATAGACCTGCATCAGCGGCGCCAGCGTGTCCCGGACCCGCCCGATCCGTTCCGGCAGGAGCCGGACCCACTCCGCCGCCGGAAGCACGATCGAGGCCACCGCGACGTTGGCGGCGGCAATGAACAGGAGCACGCAGGTGAAGGCGGCGAGCGTCGAGGGCACCCGGCGGCGCTCGAGCCACTCCAGCATCGGCACGAGGGCGATGGCGACGACGAGCGCGGCGGTGACCGGGAGGAAGAATTCGGCGCCGGCGCGAAGGGCGAAGGGGAGCGCCAGAGCGAGGCCCGAGCCGGCGATCAGGGTCAGCGCCGCCAGCAGCCGGTCGCGGCGGAAAGCGATCGCTTCCGATTCGAGATGCACGTCGAGCCCCCCGACCGGCGCTTTCGGCTCAACCTGCTTGTTCATCTTTCCTGACGCCACCCTTCGGAACCTGCTTAATCGCCCTGGCTAATGGGCCGTTAACTAATTCTTAGCCGCTCACCCCGCATTAGCCGGCCTCAACCGGGCTCGTGGGGGAGCTTCAATGCGTTATCAGGCTACGGGCGCCAAATCATCGGCGTTCGCAAAAAAGGTAGCTTGGACGGCTCTGGCCGCGTCCGCGGGTGCGTTCGCGACCCCGGCGCTCGCCGCCGGCACGCCCGCCGGCACCAACATCTCCAACGTCGCCACCGCCACCTACGACCTTCCGACCGGCGGCGATGCGACCGTCGATTCGAACACCGTCACCCTCAAGGTCGACGAGCTTCTCGACGTCACCGTCGCCTGGGCCGACCCCGCCGACGTGGGAACGTCCGCCGGAAGCAGCGGCCAGGTGCTGAAATACACCCTGACCAACGGCGGCAACGGACCCGAAGCCTTCACACTTGGAACGGTCGCCAATGGCGGCGGCGACGATTTCGACCCTACCGTCGGCTCGGTCGTCCTCGACAGCAACGGCAACGGCGCTTTCGACGCCGGAATCGACACCGTCTACGTCGCCGGATCGAACGACCCGCAGCTCGCCGCCGACGAGAGCCTGACGGTCTTCGTCCTCTCCTCGATCCCCGCCTCGGCCGGCGACGGCCATCGCGGCCGGATCGACCTGACGGCGGTGGCCAAGACCGGTTCCGGCACGCCAGGCACCAGCTTCGCCGGCCTCGGCGAGGGCGGCGGCGACGCCGTCGTCGGCGCGACCGGCGCCGATGCCGAGGATGACGGCTATTATCGCGTCGCCAAGGCGACCGTCGCGTTCGTGAAGAGCGCGACCGTCGTCGACCCGTTCGGCGGAAGCACCAACAGCCCCGGCTCGACCATCACCTATACGCTCCAGACGCAGGTGAGCGGAAGCGGAAGCCTCGCCAACCTTCGGGTCGCCGACGCCGTTCCGGCGGGCACGACCTACAGGGCCGGCTCGATCACCCTCGACGGCGGCGCTCTCACCGACGCCGCCGACGCGGATTCCGGCCAGTTCACCGGCACCGGCATTTCCGTCGGCCTCGGCACCGTCGCCGCCGGCACCACCAAGACCATCACGTTCCAAGTCAAGATCGACTGAAAAGGACCCGAGAGATGAAGATCTGGCTCGCTCTTATCGCCCTCCTCGCCCCGGTCACGGCCTATGCCGCGAACGACGTCTCGCTTTCGAGCAAGGTGCTCGTCGAGAAGGTCAAGAACGGCCCCGACGGCAAGGCCGTCACCGTTCTCGAGGCGCCGGGCGTGGTCGTTCCGGGCGACAAGCTCGTCTTCGTGCTGAGCTACCGCAACGGCGGCTCGCAGCCGGCGACCGGCTTCACTCTCACTGATCCCATTCCAGCCTCGATCGCCTTCGCCGGAAGCGAAGATTCGACCGCCGTCGTCTCCGTGGACGGCGGCAAGAGCTGGGGGCCGCTCGCGACCCTCAAGGTCGTTCAGGCGGACGGCACCAGCCGCCCCGCCGTCGCGGCCGACGTCACCCACATACGCTGGTCGTTCGGCCGGCCGATCGCCGCCGGGAGCGGCGGGGAGCTCAGCTTCCGGGGCGTCGTCAAATAGTTTTCGTAACCCGCATCCGGGCGCCGGCGGGGGGGAATTCGGCGCCCATGGAAGATGATTGGACCAGACCATGACCAGGACAGTGCGATTGCTCGCGTCCGCCAGCCTGCTGGCGGTCTCGGGCGTTGCGGCTTCCCCCGCCTTCGCGGCCGGGACGACCGCCGGAACCTCCGTACTCAACACCGTCACCCTCGACTACAAGGTCGGCGGTGTCGATCAGAACCAGGTGAGCGCCAGCGATACCTTCACGGTCGACCGCAAGGTCAACCTGACGGTGTCCGAGGTGGGCACAACGACGACCAGCGTATCGCCGGGCCAGTCGGCCGCCGTCACCACGTTCAGCGTCACCAACGCCTCCAACGCTCCGCTCGATTTCGCGCTCGCCGTGACCCAGCCGGGCAGCGCGGCGCATGGCGGGACCGACAATTTCGACGTCACCGGCGTCAAGATGTATGCCGATACCAACGCCAGCGGGGACTACACCCCGGGCACCGACGTCGAGATCACCTATCTCGACCAGGTCGCCGCCGACACCAGCAAGACCGTCTTCGTCGTCGCAAACATCCCGCTGGGACGTTCGACCGGCGACGTCGCCGGAGTCCGGCTCACGGCCACCGCCGCGGAAGCGACGGCGGCCAGCTCGCTGGGCGCCACGGTGACCCAGACCAACACCGCCAACGTGAACAACACGGTCGACACGGTGTTCGCCGACACCAATGCCAACGGCAACACCGCGCGTGACGGAATCCACTTCGCCGACGACGATTATACCATCCTCGCGGCGTCGCTTACCGCGACCAAGACCAGCCGGGTCGTCAGCGATCCGTTCAACGGCACGACCAACCCGAAGATGATCCCGGGCGCGGTGGTGGAATATTGCATCTCCGTCGCCAACGCGTCGGGAAGCGCCACCGCCACCGGAATCAGCGTTTCGGATCAGCTGCCCGCGACGACGACCTACGATTCCGGCTTCGGCATCCTGGTGAACGGGACCGTGACCGGAAGCGTCTGCAACGCCGACGGCGCCGCCGGGGGCTCCTACGCCTCCGGCATCGTCAGCGGAACGCTGAGCGACATCGGCGCCGGCGTGACCCGGACGCTCGTCTTCCGGGTGACGGTGAACTGATCGGACAGGGGGAGGCGGGCAGCGTGTCCATGACACGGCGCCCCCTCCCCTCCTTCGCGATGGGACGGTCAACTCCGCTTCCGGGGGCGCTTCTGCTCGCCCTCCTGACGGCGCTCTGGAGCGCCGTCGCCGCGCCCGCGCTCGCCGCGGGCGTGCTGTCTCATCGTACCATTTCCAATGTCGCGACGATCGAGTGGGACGTTCCCGGCGGCCGCGCCAGCCAGGCCTCGAACCGGGTCGACCTCAGCGTCGCTCCGGACCCTCAGCCGCTCTCGCTCACCCTTTACCGCTTCGCCTCCAATTCGGCGACCGTCTCGCTGCCCGTCAGCGCCTCCAAATGCGGCGCCGGCGGCAGCCCCGTTGCCCTCGCCGCCGCCTGGTCGGGCCAGTCGCTCAGCCCCGCCTCGCTTCTGGCGGTCGACTCGATCAATCCCGGCGAGCCCTTCTTCTTCGCGATCGACGATCCGGCGCGCAACCGCGACTCCGCCGCGATCGAGACGATCGAGGTCAATATCCGCGCCCAGAGCGGCGATAGCGAGACTCTCCTCGTCAGCGAGACCGCGGCGGACAGCGGGCGCTTCGCGGGCTTCATCCAGACCGTCCAGATCCCGCCCGCCCTCGCCGCCGGCGACTGCCGGCTCAGCGTCGATCCGGGCGACCGGGTCACGGTCGAGAGCCTCAGCGCCGATCATCGCACCACGACGGCGAGCGCGACCTTGAACGTGCTCGCCGATCCGTTCGGCTACGTCTTCGACAGCTTCGACGGGCACGTCCTCAGCGGCGCGCGGGTGACCCTGATCGACAATAGCACCGGCCAGCCCGCCAAGGTGTTCGGCGACGACGGAAGCTCGGTTTATCCGAGCACGGTCGTCAGCGGCGGAAGCGTCACCGACAGCAGCGGCACGGTCTACAATTTCTCGCCCGGCCTCTATCGCTTCCCGCTGGCAAGGCCCGGGTCCTACCGCCTCCGGGTCGAACCGCCGCAGGGCTACAGCGCGCCTTCGGTCCGCTCGCCCGCCGACATGGCGGGCCTTCGTACGCCCGGAGGCCGTCCCTTCACCATCGTCGCCGCCTCCTTCGGCAATGCCTTCGCCCTGGCCGGCCCCGAGCCGGTCCGGATCAGCATCCCACTCGACGCCCCCCGCGCCCCGATCCAGCTGACGAAGCAGGCTTCGCGGGCCACCGCCGCGCCGGGAGAAGCTGTCCTGTTCACGGTCGCGATCCGCAATGCCGATCCTCGGCTCCCGACCGGGACCGTGCATGTCACCGACCGGCTGACGGAGGGCCTGCGCCTGCGCGCCGGAAGCGTTCGGGTCGACGGCCAGGCCGCCGCGGCGCAGATCGGCGGCGACGGCTCCAGCTTCACGGTCGACCAGCCCGGCCTCGCGCCGGGCGAGAGCCGGCGAATCAGCTACGCCGCCGAAGTCCGGCCCGGAGCGGCGGCGGGCGACGCGGTCAACCGGGTCGAGGCGGCCGGGGACGGCGGCCTGACCAGCAACATCGCCGACGCGACCGTCCGGATCCAGCGCGACGGGATCGCGGGACGGATGACGATCATCGGGCGGGTGACCGACGGCGGCTGCACGCCCGATCCGAAGACCGCGCCCGGAGTCGGCGGCGTTCGGATCATGCTCGAGGACGGCAGCTACGCCGTCAGCGACCGCGACGGCCGCTATCATTTCGAAGGGGTCCGGCCAGGCACCCACGTCGTCCAGCTCGACGACATGACCCTTCCGCTCGACCGGGCGGTGGCCGAATGCGCCGCCAACACACGCTCGGCGGGCCGCGCCTTCTCGCGCTTCGTCGAAGGCCGTGGCGGCGCCCTCGAGCGGATCGATTTCAAGCTCGTCGAAGCGCCCGCCCGTGCGGGTCGCGCCGCGAAGACCGCGCCGCGCCCCGCCCCGGTCAGCGATCCCGTCGCGGCCGGCGCCGAGCGCGACTGGCTCGCCGGCCAGGAGCCCGGAATCGCCTGGCTCTTCCCGGAGGCCGATCACAATCCGCGCGCCCCGATCGTCCGGGTCGCGATCAAGCATCTGCCCGGGCAGACCGTGAAGCTGCTCGCCGATGGCCGGCCGGTCGATCCGGTCGCCTTCGAAGGCAGCCGGAAGAATGCGGACGGGACGGTCGCCGTCAGCCTGTGGCGCGGAATTCCGATCGAGGGCCGGCAGACCGAGCTTCGCGCCGAGGTGCGCAATGCCGACGGCAGCCTCGCCCAGACGCTCGATCGGACCGTCCATTACGGCGCCAGCCCGATGCGCGCCGAGCTTCTGCGCGACAAATCGGTGCTGGTCGCGGACGGGGTCACCCGCCCGGTCCTCGCCGTGCGGCTGACCGACCGCGACGGCCGTCCGGTCCGCCACGGCCTCACCGGCAGCTTCGAGGTTCCGGCGCCTTATTATCCGGCAGTCGAGGCCGACGCCCAGCAGGCGCGCCAGCTCGCCGGCCTCGAGCGTGCCCGTCCGTTCTGGCGGGTCCTGGGCGAGGAAGGAATCGCCTATATCGAGCTCGAGCCGACCACCGCCTCGGGCAGCGTCAGCCTGCGCTTCGATTTCCGCGACGGCGACGCCGCCCGGCAGCAGAGGCTCGAGGCCTGGCTCGATCCGGGCGACCGGCCGTGGACGATCGTCGGCCTCGCCGAAGGAACGGTCGGCTACAACCGGCTTCAGGGCAAGGTCGAGGATCTCGGCCGGACGGACGACAAGGTCATCACCGACGGCCGGCTCGCCCTCTACGCCAAGGGCCGGGTGCGCGGCAAATGGCTGATGACGCTCGCCTATGACAGCGACAAGCATGAGGACGAGAGCCGCTTCGGCGGGGTCATCGATCCCGATTCCTATTACACCGTCTATGCCGACCGGACCGAGCGCCGCTTCGACGCGGCGTCGGTGCGCCGGCTCTATCTCAAGCTCGAGCGGCCGCAATTCTATGCCCTGTTCGGCGACTATGAGACCGGCATCGACGAGCCCGAGCTCGCCCGCTACGTGCGCGCCTTCAACGGCGTGAAGGCGGAATATCGCTCCGACCGGGTTTCCGCCCTCGCCTTCGCCTCCGACAGCCCCAACCGCCACGGCCATGACGAGATCCAGGGCAACGGCCTCAGCGGCCCCTATGCCCTCGGCGCCCGCGACATCCTCGCCAACAGCGAGCGGGTGTGGATCGAGGTCCGCGACCAGCTTCGCTCCGACAAGATCGTCGAGCGCCGGCTGCTCTCGCGCTACGTCGATTACGACATCGACTATTCGGCCGGCACGCTTCGCTTCAAGGAGCCGATCCTGAGCCGAAGCTCGTCGCTCGATCCGCAATTCATCATCGCCGACTATGAGGTCGACGGAATCGCCAGCCGCACTCTGAACGCCGGCGGCCGGGCGAGCTGGCACAGCCGCGACCAGAAGCTGCAGGTCGCCGCCACCGCCGTCAGCGATTCGAGCAGCCAGGCGCGCACCAGCCTGGCGGGCGCGGACGTACGCTACCGGCCGTCCGCCACGACCGAGGTTCGCGCCGAGATCGCGGTCAGCGACAGTGATCCGAAGAGCGGAACGGCCGGCGCCAAGGCCGGTACCGCGACGGCCTGGCAGGTCGAGGCCGAACATCACGGCTCGAAGCTCGATCTGCTCGCTTATGCCCGCGAGCGCGAAGCCGGCTTCGGCCTCGGCCAGACCAGCGGCGCCGAGGACGGCACCCGCAAGTTCGGCTTCGACGCCCGCGCGCGCTTCGGCGACGCCTGGTCGCTCACCGCCAGCGCCTGGGACGAGGATTATCTCGGCAGCGACGCGCGGCGGATCGCGGCCCGCACCCTGCTCGAATATCGCACGCCCGATTTCGCCGCGCGCGCCGGCCTGACCCTCGCCGACGACCGTCTCGCCGACGGCCGTAGCGCGCGCTCGACCATCCTCCAGCTCGGCGCCACCAAGCGCCTGCTCGACAACAAGCTCGAGCTCGACGGCCAGACCGAGATCCCGATCGGCCAGGCCGAGAGCATCGACTTCCCGGCCCGCCACCGCTTCAGCGCGCGCTACGCGGTGACCCGCGACGTCAACCTGATCGGCACCTACGAGATCGCCGACGGCGACAAGATCGACACCCGCACCGCCCGGATCGGCTTCGACCTCCAGCCCTGGGCCGGGGCGCGGATCGCGGTCAGCGGCAATGTCCAGGATATCGCCGAATACGGCCCGCGCAGCTTCGCGGCCTTCGGCCTCTCCCAGTCGCTGGTGCTCGACGAGCATTGGTCGATCGACGCTTCGCTCGACGCCAACAGGACGCTCGGCGGGATCGATCCGGCGCGGGTCCTCAACCCGCTCCATCCGGTGGCCAGCGGCGGCTTCATCGGCGGCTCGGCGGGCACGCTGACCGAGGATTTCACCGCCCTCACCGCCGGCGCCACCTACCGCAACGGCGACTGGAGCGTCACCGGCCGGGCCGAATATCGCGCCGGCGACCAGGGCGACCGCTACGGAGTCACCGCCGCCGCGCTTCGGCAGATCGGCGACGGCGAAGCGATCGGCGGAGCGCTCAACTGGTTCGTCGCGAAGAGCGCCGGCGGCGCGGAGACGAGGACGACCAACCTCCAGATGAGCTGGGCGCACCGGCCGGCCGGGAGCCGGCTGACCTGGCTCGACAAGTTCGAGCTTCGCGAGGACCGGGTGACCGGGGCGGTCGCCGGCCAGCCGGGGCCGATCGGGATCCCGCTGACGCTGAGCGGCGACGCTCGCTCGAGGCGCATGGTTAACGCGCTTTCAATCAATTTCTCGTCAGAAGCGGACGGGGGACACGCCGCGGGCCGCTCGGAGATCTCGATCTTCTGGGGCAGCCGCTACGTATCGGAAAAGTTCGGGGACGAGGACATTGGCGGGTGGAGCAACGTGGTCGGCGGGGATTTCCGCTTCGACCTCTCGAAGACGATCGACGTCGGATTCGCCGGAACCGTCCGCGGCGGCCTCGACGGGCGCTCCTTCGCCTGGTCGGCGGGGCCGAGCCTCGGCTTCACCCCGTTCGAGAATAGCTGGGTGTCGGTCGGCTGGAACATCGCCGGCTTCCACGACCGCGACTTCGAGGAAGCCCGCCACACGCGCAGCGGACCCTATGTGACCATGCGTTTCAAGTTCGACCAGCTGAGCCTTCAAGGCCTCGGGCTCGGCCGATGACCCGGCTCCTCTACCTCGTCGCCTTCCTGGTCGCGATGCTCGGCTTCGCTTCGAGCGCCGAGGCGCAGCTGTCCTTCCAGCTGCGCACCGGCGATTCGACGACCGACGTCCAGTCGATGCCGGTCGACAGCAACAATTGCGCGAACGCCGGTCCGCGCGCCATCTATGTCGGCGGAGTCATCACCAACGGCGGCGCGACGACGGTCAACAATATCGTCGCGACGATCAGCGGGGTCACGGGCAATTTCGCGCTCGGCCAGTCGGCGACGCAGTCGATCGGCTCGCTCGGCGCAGGCCAGAGCACGGGCGTCTACTGGTACGTCAAATATGGCTGCAGCAGCGCCACCGTGACCTCGACCGTCTCGATCACCTCGAGCACGACGACGGTCACCCGGACCGTCGGCCTCGCCGCGATCAGCTCGATCAGCTCCAATGCCGGCGGCAATCTGCTCTCCTCCTCGCTTGGGCCCGGAGCGGTGGTCGGGCAGACCATCTATTTCGACGCCCAATATGATTTCGGCGGGACCGACGTCGGCGACGAGTTCATCCTCCAGCCCTCCGGGGCGCAGACCTTCGATGCCGTCTGCTTCCGGCTGGTCGGGACCGAGGTGCGAAGCAGCAACATCGCGCCGATCGCGGTCGGAACGCTCAACAAGATCTACTTCCGGCAGACCCAGAAGCAGTCGGGCAACGGCTATAATGCGTCCATCCGCTATTATTTCGAATATCAGTGCGCCGGAGCCTCGACCACGGCCCGACCCTACGCGACGATGACCTCGGGCAACGCGCTCAAATATACCGGCAATTACGATTCGACGAGCCTCTTCAACATCACCTTCCCGGGAGCCACCAACCCCTTCACGATCACCAAGACGTCGGACATCACGAGCGCGATCGCGGGCTCGGCTGCGACGGTCAAATATACGATCACGGTGACGAACCCGTCGCTCTACTCGAGCCGGATCTCGCAATTCGTCGACGTGCTTCCGACGGGGGCGAAGTTCCTCGCCCTCGACGCCGCGAGCAACGTCACCGCCGCCAATTCGAGCAGCGTCCCGGCCGCCAACGCCACCGGGACGCTGACCTTCGTCGGCCGCCAGGATTCCTCTTATCTGATCGCCGCCGGCGGGACGTCGAAGCTGATCTACACGGTGCAGATGCCATCGACCGCCGGCACCTACACGAACAGCGTCTCGGCCAAGTTCGGCACCGCGACGACTCCCACGGCCAGCGCGAGCTTCAGCGTGATTACGCCCGCGCCGCTGACCATGGTCAAATCGAGCCAGGCGAGCACCGACCCCTATAACGGGACGACCAACCCGAAGCTCATCCCGGGCGCGCGGGCCGCCTATACGGTGACGATCGCCAATCCCAACAGCTTCGCGACGACCGCCGACAGCATCGTCATCCTCGACGGCACGCCGACGAACCTGGCCCTCTATGTCAGCAATATCTCGGGTTCCAGCGGCGGCCCGATCCGGTTCCAGGACGGGTCGACCGCCTCGGGCCTGACCTACACCTTCACGAGCCTCGCCAGCACCACCGACGACGTCGATTTCTCGAACAATGGCGGCACGACCTGGACCTATGTGCCGACGGCGAACGCCCAGGGCGCGGACCCGGCGGTCAACCGCATCCGCATCCGGCCCAAGGGCGCGATGGCCGCCAATTCGAGCTTCAGCCTGCTGTTCGGCTACATCGTCAACTAGCGCGGACTAGCGAGTGGTGCCCCCGGCCGGAATCGAACCGGCACTCCTTGCGGAACTCGATTTTGAGTCGAGCGCGTCTACCAATTCCGCCACAGGGGCACGGGCCCCGCCCTAGCCAAGCGGGCGGCGGGCCGCAACCGGCAGCCCGGATTTCCCGCAGGCGAAGACTTGGTCGAGCGGCGCGCCTTTCGGGTCCGGACCGAAGGAATCAATTCCGCGGCGCCTGCCGGCGGTAGCTCAGGGCCTCGGCGACGTGGACCCGGCGGACCTCTTCGCTTCCGGCCAGGTCGGCGACGGTGCGGGCCACGCGCATCACCCGGTGGAAGCCGCGCGCCGAGAGGCGCATGGCTTCGGCGGCCTGGGCGAGGAGTCGGCGGCCGGGCTCGTCGGGTCGTGCCACAGCCTCGAGCCGTTCGCCGTCCACCTCGGCGTTGGTTCTTATGCCCTGCCCTTCGTAGCGTCGGGTCTGGACTGAACGCGCCCGCGCGACCCGCTGCCCCACCGCCTCCGAGCCTTCCGAAGGCGGCGGCAGGACGAGATCGGCCGCCGCCACCGCCTGGACGTCCACATGCAGGTCGATTCGATCGAGAAGCGGCCCCGAGACCCGCGCCTGATAGTCCGAGGCGCAGCGCGGCGCGCGCGAACAGGCGAGCGCCGGATCGCCGAGATGGCCGCAGCGGCACGGGTTCATCGCCGCGACGAGCTGGACCCGGGCCGGGAAGGTGACATGGGCGTTGGCCCGGGCGACGCTGACGGTACCGGTCTCCAGCGGCTGGCGAAGCGAATCGAGGGCGGAGCGCTGGAATTCCGGAAGCTCGTCGAGGAAGAGCACTCCGAGATGGGCGAGGCTGACCTCGCCCGGCCGGACCCGGAGGCCGCCGCCGACTAGCGAGACCATCGAGGCGCTGTGATGCGGCGCGCGATAGGGCCGGGTCCGGATCAGCCGCCCGCCCGAGAGGGTGCCGGCGACGCTGGCGATCATCGACACTTCCAGCGCTTCGCTCGGCGTGAGCTCGGGCAGGATCCCGGGAAGGCAGGCGGCGAGGAGCGACTTGCCGGCGCCCGGCGGGCCCACCATCAGCAAATTGTGGCCTCCGGCCGCGGCAATCTCCAGCGCGCGCTTGGCGGTTTCCTGGCCTTTCACCTGCGCCAGATCGGGGCCGAGCCCCGGCGGCTCCGCCTCCCCGGGGACCGGCGGCGCAAGGACGTTGCTGCCTCGGAAATGATTGAGCAGGGCGATCAGATCGGGCGCGGCGACGATCTCGACGTCGCCGGCCCAGGCGGCTTCGGTCCCCTGCGCCGCCGGGCAGACCAGGCCGAGGCTCCGCGCCGAGGCGTTCATCGCCGCCAGCAGGACTCCGGGCGAAGGCGCGATCCGCCCGTCGAGGCCGAGCTCGCCGACCGCGACATAGCCGGCCAGGGTCTCGGTATCGATTGCGCCCAAAGCCGCCAGCATTCCAAGCGCGATCGGAAGATCGTAATGCGAGCCCTCCTTGGGCAGATCGGCGGGCGACAGGTTGACCGTGATCCGCTTGGGCGGAAGCGACAGCCCGATCGCCGCCAGAGCGGCGTGGACCCGCTCGCGGCTCTCGGCGACGGCCTTGTCGGGCAAGCCGACGACGAGGAACTTGGGAAGGCCGGCCGAAATCTGCACCTGGACCTCGACCGACCGGGCTTCGAGCCCCAGGAACGCCACCGTGGCGACATGCGCGACCATGAAGTTGAAACCCTCCCTCACGCCTTTTCGTCGTATCTCGTGACTATAGTCAACGGTTTACGAAGATTTGGCGAAGGCGATTTGACGGGGGCGCCAAAGAGGCCGAGCGTCGGCCCCGCAAAGGGGGAGGAACGGATGAGCGGACATATGGTGATGGCCTGGTTCGGGGGCACCAACGGCTTCTACATGGTGAATTGCGACACGCCGGAGGGCGCGCGCGCGGAGGTCGACAAGCTCACCGGCCAAGCCAATGCCCAGGCGCTGACCCGGCTCAGCGACGACACGCTCAAATATTTCGACGTCCAGCCGGGCCGGCCGCACCTTTGCTTCAGCACCCTCCCCGGAATGAACGGCATATTGGGCGAGGTGACCCGCAGCGAGTTCGACATGGGCTGACGCGCCGTCTTGCGCGGCTAACACAGCTTTCCCACATGGGCGGTCATGAAGATCGACTGGCGGCACCTGACGACCTATCCGGCGGTTCGGAGCGCGCTGGTCGTCGTCGGCTTCATCCTGATCGCCCTGACTCCGATCGTCGGGCCGATCCCAGGCCCCGGCGGAGTCATCGTCTTCGCCGCCGGCCTCTCGCTGGTGCTCCGCTACAGCGCCTGGGCGAAGCGCTTCTACGTCCGCTTCAAGCGCAAGCACCCCAAGAAGGGGCACTGGGCGGATTGGGGGCTTCGGCGCGCCAGCGCGAGGCGCCGCGCGGCCCGGCAAAAGGCGCTGGAGGAATTGACTTCCGAGACCGATTTGCCTAACGGCACCGGCGACGACGGCCGCTCTCGCGGGGTGCCCCATGAAAGTACTACTTTCATGGGATACCAGGGCGGCCCTTTTAATTCCAGTTTTCGAGGTAAGAGCGATGAAGCGCACCTTCCAGCCGAGCAATCTCGTGCGCAAGCGCCGGCACGGCTTCCGCGCGCGGACGGCGACGGTGGGCGGCCGCAAGGTCCTGGCCGCGCGCCGCGCCCGCGGCCGCAAGACCCTCTCGGCCTGAGCACCCTCACCCGTCGAGCCGATTTCCTCGCCGCCAATCGCGGCCGGCGCGTGCCCATGCCCGGCTTCGTCCTGCTCGTCCGGCCCCGCGACGACGGCGAGCCTCGGATGCGCCTCGGAATCACGGTGACCAAGAAGATCGGCGGCGCCGTCGTCCGCAACCGGATGAAGCGCCGCTTCCGGGTCCTCGCCCGCGAGATCCTGCCCGAGCGCGGCCTCGCCGGCGCCGACCACGTCCTGATCGGCCGCAGCGGGGGCGTCGAGCGGGACTTCGCTCTGCTCCGCTCGGAGCTCGAGAGCGCGCTGGCCAAGCTCAGGCGATGATCGCGAGGCTGTTCATCCTGGTCGCGAAGGCCTGGCAGAAGGGCCCGTCGCGCGCCCTTCCGCCGAGCTGCCGCTTCCAGCCGAGCTGCTCGGCCTATGCAATCACCGCGCTCCAGCGCTATGGGGCGCTTCGCGGCTCCTGGCTGGCCGCCAAACGTCTGCTCAGATGCCACCCTTGGGGCGGCTCGGGCTTTGATCCGGTACCGTAGGGGGAATCGTTGAACGAGCACCGCAACATGATCCTGGCGGTCGTCCTGTCGGTGATCGTCCTGATCGGCTGGACCTTCGTCTCAGAGCGCTGGATCCCGACCGCCAATCCGCCGGCGACCAAGGTGGTGAACGGCAAGACGGTTCCGGTGGCCCAGCCTCATGCCGATCCGACGGCGGACTCGCCCGGCTCGACCCGCGATCGCCAGATCGTGCTTCGCGAGACTCCGCGCATCGCGATCGAGACCCCGCGCCTCAAGGGCTCGATCAACCTCAAGGGCGCCAAGATCGACGATCTCGTCCTCACCACCCAGCGCGAGGGAATCGCCAAGGATTCGCCGCCGATCCGCCTCCTCTCCCCCGCCGGGTCGCCCGACGCCTATTTCGCCGGCTTCGGCTGGAGCGGCGACAGCCTCGCCGCGCCCGCCGCGGACACGATCTGGACCGCCAGCGGCACTCGCCTCACCCCTTCGACTCCGGTGACGCTCAGCGCCCAGAACGGCCAGGGCCAGCGCTTCGACATCCGGATCGCCGTCGACGACGGCTATATGTTCACGATCACCCAGCGGGTCGCCAATGGCGGCCCCGGCGCGATCGCCGCTCGGCCCTACGGCCTCGTCAGCCGCGCCCACCCTTCGAAGGATCCCACCAGCTGGACCAATCATACCGGGCCGGTGGGCGTGTTCAATTCCGCCGCCGATTACGGGTGGGACTATGCCGACATCGTCAAGCAGGGCGACCAGCATTTCAGCTCAACCGGCGGCTGGATCGGATTTACCGACAAATATTGGCTGACCGCGCTGATCCCCGACCAGAAGAGCAGCGTCGAGGCCGCTTTCCGCCACGGTTCCACCGGCGCTTTCCAGGCCGAGTTCACGCCGGTCCCGGCGCTTGTCGCCCCGGGCAGCGCCGTCACCTACCAGTCGCGCTTCTTCGCCGGCGCCAAGGAGATCGACCTGCTCAACCGCTACCAGGATCAAGGCGGGATTGCGAAGTTCGACAAGGCGATCGACTGGGGCTGGTTCGAATGGTTCATGAAGCCGATCTTCTCGCTTCTGCGCTGGCTCTACGCGACGATCGGCAATTTCGGCTTCGCGATCATCTGCCTGACGCTGATCGTTCGGGCGCTGATGTTCCCGATCGCCCAGAAGCAGTTCAAGTCGATGGCGGCGATGCGGGTCCTCCAGCCCAAGATGAAGGCGCTTCAGGAGCGGCACAAGGACGACAAGGCGCGCCTCCAGCAGGAGATGCTCAAGCTCTACCAGGAGGAGAAGGTCAACCCGATGGCGGGCTGCCTTCCGATCCTGATCCAGATCCCGATCTTCTACGCGCTCTACAAGACGCTGACGGTGTCGGTGGAGATGCGCCACAAGCCGTTCATCCTTTGGATCAAGGACCTTTCGGCGCCCGATCCGCTGACCCCCGTCAACCTGTTCGGCTACCTTCACTTCACCCCGCCGCACATGCTCGCGCTCGGAGTGCTCCCGATCCTTCTCGGGATCACCATGTTCATCCAGTTCAAGCTTCAGCCGCCGGCGCCGGATCCGGTCCAGCGGCAGATGTTCTCGCTCATGCCCTGGGTGCTGATGTTCGTGATGGCGCCGTTCGCGGCGGGTTTGCAGCTCTACTGGACGGTCAACAACCTCCTCACCATCCTCCAGCAGAAATGGCTCTACAGCCGCTATCCGGGCATGCGCCCGGCGCCGGACGCGGCCGCGGTCGTGAAGTGACGGCGGAGCTGGAGGAGACGGCCCGGAAGCTGTTCTCCGGACCGGTCGCGTTCCTGAAGTCGGCGCCCGGGCTCAAATTCCTGCCGGACCCGTCGGTGCCCGAAGTGGCCTTCGCCGGCCGCTCGAACGTGGGCAAATCCTCGCTTCTCAACAAGCTGACGAACCGCACCGGCCTCGCGCGCACCTCGAACACGCCCGGCCGGACACAGGAGCTGAACTTCTTCGACGTCGGCACCCCGCTGCGCCTTCGGCTGGTCGACATGCCCGGCTACGGCTTCGCCAAGGCGCCGAAGGACGTCGTCAAGAAGTGGCGGCACCTGGTGAACGACTATCTGCGCGGCCGGCAGGTCCTGAAGCGCGCCCTCGTCCTCGTCGACTGCCGCCACGGCCTTAAGGAGATCGACCTCGAGGTGATGAAGATGCTCGACGAGGCGGCGGTCAGCTACCACCTCGTCCTGACCAAGGCGGACAAGGTGAAGGCCTCCGAGCTCGAGGCGGTGGAGGCCGCGACCGCCGCGGAGGCGAGAAAGCACCCCGCCGCCCATCCCGAGGTCATCGTCACCTCGTCGGAGGGCGGGATGGGGATCGAGCGGCTTCGAACCGCCGTGCTGGAGTCCGTCCTCTAAATCCTCCCCAAGCGAAGCTTGGGGAGGGGGACCACCCGTAGGGTGGTGGAGGGGTAAATGGCTCGGTCTGCGCCAGCTACCCCTCCACCAGGCTTCGCCTGGTCCCCCTCCCCATCTCCGATGGGGAGGATTTCAGTAGCCCATCAGGGCGAGCACTTCCCTCCGGCTTCGCTCGTCCTCGCGGAAGACGCCCATCATCCGGCTGGTCGTCATCATCACCCCCGGCGTATGGACTCCGCGCGCGGTCATGCAGGCGTGGCTGGCCTCGATGACCACCGCGACCCCCTGCGGCCGCAGATGCTCGCAGATGCAGTCGGCCACCTGGGCGGTGAGCCGCTCCTGGACCTGGAGCCGGCGGGCGAAGCCGTGGAGGACCCGGGCGAGCTTGGAGATCCCGACCACCCGCTCGGCCGGCAGATAGGCGATCGAGGCCTTGCCGATGATCGGCGCGAGATGGTGCTCGCAATGCGACTGGAAGGGTATGTCCTTGAGGAGCACGATCTCGTCATAGCCGCCCACCTCCTCGAAGGTGCGGCTGAGATGCTGGGCCGGATCCTCGCCATAGCCGCGGGCATATTCCTTCCAGGCGCGGGCGACCCGGGCGGGCGTGTCGAGCAGGCCCTCGCGGTCGGGATCGTCGCCGGCCCAGCGGATGAGGGTGCGCACCGCCTCGGCGACGTCGTCGGGCACCGGGGTCTTGGGCGCCGGACGGACGAGGTCGCCGTCGGCGGGATCGGGGCTCTCGGCCATGTTGCGGCTCCTTGCTGGCGCCGCGGATACGATGCCGGCGGCGGATGGGCAACATGGACCCGGCGGCCTGCCTGCCCGGGGCGGAGCCTCCCCGGGCAGGCGGCTTGGCCTACAGCTTCGGCGCCTGTTCGATCCTGTGGAGGAGATCGATCGGGATTCGCGGATCGAGCCACTGGATCGGGACGTTGACCGGAGTCTTCTGGCGCAGCGTCGCCACCGTCACGTGCGGCCAGGAGAGGCCGCGGAAGTTGAGCAGCACGTTCTGCGAATATTGCAGCTGGTGGAAGTTGGGCTGCCCCGGAGCCCCCTTCACCGTCTCGATCCAGAAGGTCGAGACGACCTGCGCCGCGTCGGCGTTCGGCCCGTGCTGGGTCCCGGCGAGGAAGGCGGTGTTGCTGGTGCCGCCGCCCGCGACCGGCGAGGAGGTCGTCGTCACCTCGAGCACCGTGGTGTGGAGGATGGTCTGGCCGGCGATCGCCGCCTGGAGGACCGAATTGGGGTTGTTGACCATCGCCTGGGTGATCCCGTTGATCCCCGGCGGCGGCGAGCGGAACGGCGTCGGGGCGGCGAGGTTCTGCTCGGGGAAGACCGAGTGGTTGGCCGGATGGCCGATCGGGAAAGGATCGATGTTGATCGCGGCGAAGCTCGGCGGGCCGGCAATCTCCTGCGAGACGCCCTGCGCGAGCATCGTCGTCCCGTGCGGGATCGAGGCCATCCTCACGACGGTGGACGGCTCGTTCGGATCGGTCGTCGGCGGCACCGCGGCCCAGATTCCCGGCTCGATGTGAAGGCCGGCATTGAGGTTCGAATCCTTGATCTGCTGCAGATAGGTGATCCCGAACATGTTGATGTCCGGCTGGAGCAGGCCGCGATTCGGGATCGCGCCGCTGATCGCGGTGAATTCGAGGGTCTCGTCGGTGAGGTTGAGCTCGAGGAAGCGGTCGGACGCCGGATCGTGATTGGGGCGCCAGATGGTGTTGAAGCCCTTGCCGATCCAGGTGCCGGGAAGCAAAGCGAGCGGGCCCAGGGGATTGGGAATCTTCGGAAACGGCAGATGCACCGGGTTGGCGATCTCGGGCAGGGGCCGAAATGAAAAGTCTGGCTTGAGGTCCATGATGCTTCCTTTCCCGCCTAAACGGCGACCCACGTGGCGAAAGGGGGGAGCGATCAAGGACGCTCGGGCATGATACGAACCGCGCGGGTACTCGTCGTTACGGAAAATATCCCACGGCCTCGTGCAACGGCGGGCGTGAAGATCCTCAGATCTTTACGGCGAACTTTGCAATGAAGTTCTGTCGGCGACACCCAAAGACGACGACGGCAGCTTCGCACCACGTCCAAGCTAGCTGGTCTCCCCCACAATCGCGATCATTATGACCCGCTTCAGGTGGCTTGCCAAGCTCGTCTGTCTCAGTGCTCAGACCATCGATTTTCCGGAAATATCGTGGCGGTGGTGACCCCGACAGGATTCGAACCTGTGGCCCTCAGATTAGGAATCTGATGCTCTATCCTGCTGAGCTACGGGGCCGCGCCGCCGCCGATCCGGTTAGGGCGTGGCGGCGGCGGGGTCAATTCTCCTCGCCGGGCTCCGCCACGGGAAAGGGCAAGGGCGCGATCGGAACGCCTTCCTCGGCAAGGCTTTGAGCCTCCTCGCGCGTGGCCCGGCCATGGATTGCGCGGCCTTCCGCCTCGCCGAGATGGATCGCCCGCGCCTCCTCGGCGAAACGGTCGCCGACGGCTTCGCTCTTCTCGAGCAGCTGCTTCTGGACCGAGGCGGCGGCGGCGAGCATCCGCTTGACGTCGTCCGGACCGGCGAAGGCCCCGCTATCGCCCTTGGCTGGGACGGCCGGCGCCATCGGCGCCTTGGCGACCTCGTCCGAGCCGCAGATCGGGCAGGCGACCAGCCCCCGCCCCTGCTGGGCTTCATAATCCGCGGAAGAGCGGAACCAGGCTTCGAAGACATGGCCTTGCGGAGCACATTTCAGATCGAAGATGATCATAAAAACTGTACCGGCGGGATCGGGCGTCGGTGGCGGATCGCCGGCAGACGGGCGCGGACCGCTTCGATCGCGGCGAGGTCGATCTCGGCGAAGCCGACTCCTTTCCCCTCCCCCATGTCGAGCAGGATCTCGCCCCAGGGCCCGACGACGAGGCTGTGGCCGAAAGTCTCGCGCCCGTCCTCGTGACGCCCCGACTGGGCGGCGGCGACCACGAACACCCCGGCCTCGATCGCCCGCGCCCGCATCAGCACGTGCCAGTGCGCCTGGCCGGTCGGCACGGTGAAGGCGGCGGGGATGGCGAGCAACTGGGCGCCGGCGTCGGTGAGCGCGCGATAGAGGTCGGGAAAGCGCAAATCGTAGCAGATTGAGAGGCCGAGCGCGCCGGCCGGAGTGTCGGCGACCACGGCCCGCTCGCCCGGCGCGTAGGCGGCGGACTCGCGCCAGCTCTCGCCGGTGGCGAGATCGACGTCGAACAGATGGAGCTTGTCGTAGGTCGCCCGCACGGCGCCTCCGTCATCGATCACGTATCCGCGATTGTGAAGCAGGCCGCCCTCCTCCGAGCGGATGGCGAGCGAGCCGAGATGGACCCAGATCCGCGCCTCGGCGGCGGCGGCTCGGACCGCGGCCAGAACCGGATCCTCGCCTTCCGTTCGCAGGTTCGCGGCGGCCCGCGCCCGGTCCCGGTCGAGCAGCCCCGACATTTCCGGCGTGAACAGAATGGCCGCACCGCCCGCCGCGGCCTCTTCGACGGCCGCCACCAAAGCAGCGGCGTTGGCCTCCGGATCGATGCCGGTGCGGGCCTGGTAGAGGGCGATGCGCGCCATCGCTCAGGCGTGCGGCGGAAGCGCCGAGCCTGTCAATGGCGCAACTCCGTCATTGCGAGGAGCGAAGCGACGCGGCAATCCAGCCACGGCATCCTCGCCACGCTCAGCACCGGATTGCTTCGCTTCGCTCGCAATGACGGGCTCTAGCCTTCCGCCCCCTCGCCCTGGAGCATCGGGTCCAGCCGGCCGCTGCGCTCCAGCTCGGCGAGGTCGTCGGAGCCACCGACGTGGCGGCCGTCGATGAAGATCTGAGGGACGGTGGTCCGGCCGTTGGCGCGCCCGAGCATCTCCTCGCGCTTGCCGGGGACCGAGTTCACTTCAAATTCCTCATAATCCACCCCTTTCTCCTCGAGCAGCCGCTTGGCGCGGGCGCAATAGGGGCAGCCGAACTTGGTGTAGATCTCGACTCGGGCCATGTCTCGGCTCCTGGAAAAAGGCTTCAGTTAGGAAAACACGAAGCCGGACGATAGGTTCACCCGCCGGCTTCGTCCACCGCGACGACCCGCGCCCAGCACAGAATCTCGACCGAAGCCGCGCCGCCGCGGCGGAGAATCCGGGCGCAGGCGTTGGCGGTGGCGCCGCTCGTATAGACGTCGTCGACGAGGACGACCCGGCGGCCGGCGAGACTCGGCTTCGTCCCCGGCGCGAGAGCGAAGGCGCCGCGAACCGTGAGCGCGCGCTCGCGCCGGCCGAGGCCGCGAAGCGGCGGCGTGGCGCGGGTTCGGCGAAGGAGGTCGAGAGCGACCGGAACGCCGGACCGGCGCGACAGGGCGGAGGCGATCAGGGCCGCCTGGTTGTAGCCGCGCTGCCAGATCCGCCAGCGATGGAGCGGCACCGGAACGAGCAAGGGGTCGCCCTCGCCGGCCTCGAGGTGGCGGAGCATGAAATGGGCGAGGGTCGCGGCAAGCCCCGGGCGGCCGCTATATTTGAGCTTGAGCGCAACCTGTCGCGAGACCTCGCCATAAGCGACGGCGGAGCGAAGCCGATCGAAAGCGGGCGGGACGGCGAGGCAAGCGCCGCATTCGGCCTCCCCGCCCGACGTTGCGCCGTAAGCGAAGGGCAGGCCGCAGCGCCCGCAGCAGGGCTCGCCGAGGAAGGCGAGCGAGCCCCAGCAGGATAGGCAGAAACGGTGCGGCTCGCCGACAATCTCGCCGCAGCCCGGGCAGCGCGGCGGAAGCGCGAAATCGAGCATCTCGCGAAGGGCTGCGCGGGCGAGGATCGCGGCAGTGGCGGGCATGACGGCAATGTGACGCGAGCCGCTCGTCACGGCAATCCCGCCGCGGCCAAATCTTCCCCGCGCGTTAGGGATATTTGAACGCCCTGAAGCGCATAGCGGCCGCGATCGGTCGAGGGCGAAGCCAAGAAGATGCCGGAACGCGTGCTGCTGCTGGGCGACGATCTGCGCGCCTTCCTCGCCATCGCCCGTTCGCTCGGGCGGCGAGGAGTGGAGGTGCACGCGGCGCCCTCGGACTTTTCCTCGCCCGCGCTCAAATCGCGCTTCATCACCGCCGCCCACCGGCTTCCCCCCTACCCGCTCGATTCGGCGGCGTGGGAAAAGGCGCTTGCGAGGCTGATCGACGAAAAGTCTATCCGCCTCGTCTTCCCGACCAGCGACAGCGGCCTGTTCATGCTCCGCCACCATGCCGAAGCGCTGGGGCGCGAGCGAATCGGGATCGCCAACGAGGCCGCGCTCGCCCGCTTCACCGACAAGTCCGAGACCCGGGCGCTCGCGAAGGCCCATGGGGTTCCGGTCGCGGAGGGAATGCTTCTCGATGGAAGCGAAAGGCCGGCGGACCTGGCCTCGAAGCTCGGCCTGCCGCTGATCCTCAAACCCCGCGCCTCCTACGGGCTGGGCGACATCGAGACCAAGCGCAGCGCCCTTCTCGTTCGAACGCTGGAAGAGCTGGAGCAAGAACTCGGCGGTGGCGCCTGGCGCGGCGCGGTGGCCGAAGCCTTCTTCACGGGTATCGGCGTCGGAGTCTCGGTGCTCGCGCGCGACGGGCGAGTCCTCGCCGCCTACCAGCATCGCCGCCTGCGTGAGGGCTCGGCGACGGGGGCCAGCACGAAGAGGGTCAGCGAACGGGTCGACCCGGCCCTGCTGGCCTTTGTCGAGCCGCTCGCGGCCGCCGTCGGGCTCACCGGAGTCGCTATGTTCGAGTTCCGGGCCGACCGGCGCCGAGGCCGGCACATCTTGCTTGAGGTCAATCCCCGCTTCTGGGGCTCGCTCCCGCTCGCGGTCGCGGCCGGGGCCGATTTCCCCTGGCTCTATTGGGACCTGGCCGTCCACGGCCGGGAGGGCGCCGCCGCCTACCGACCGGGAATCGTCAAGGCCGACCTCACCGGCGAGTTCAACCGCGCCGTCGACCGCTTCGAGGAATCGAGCGGCTTCGACCGCCTCCGCTCGGCGGCGTCGGGCCTGGCGACCGCGGCCGGATTGTCGCTCGCCAAGCGCACCGCCGACAGCTGGTCGGCCGATGATCCCGAGCCCTGGCGCGAGGAAAGGCGGGCGCTTGCCAGCCGCGCGCGGGCGGCGCTTGCCAAACGCCTTGCCGGCGCCGGACGCGGGCGACGAGTACGGTTCGAGGAGAATGTCGGGCGGATATTCGCCGGAGCCAAAGGGCGACCGCTTCGGATCCTTCTCGTCGGGCGCGACAATGTCTGCCGAAGCGCGTTCGGCGAGCGCCTGCTCCGACTTCGCCTGGCCGGGCTTCCGGTCGAGATCGCTTCGGCCGGATACGTGCCGCGGCGCGGCGCTTTTCCCTCGCCGAGCGCGAGCCTCGCGGCCGCCGCCATGGACGTCGACCTCGCCGGGCACAGCTCCCGCGCCGTCTCCGAACGCGACCTCGACCAAGCCGACGCGCTGATCCTGTTCGACAGCGACACCGAATGGCGCCTTCGCCAGATCGCGCCCGGATTCGCCGCCGAAATCGTCACCCTGCCCGATCTGGGCGGCTCCGGCGCCGAATCCTTCCCGGCCATCGCCGCCGCCCTGTCCCGGCTTGCGGCCCTGCTCGTCGAGCGGCTCGCCCCGACTTCGCTCGACCAGCGCTCGAGGCGCGAGACCCGGCCCGCGCAATGGCAGGCCGCATGAGCGAGCCCACCGCCCGCAACGCGCTCTATCGAAGCGCCGTTCTCGCCGTGACCATGCAATGGTCGCTGCGCTTCATCGGGCTGATCTCCGTCTTCATCCTCGCCCACCTCCTCCAGCCGGAGGATTTCGGCCTGGTCGGACTCGCCGTTGCGACTCTGGCTTTGGTCGAGCTGCTCGGCGCGATCGGCCTCTGGCAGGCCCTGCTCCGCATCAAGGAGCCGGACCGCGAGCATCTCGACACTGCCTGGACGATCCAGCTTATCATCTTCGGCACCATGGGTGTGCTGGCGCTGGTGACGGCGCCCCTCGTCGCGCGATTCTACGGCCAGCCGGCGCTGACCGCCGTCCTCGCCGTGCTGTCGATCCGCTTCTTCTCGCTCGGCCTCTACAATATCGGAATCGTGGATTTCGACCGTAAAATGCTGTTCGGCCGGGATCTCAGGATGCGGGTCGGCTCGCGGCTCGCCACCTTCGTCGTGACGGTATCGGCGGCCTTCTGGCTGCGCAATTATTGGGCGCTGGTGGTCGGCCTCGTCTCGCAGACCACCTTCTTCTCGATCGCCACCTATATCGCCCACCCCTACCGGCCGCGGCTGTCGCTGGCCCGGCGCGCCGAGCTGCTTGGCACCTCGCTGTGGATCTTCGTCCACTCCGTGACCCAGACGGTCCAGATGCAGATCGAGCGGCTGGTGATGGGCCGGTTCGCGAGCACCCATGTCGTCGGCCTGTTCTCGATCTCGAAGGACTTGTCCGAAATCTTCACCCAGGAGATCGCGACCGCACTCAATCGGGTGACCTTCGTTACCGTCGCCCGGAACGACCAGCCGCTCAGCGACGCGCCGCTCAAGACCGCCCAGATCCTCGGCGCCTATGCGATGATCGCCGCGCCGATGGGCTTCGGCCTCGCCGCCACCGCCGAAAGCTCGATCCACCTGCTTTTCGGAGCGGAGTGGGTCGGTGCGGCGCCGTTCCTCAAGATCGTCGCAATCTATTCGGCGCTCTACGCGGTCTACAAGGTGATCGCCTCGGCGCTCCAGGCTGCCGGCCATGCCCGCGACGCCGCGTTCATGTCGGGCGTCGGAGCCCTGTGCCTGGCCTTCACGGTCGCAGGCGCGGCCTGGTACCGGCCGGACGCCATGGTCGTGGCGCTGGCGGCGTTCGCGGCCAATCTGATGGTGCTGGCGGGCGGGATCGCCGTGATCGCACGCTATTCCGGCCAGAACGGCTTTGCCCTCGGTCTCCACGTCTTCCGACCGTTCGCGGCGGCGGCCGCGATGGCCGCTTCGGTCCGGCTTCTCGGCCCCGACAGCGGCAGCTCGATCGTCGATCTGACCGGCGGAATGGTCATCGGAGTGCTCGCTTATCCTTCCTTCCTGATCGGCTTGTGGTGGGCGAGCGGCCGCCCCCCCGGCGGGGAGCGCGAGGCGCTCAATTTCCTTGCCGAGGTCCGGGCCCGGCTTCGGCGGCGGCCGGCAACTGGAGAGGCCTGAACCATGGACTGGCTGATCGCGGCAAGCGACTGGATCTATCAGCTCCTGAACGGCCTCGTCGGCCGCTCCTGGCTGCTCGACACCCTGATCTCGCTCCCGCTCGACAACAATCTCGTCAAAGCGGGGCCGATCGGCGCCTGCTTCGTCTACGCCTGGTGGTCCGGGGGCGACGAGGCCGACACGCGGCGGCGGCGGGCGACCCTGCTCGTCACCGTCGCCTCCCTGCTCTTCGTGATGGGCACGACCAAGACGCTGTCGCATGAATTCTTCCTGCCGCGCCCGTTCGTCCACGCCCAGCAGGCCTGGCACCTCGAGGACGGCAAGCTCGTCGAGACCTCGAAGCTCGCTTATCGCGAGCCGCTCAACGGCCAGGTGCGCGATCGCTACGAGGCGCTGAAGCGCGGCGACGTCGAGCAGAACGATCTCGTCTCCTTCCCGAGCGACCATGCCGGCTTCTTCTTCGCTTTGTCGCTCGGCATCTTCCTCGCCTCGCGCCGCGCAGGAGCGGTCGCGCTCGGCTGGACGGTGTTCGCCATCCTCCTGAGCCGGATCGTCACCGGCATGCATTCGCCGCTCGACATCGTCGCCGGCGCCGGAATAGGCGCGGCCGTCCTGCTCGCCATCCAGTTCGCCGCCCGACGAACGCGGCGATGGGCGCTCGAGCCGCTCGCGGGATGGACCTTGAGGCACGAGGCGCTGGCCGCGGCCCTGCTCTTCTTCGTCGCCTTCGAATCGGCCAACGTCCTCACCAACGTCCGCGATCTCGCGGGCACCGGCCGGGACATTGTCGAGCATGTGACGGGAGCCTGACGATGCGGCGCAATATCCTCCTCCTCGCCCTGCTCGCCCTCGCCGGCTGCGGCCCGCTCGACCAGAAAGGGATGGTGCTTGCCGTCGAGCCGGGCTGGACCGCGCAGATCGTGGCCAGCGAGCGCGACGGCTTCGGCTCGCCCGACGGCCTGCTCTGGCAGGACGGAAGGCTCTACGTCGCCGACGAAGGCGGCTCGGCGGTTCGCGCCTGGCGGCCGGGCTCGAAGCCCTCGACCCTCGCCGACGCCAAGGCCGGGCTCGCCTCCCCCGAGGACATCGTCCGCGACTCGGCCGGCAACATCTATTTCACCGACGACACGCGCGGCGGCCTTTGGCGCACCGACCCGCTCGGCTGGACGACCGCCATCGTCGCCCCGAACCACGGCCTTCCCTCCACCGAGGGCCTCGGCCTGTCGCCCTCGGGCAACCTGATCGTCGGCGATGCGCCGGGGCACCGGGTGGTCGAGGTGACTCCCACGGGCGCGATGTCGGTGCTGATCGACAAGGGCATCGCCAAGCCCGAAAGCTTCGCCTTCGACGATCGCGGCGACCTCTACATCGCCGACAATCGCGAGAACGTCCTCTACCTTCGGACCGTCGATGGAAAGCTCCACCGGGTCATCGCCGATCGCGCCGGCTTCTCGCCCGAATCGATTCGTTACGCGAACGAAACGTTGTTCATCACCGACAGCGACAACGGCAAGCTCTACCGCTACACGCCCGACGACGGCCTCAATGTCATTGCCTTGTTCGGCGGCACCTTCGCCAACATCCAAGGCATCGCCGCCGATCCGGCCGGCAATCTCTACGTCTCGGTGCAGAGCGACCTCAAGGCGCACAAGGGCTATATCCTCAAGCTTTATCGCAAGGGCGCCAGCGCCTAACCAAGGCGCGATGAGCCAGGACTCGCCTTTCGACCGGCGGCTGCGGCGGCTGCGCCGCGATCGCGCCGAGAGGCGATTCGCTGAGGCGGACTATCTCCACCGTCTCGCCGCCGACGAGCTGATCGAGCGGCTCGACCTCGTCACGCGCGAATTCCGCCGCGTCCTCGATCTCGGCTGCGCCGGCGGCTACCTGACCCGGCGTCTGCGCGAGCGGGGTCTTGAGGTGACGCCCTGCGATTCGGGTCTCGCCTTCGCTCGGCGAGCAAGCGGCGTCCAGGCCGACGAAGACCGGCTGCCCTTCGCCGACGGCGCCTTCGATCTCATCGTCTCGGTCGGAGCCCTCGACAGCGTCAACGACGTTCCCGGCGCGCTTCTTCTGATCCGCCGGGCGCTCCGGCCCGACGGGCTCTTCCTCGCGGCTTTGGCCGGCGCCGGAAGCCTTCCCCGGCTCAAGCGCGCGATGCTGGCCGCCGACTCGGTCGAAGGCGGGGCGGCGCCCCGGATCCATCCGCAGATCGACGTCCGCGCGGCCGGCGATCTTCTAATGCGCGCTGGCTTCGCCCTGCCGGTTGTCGACACCCAGCCGGTCGACGTCCGCTACGCCTCGCTGACGAGCCTGGTCTCGGACCTGAGGGCGATGGGCGCGACCAACATCCTCGCCGGGCGCTCGCGCCGGGCGCTGGGACGGCACGCCCTCGCCGCCGCCGCCGCGAACTTCGAGGCTGGCGACGACAAGACAAGCGAGCGCTTCGAGATCCTCCATCTGCTCGGCTGGGCGCCCTCCCCCGACCAGCCGCGCCCGGCGCGGCGCGGAAGCGCGACCGCTTCGCTGGCCCACACGCTGAAGCCGCCTTCCGGCTAGATCAGCCGCTCGAGCAGGGGAATCAGCGGCGCGTCGGCGGGGGGCATGGGCAGCGCCGTCATCTCCGCCGGCCGCACCCATTTGAGCGCGGCGGCGTCGAGCGCGCTCGGAATCCCCTCCCACTCGCGGCAAAGATAGAGAAGGAGCAGCATATGGCGTCCGCCATTGTCGGCGCTGGCGAAAGCGGCGGGAGACAAAGCCTCCGGGGCGACCTCGATTCCGAGCTCCTCCGCCAGCTCGCGGGCCAGGGCGGCCTCCGGAAGCTCGTCCGGCTCGACCTTGCCGCCGGGAAATTCCCACAGCCCCGCCATGGCGCGCCCCTCCGCCCGCTTCTGCAGGAGGACGCGCCGCTCCGAGTCGATCAGCGCCGCGGCCACCACCGTGAGTGTCGGATTTTTTTGCAAAGTCGGGGCCCGTTTAAAGAGTCCGTTAACGCAACCTGCCTATCCAGAGGGGATGGGCGCATTGTCTGCGCGCGGGGAAGGTAAAGCCGATGCTCGTTCTTGCAAAGCTGATCCGCGACGAGAAAGGCGCAAGCGCCGTCGAATATGCGCTGATCTGCGCTCTAATCGTCCTCGCCATGATCGCCGGCCTCAACGCCGTCGCCGGCCGCACGATCACGATGTGGAACGACGTTTCCTCGAACGTCAGCAGCCACGTCAGCTGAACCAGTAAAGGCCGCAAGGCCGTAACCTTTTGGAAACTTCCTTACCCTAAATCGAAAATATCCGCTTCCGAAAGTGGAATTAGGGGGGCGGTCTGGAAGTGTGGACTTCCAAAGCTTTGGAACAGGAGACCGGAAATGAGCTTCATTCGCAAAATCGTGAAGAGCGACAAGGGTGCCACCGCCATCGAGTATGGCCTGATTGCTGCCCTGATCGCCGTTGCCGCCATTGCTGCCATGCAGAACATCGGCACCAGCCTCGGCACGACCTTCAACTCCGTCGCCACCAACATGGCGGCCGCGTAAATCGCCTAACCGCGATTGAGAGAGGGCGGCGGAACTTCGGTTCCGCCGCCCTTTTCTTTTGTCCTTCGTCATTGCGAGCGAAGCGAAGCAATCCAGTCTGTGCAAGCGGAGGCGCGTGGATTGCTTCGTCGCTTCGCTCCTCGCAATGACGGCGGACGCTCAGGCCCGAGTTCCGTAGACGACCACCTTGACCTTCTGGCCCGGGCGCAGCGCGGCGTTCGATGCGAGGCCGTTGAGGACCCGGAAGCGCTCTTCCTTATAGTCGTTATAGGCCATTCGCGACGCCAGGCTGGCGACCGAATCGCGGGTCCCGACCGTCACCACGTCGATGATTCGCGGACGAATCGCCGCAGCCTCCGAGGCGCTGATCCGGTCGAGCGACTGTACCATCTGGCCGAAAGGTCCGATTCCGCTTCCCGCGGGCGTGATCATCGCGAAATGATAGGCCGTGTCCGAATCCCACCGATAGGCGAAGATGGTGAGATCGACCTGGCCGGACTGGGTGTTGACCCGGGCGGTCGAATAGGCGGCCGGGATGCCGTTGATCGTCGTCTCGCGCGGCTGGGTGTAGCTCAATTGCGCATTCTGCCCGGCGATCGTCCGGAAGGCCTGCTGGATATAGCCTCCGAGATCGCCGTCGAAGCGCCCGCCGGAGAATTGCGCCTGGCCGCTCTGGCCGGCGATGGTGACCGCGCCGGCGCCGTTCTGCATTCCATAGCCTTCCGGAACCGCGAATCGCAGACGAAGGTCGGGATGGGTGAAGGTGCGGCCTTCGATTACGCCCTGCTTGGGATCGTCGTCGACCATGATCCCGTCGATCTGGGCGAGGAAGGCGTCGCGGTTGCGCACTCCCCTCCCCGCCTTGCCGGTCGCGGCCGCCTGCTTGGTCGCCCGGGTGACCCGGTCCGCGCTGAGCGGATGGGTCCGCGCCCAGCTCGGAACCGAGCGCTCGTCCTTGCCGCCGGAAGCGCGCGCTTCGAGCGAGGTGGCCGCGCCCAGCGAGGCCAGGAAGCTCGCCGACGCGCTCGGATCGTAGCCGGCCGCGGCGATGTAGCGGACTCCGAGATCGTCCGCTTCGAACTCCTGGTTGCGCGAATATTGGAGGAACAGGCCCTGGGTCACCGAGCCGGCGAGGTTGGCGAGCTGGCTCGATCCGGTGACGACTCCGAGGCCGACGGCGAGGATCTGGCTGAAGATCCCGGCGCGCTTGCGCTCCGAATTGTGCTTGGCGGCGATATGCCCGGCCTCGTGGCCGAGCACGGAGGCGAGCTCGGCCTCGTCATTGGCGAGCCCGACGAGCTGGCGGGTGACGTAGAGATAGCCGCCCGGCACCGCGAAGGCGTTCATCACCGGCGAATTGAGCGTGGTGACGTGGAAGGCGTTGCCGCCGCCGGCGATGTTGGTCTGCGAAGCGACCCGGGCGCCGACCTGGCGGATATAGGCGCTTCGGCTGCCGCCTTCCTCGCCGCCGAACTCGGCGACGATCTGGCTATGCTGCTTGGCGGCGGTGGCCTGGGTGGTCGAGGAAATGCTGCGGACCTTGCTCGGGGCGGCGCCGACGGGGAAAGCGGCGATGGCGGCGAGCGAGACGGACAGCGCGAACAGCGCCTTCATCTTCATCCCTGTTACTCCTCACACTGGACGATTCGTCGGCGAAAGGAACACGGCAAGACGGTTCATGGTTCCCCGGCGAAGGCCGGGGCCCAGTCGCCGACAGCCGTTGAAGCTGGGCCCCGGCCTTCGCCGGGAACAGCTAGGCGATGGCGAGATACTTCTGGCGGCGGTCGGCTCGGACCTCTTCGCGCGACAGGCCGGCGAGGGCGTTGAGCTCCTCGGCGAGAGCCTCGCCAAGGCTGGCGATGGCGTCCGCCGGCCGGCGATGGGCGCCGCCGACGGGCTCGGGCACAATCCGGTCGATGACTCCCAAAGCCTTCAAATCCGCCGCCGTCACCCGCATCGCCTCCGCGGCGTCGGCGGCCTTCTCGGCCGTCCGCCACAGGATCGAGGCGCAGCCTTCCGGCGAGATCACCGCGTAGACGCTGTGCTCGAGCATCAGCACCCGGTTGGCGGCGGCGATGGCGATGGCGCCGCCCGAGCCGCCCTCGCCGACGATCGCGGCGACCAGCGGCACTCCGAGCGAAAGGCAGGTCTCGGTCGAGCGCGCGATCGCCTCCGCCTGCCCTCTTTCCTCGGCCTGCACGCCCGGAAAGGCACCGGGCGTGTCGACCAGGGTCACCACCGCGAGGCCGAAACGGTCGGCCATCTCCATCAGCCGGATCGCCTTTCGATAGCCTTCGGGCTTGGCCATCCCGAAATTGTGCTTGAGGCGGCTCGCCGTATCGTCCCCCTTCTCGTGGCCGATCAGCATCACCTTTCGGCCGCCCATCCGGCCGAGGCCGCCGACGATGGCCGAATCCTCGCCGAAATTGCGGTCTCCGGCGAGCGGGATGAAATCCTCGACCAGAGCCGCCGCATAATCCTTGAAGTGCGGCCGGTCCGGATGGCGGGCGACCTGGGTCTTTTGCCAGGGCGTCAGCTTGGCGTAGGTCTCGCGGAGCATCCGCTCGGACTTGGCCTCGAGCCGCTCGATCTCGGCATCGATGTTGAGCTCGCTGTCCTCGGCCGTCTCGCGCAGCTCCTCGATGCGGCTGTCGAGCTCGGCGATCGCTTTTTCGAAGTCGAGGAAGGTGGGCATAGACGGGCGGGTTAGGAGTGCAGGACCGTGGCGTCAACGCGCCGCCGTCATCCCGGCGAAAGCCGGGACCCAGGAACACGGACGCTTTCGCTCACTCTCAGGACGGCGTGTCCCTGGGTCCCGGGTCAAGCCCGGGATGACGAAGGATCAACGAGCGGATGGCGGCTGTTGACGAGGTCGATCAGCCGGCGGCTGTCGACATGGGTGTAGATCTGGGTCGTTGCGATGTCGGCATGGCCGAGCAGGAGCTGGAGCGCGCGAAGGTCGGCGCCGCCTTCGAGCAGGTGTGTAGCGAAGGCATGGCGGAGGGCGTGGGGGCTGACCCGCTCCGGCGGAATGCCGGCGGCCGCGGCCAATTCCTTGAGCAGCTGATAGAGCCGCACCCGGCTCAGGTGAGACTTGCCCGAGGGGAAAAGCCACAGGCTGTCGCGCGGGACGAGCGCGCTCCATTCGGCCACGGCTGCCCGAGCCCGGTCCGAGATCGGGACGAGCCGCTCCTTGGCGCCCTTGCCGCGAAGGATCAGGAAGGGCCTGTCCGGATGAACGGCGTGGCGGGGAAGCGAGACCAGCTCGGTCGCGCGCAGGCCGGAGCCGTAGAGCAATTCGACCAAAGCCGTCAGCCGCAACGCGGAAGGCCCCCCTTCGTCCCGGCGGCGGCGCTCGAGCTCGGCGAAGAGCGCGTCGACCGCTTGGTGATCGAGCACCTTCGGGAGCGGGCGAACCGCCGCCGGCCGCGGCAGGGCGGGGGAAGGATCGTCGGCCCGGAACGCCTCGTCCTGAAGGAAGCCGAAGAAGCGGCGAAGCGCCGCCGCCTTTCGCGCCACCGTCGCCGCGCTCAGCGGCAGCCAGGCGGCGGAGAGTTTCTTGAGCTCCTCCTGCGAGGCTCCCGACAACCGGCCTCCGAGCAGCTCCGAGGCCCCGCGCAGGTCGCGCTCATAGGCAAGGCGGGTGTTGAGCGCGGCGCCGGCCTCGGCCGCGAGCATCTCGAGGAAGGCGCCGATCAGCGGCCCGTCCTCCAGCGCCTCGGTCACAACCTTGTCATCGCCTCGGCGGCGATCATCCGCGCCTCATATTCGAGCCCGACCTCACGGAGCGCGCGCACGATCTGGTAGAGATGCTCGGGCGGAACGCCGCGCCAGCTGCCGGTCTGCATGCCGACTCCGGCGAGCAGGGCGACGGTGCCGGGCTGGTCGGCCCGCGCGGCGGCCGCGATGAGGTTGCTCCAGCGGCTTCGCGGCGAGGGATCGACCCCATAGGCGGCCGGATCCGGAAGCCGGCCGAGCCCGGCGAGGGCGGCGACGAGCATGCGTCCGCGCTCCCCGTCGACCCGCCCGGTGAAATCCTGGACCCGGCTCGCGCTCAAGTCGACGACCGGACGCGGCGCACCGACGGCGAGGATCGACCAGGCGCGATCGGAATCGTCTCCGCGCGCATCGACCACGCCGCCCCACCGCGCCGCGTAACGGTCGTAGCCCGCGGTCATGGTCGAGGCGACGAGATCGTCGGCGCGGTTGGCATAGGCGCTCGAGGGCGGGACCCGCGCCGCCGCGCCGGCGGTCAGGATGAGCCGGCCGTAGCGGTCGTTCCCTTCACTCCACAGGCCGCGCATCGCGTCGATCCGGTCGCCGACCGATCCCGCCACATAGGCCTTGCGCAGCCGGCCGCCGAGGCTGCCCTCGATCTCCGAGGGATCGGTCTGGTCGAGCAGCAGGCTTTGCATCTCGACCAGCGCCGCATTGGAGAAGACTCCGAGGGTCGCCGCCCGCTGCGCCGCGTCCACCCGTTGCTCCAGGGGAATCATCGGCGCCCGCGCCTGCCAGGCCCAGACCGCGGGCCCGGCGCCGTTGAGGAGAGGAGCGGGTATCTCGAGGCCCGTGGCGCTGGCGAGGCCGAAGCGCCAGCTGGTCAGCTCGTCCACCCCCTGCCATTCGATGGTGACCGCCCGGCGCGTGTTGGTGCCCGCGCCGATCACCTTCTCGGCGAGCAGGGTGTCGATTCCGCCGCCGGTCTGCCGCCGGGCCTGCTCGATCAGCTGGCTGGCGCGGGCGGCGTCGCCCTCCAGCGAGGCGCACATCGCGTCGGCGAGCGGCCAGACCGGCATGTCCGAGACCTTGCGGCCTGGCCCGACCAGCGGGCAGAGCGCGGCGGGATCGGCGGTGGCGAGCGCGGTCTGGACCGCGACGGTGAACATGCGCGGCGTGAAGCGGTCGACGTCGACCGACTGGACGAGGATCCGGGCGGCGTCCGCCTCGCCCATTCGGAGCAGCAGCCAGGCGCGCTCGGCGACCCAATCGACATCGTTGATCGCGGGCGGCGCCGAGGCTTCCGTGAGCAGGGCGCGGCGGAGCAGGATCGAGGTCCAGCGCGATGGCAGCGGCGCGTTGAGCCGCCCCATCAGGCCGGCGAGGAAGCGGCCGTTGGCATGTCCGAAGGCGTCGAGGCCGAGACCCCAATTGTCGGGACGATAGGGACCGACCGGATTGGTCGGCCGGCGCGAGGCTTCGGGAATCTCGATCGGCGGTGGCACGTTCTGCTGGGTGAGCGCCTCGAGGTCCTCGACCGCGCTGTCCTCGACCGTGGGCGCCGGCACGGCGCTCGTCGGCGGCGGCGGGGCCGGCGTTGGCGGCGAAGGCGTGGCCGGAGTGGCGGCGTTGTCGGCCGGGGGCTCCTTGGGCGCGGGCGGCGGCGGCTCGCCGAAGCCGGGCGGCAACAGCGATTCCGGCCCCCCCTGGCGCTGGCTGTCGCGCTGGCCCGCGGCGGGAATCGCGAAGGCGAGGGTCGCCGCTCCGCCGAGGAGGAGGAATTTAGCCCGCCAGGGCTTCATTGGTGACGTCCTGCTCGATCCGCTGGGTCGGAACCTCGGTATTGCGGGTGCTCAGCCAAACGAGCAACGCGATGAAGATGACGAGGAGGGCGATGAGCAGCTTCGGCAGGACCGAAGTACGCCGGCGCGGCGGGGGTGAGATACGCATGGCGGGCCTTTTGCCCCACCAGCCGCCCCTCTGTATAGCCCTTCCCGCCATGACCGACGCCCCTTTCACGCCCGACCGACCGATCGTGCTCGTCGGCCTGATGGGGGCCGGGAAGACGACCGTCGGGCGTCGGCTTGCGAAGCGGCTCGGTCTTGAATTCGTCGATTCCGACGAGGAGATCGAACGCGCCGCCGACCGAAGGATCGCCGAGATTTTCGATCAGCACGGAGAGGCGAGCTTCCGCGACGGCGAGCGCCGGGTGATCCGTCGGCTGATCGACGAGGAGCCGAGGGTGATCGCGACCGGCGGCGGGGCCTTCATGCACCCGGAGACCCGGGCGCTGATCCTGGAGCGTTGCGTCGCGATCTGGCTCGACGCCGACGTCGAAACCCTCGCCGAGCGGGTCTCGAGACGCGACCAGCGCCCTTTGCTCGCCGGGAAAGACCCGCTTTCCCGGCTTCGCGAGCTCGCGGCGGCGCGGAACCCGGTCTACGCCGAGGCGCACCTTCGGGTGCGCAGCGGGATCAGCCCGCACGAGCGGGCGGTCGAGCAGATCGTCGCGGCGCTCGCGGAGCAGGCGCGATGAGCCGGATCGAGGTCGGCCTCGGCGACCGGCGCTACCCGATCCTTCTGGAGCAAGGCCTGCTTGACCGCGCCGGCGAGGCACTGCTCCCTTACAGCCGCGGCGGCCGGATCATCGCCGTGTCCGACGAAATCGTGTGGGCGGCGCAGGGGGCGAGGCTGGAGGCATCGGGCCTCGGCGTCGTGCCTTTGCTGGTTCCGCCCGGCGAGGGCAGCAAGAGCTGGGCGCAGCTCGAGGCTCTGATCGACCGGCTGCTCGAGCTGGGAGTCGAGCGGGGCGACGCGATCCTCGCCTTCGGCGGCGGCATGGTCGGCGATCTCGCCGGCTTCGCGGCGGCGATCCTCAAGCGCGGCTGCCGCTACGTTCAGGTGCCGACCACCCTTCTCGCCCAGGTCGATTCCTCGGTCGGCGGAAAGACCGCGATCAACGCCCGGGCGGGCAAGAATCTGATCGGGGCCTTCCACCAGCCCGAAGCGGTGCTGATCGACCCCTCCACGCTCGACACGCTCCCCGAACGCGAGCTTCGCTCGGGCTATGCCGAGGTGGTGAAATATGGCTTGATCGGGGATCGGGCCTTCTTCGACTGGTGCGAAGCCAACGCGGCGGCCCTCCTTGCCGGCAACCCAGGCGCCCGCCTCCACGCCATCGAGACCTGCGTCCGGGCGAAGGCGGCGATCGTCGCCGAGGACGAGCGCGAGACGAAAGGCCGCCGAGCCCTGCTCAATTTCGGCCATACTCTCGGCCATGCCATTGAAGCCGAGACCGGAATGCTCCACGGCGAGGCCGTCGCGATCGGAATGGCGATGGCGTTCAGGCGATCGGTCGAGCTCGGCCTCTGCCCGCCTGAGGAAGCGGAGAGGGTCGTCGCGCATCTCAATGCAGTCGGCCTGCCCACCGCGACCGATATTCCGGCCGATCGGCTGGCGGCTCGCATTCGGCACGATAAGAAAGGCGGGGTGCGGGTGCTGACTCGCGGGATCGGCAAGGCATTTCTGGGTAATTAGCCCTCGCCCGCCGCCGGCTCCGGCGCGGTGATCATCCGGTCGAGCTTGGCGCGAAGGTCGCCGCTGGCGAGCTGGGCCTTGAGCCGCTCGCGGTCGCGAGCCCGGTAGAGGGCCTCGCTGCGGTCGATCTCCTCGTCGGCGACGCCGACATTGGCCATCGCCATGCGCGCCATCCTGACCGCCGAATCGAGCACTTCGCGGACCGCGCCGGCGATCGGCGCGTCCCTTAGCTTGACCAAAGCCCGCCTGTCATAGGCGCGAACGAAGATCGCGGCCTTCGGAAAGGCCTCGTGGACCGCCTCGACGAACTCGGGCTCGATCTGGTCGCCGTCGGTGCAGAAGAGGATCAGCTCGGCGTCCTGAGCGCCGGCCTGGCGCAGCAGGTCGAGGCGGGTGCCGTCGCCGTAGTAGACCTTGGCGCCGAAGCTTCCGGCGACGTCGATCATCTCGATGTCGGTGTCGACGAGGGTGACCGCGATGCCTTGGGCGATCAACATCTGGGCGACGGTCTGGCCGAAGCGGCCATAGCCGACGATGAGCGCGTTGGAGCCGTCGGCGACGGGACCGCCGCGAACCTCGTTGCTGACCGGCTCGGAGCGCAGGCCGGCCGTCGCCATCATCAGGAACGGAGTCGTCGCCATCGAGAGGGTGACGATGGCGCCGAACAGGCTCGCCGCCTCGGGCGCGACCAGGAAGGCCTGTTGCGCCTGGGCGAACAGCACGAAGCCGAACTCGCCGCCCTGGCTGAGCAGCAGGCCGAGTCCGAGCGCCGGCCGCCAGGCCATCCTGAAGGCCATGGCAAGGCCCATGATCACACCTGCCTTCATCCCGATCAGCGCCACCGCCATCGTCAACACGAACAAAGGCCGCTCGGCGATGGCGTGGAGATCGAGCATCATCCCGACCGCGAGGAAGAACAGGCCGAGCAGGATCGAGCGGAACGGCTCGACGTCGGCCTCGAGCTCGTGCCGATAGGGGGAATCGGCCAGCATGACTCCTGCGATGAACGCCCCCAGGGCCGTCGAAAGGCCGAGCCACTCCATCACCGCCGCGCTGGCGATGACCGTGAACAGGCCGGCGAAGACGAACATCTCGCGCTCGCCGAGATTGCCGATCAGCCGGAAGAAGGGACGCAGAAGGAAGCGGCCGGCAAGGACGAGCCCGATCACCGCCCCGACCGTATAGAGACCGAGCCGCCAGCCGGGCGGGCCGCCGAGATCGGCCGGGTTGCGCGACATGGCGGCGATGATCGTGATCAACGGGACGATCGAGAGATCCTGGAAGAGCAGGATCGAGAAGGCGCGTTCGCCGAACGGGGTTCGAAGGCGCCCGGCCGATTGAAGCAGCGGGAGGACCTGCGCCGTCGACGACAGAGCGAGCGGCAGGCCCAGCGCCAGAGCGGCCTCCCACGACGTACCGGTCGAGAACCAGACCAGGGCCGAGGCGGCGATCCCGCAAAGCGCGACCTGGATGAAACCGAAGCCGAAAATGTCGTGGCGAAGCCGCCACAGCCGGGTCGGATTGAGCTCGAGCCCGACCAGGAAGAGGAGCAGGACGATGCCGATCCCGGCGATTTCGAGCATCGATTCGCCGCCCTTCACCAGCCCCAGCACCTGCGGTCCGACCAGCGCCCCGGCGACGAGATAGCCCAGGGTGGCGCCGAGCCCGAGGCGGCGGAAGAGAAGCACGAAGACGAGTGCGAAGCCGAGCAGGATCACCCCGTCGCCGAGCAAGGAGACCGACGCGTGCACGCCTTCGTTCATCGCGCTTCGGCTCCGGCTTTGGCCGCGGCCTCGGCGGCCGCTTCGAAGGCGAGCAGGATCGAGGGATGGCGGGCCGGGAACCGGCGCGCGTCGGCCAGAATGGCGAGACCGGGCCAGTCGCCGGGATCGTCGCGACGGCCGGCGAGGAAGGCGGCCAGCGAGTCGCGCGCCCGGCCGAGCTCGGCGGTCGTCCGGCCGAGGGCGTGGGCCCCCATCAGGGCCGCCGAGGCCTGGCCGAGCGCGCAGGCGCTGACCTCCTGTCGGAGCTCCGCCACCCTGCCCTCCTCGTCCAGCGCGACGTCGACGGCGACCCGGCTCCCGCACGTCGGCGAGCGCCGCTCGGCGCTGCCCTGGGGCCTATCGAGCCGGCCGAGATGGGGTATCGAGGCGGCAAGGCGGAGGATGTCGCGATTGTAGAGGGCGGTGGGCACGTTGTGCCTATAGATGGAGGTTAAACGGGGCGCCACTGGCCGTCATTGCGAGCGAAGCGAAGCAATCCAGCACTGCGATGGCGAATGCGCTGCTGCTGGATTGCCGCGTCGCTTCGCTCCTCGCAATGACGGTAGCTAGGCCCGCCGCCAGGTCGTGCCTTGGGGGCCGTCCTCGAGCAGGACGCCCTGCGCGGCCAGCTCGGCGCGGAGGCGATCGGCCTCGGCGAAGTCGCGGCCCCTTTTGGCTTCGGCGCGCTGGGCGATGCGCCGCTCGATCTCGGCGGCGGGGAGGGTGAAGCTCCCCGCCTCTTCCCGGACCCGCGGATCGACCCGGCCCGGGTCGCCGGACTCGACGCCCTGGAACCACTCGAGCGGATCCTGCTGGAGCAGCCCGAGCAGGCCGGCGGCGCTCTTCGTCGCCTCGACGTCGCCGAGCTTCGCCAGCTCGACCAGCCGGGCGATGGCGAGCGGGGTGTTGAGATCGTCGGCGAGCGCGGCGAGGACGGTGTCCGGATCGCCTTCGCCGCGCTTCGTCACCGGCGGGAGGATGCTCCGGTAGAGGCGGTCGAGGGTCGCCTTCGACTGGGCGACGAGCTGCGACGACCATTCCAGCGGCTGGCGGTAATGAGCCGAGAGCAGGGCGAGCCGGAGAGTCTCCCCCTTATGGCCTTCGTCGAGCAATTCCCCGACGGTGACGACGTTGCCGAGGCTCTTCGACATCTTCTCGCCGCCGGCCATGGAGAGGAAGCCGTTATGGACCCAATAGCGGGCGAGCGGCGCACCGTCATGAGCGCAGCGGCTCTGGGCGAGCTCGTTCTCGTGATGGGGGAAGATGAGGTCGAGGCCGCCGCCGTGGACGTCGATCGTGCGGCCGAGATGGCGCTCGATCATCGCCGAGCATTCGATGTGCCAGCCCGGGCGGCCGCGGCCCCAGGGGCTGTCCCAGCCGATCACGTCGTCGCTGGACGGCTTCCACAGAACGAAATCGGCCGGATCCTTCTTGTAGGTCGCGACCTCGACCCGGGCGCCGGCGATCATCGCTTCGCGGTCGCGGCGGCCGAGCGCGCCGTAGCCGAGATCGCTCGGCACGTGGAAGAGGACGTGGCCGTCGGCTTCGTAGGCGTGGCCCGATTCGACCAGGGCCGCGATCATCGCGATCATCTCGTCGACCGTCTCGGTCGCCTTCGGCGCGATGTCCGGCGGGCGAACGCCGAGCGCGCCCATGTCGGCGATGTAGAAATCCTCGTAGCGGCGGGTGACGACGGCCGGCTCGACGCCTTCCGCCCGGGCGGAGTCGATGATCTTGTCATCCACGTCGGTAACGTTGCGCGCATAGACCACCCTGTCCTTCCCGTAGAGGTGGCGAAGGAGGTGGGCGAGGGTGTCGAACACGACCGCGGGGCGGGCATTGCCGATATGGGCGCGATTATAGACGGTGGGGCCGCACACATACATCGTCACGCGCTTCGGATCGGCGGGCTCGAAGTCGCGCTTCTCCCGAGCGTGGGTGTCGTGGAGTCGAAGCTGGATCATTGGGCGTTGGCCTCGGCCGCGTTGGCGGGCGCTCGGTAGACCGGGTCGCGAGGCGTTCCACGGCGCCATTCGACGAAATCGATGATCGCCCGGCCGCTCGCATAGAGCAAGGGATAGGAACGCGACTGCGCCATCCAGCCCGGCCGCTCCGCCTGCGCTCCCCAGATCGTGTCGTAGACGAGGTTGGCGGCGAGATAGAGCAAGGTGGCGAGGATCAGGCCCTTGAGGGCTCCGAACCCCGCGCCGAGGATCCGGTCGATCGGCCCGATCACCGAGCGGCGCACGCCGCCCCCAACCCGCTTCGCCACTAGCTTGCCGGCGAGGAAGACGAGCCCGAAGACCAGGGCGAAGGCGAGAACCGCCGCGCCCGGACGGGTCCCGACGACGCCTTCCAGCGCGTTGGTGACCGGTGTGTGGAGAAAGCTCAGGAAGACGATCGCGACGATCCAGGCGGCGAGGCTGAGCACCTCTCCCGCAAAGCCGCGCATCCCCCCGCGAACGAGGTTCCAGCCGACGAGAAGAAGGACGATGACGTCGAGCGCGGTCATGGGGCGGTTGCTAACGGAGGTTTGTCGGGGAGGGAAGCCGTCCTTCGATACGCAGCTTCGACTTCGCTCAGCAGCTACTCAGGATGAGCGGGTGGTGCATTTTTCCCGCTCATCCTGAGTAGGGACTGAGCGAAGTCGAAGGCCCGTATCGAAGGATCACCTCCCCAGCACATGATCCACCAGATCCTTGAGCGTGCGGAAGCCCGATAGCGCCATCCCAGTCCCCTCCCCCTTCACCGTCGCCGGGACCAGCGCGCGTTCGAAACCCAGCTTCGCCGCTTCTGTCAGCCTCAGCGCCCCATGCGCCACCGGTCTGAGCTCGCCGGACAGCGCCACCTCGCCGAACGCCACCGCCTCCGCCGGCACCGGCCTCTCCGATAGCGCCGAGACCAGAGCCGCCGCGGCGGCGAGGTCCGCGGCCGGATCGCTCAGCCGATAGCCGCCGGCGACGTTGAGATAGACTTCCGCGGTCGAGAAGCTGAGGCCGCAGCGCGCCTCGAGCACGGCGAGAAGCATGGCGAGGCGGCCCGAATCCCAGCCGACCACGGCCCGGCGCGGGGTGGCGCCGCTGGCGAGGCGGACGGTGAGCGCCTGGATCTCGACCAGCACCGGGCGAGTGCCTTCGAGCGCCGGGAAGACGACCGCGCCGGGGACCGCCTCGCCGCGATGGGTGAGGAAGAGGGCGCTGGGATTGCCGATCTCCTCGAGCCCCGCCTCGGCCATTGCGAACACGCCGATCTCGTCGGTGCCGCCGAAGCGGTTCTTGGCGGCGCGCAGGATCCGGTATTGGTGGCTCCGCTCGCCCTCGAAGCTCAGCACCGTGTCGACCATATGCTCGAGCACCCTCGGGCCGGCGATGGCGCCGTCCTTGGTGACATGGCCGACCAAGACGACCGCGCATCCCGTTTCCTTGGCGTAACGGATCAGCTCGCCGGCCGAGGCTCGGACCTGGCTGACCGTGCCGGGCGCGCCCTCGATCAGGTCGGAATGCATGGTCTGGATCGAATCGATGACGAGCAAAGCCGGAGGCGGGCCCTCGCCCAGGGTGGTGAGGACGTCGCGCACCGAGGTTGCCGCCGCGAGCTGGACCGGAGCGCCGCCGAGGCCGAGCCGGCGGGCGCGAAGCCGCACCTGGTCGGTCGCTTCCTCGCCGGAAATATAGGCGACGGAGAGCCCGACCTTCGCCATCAGCGCCGCTGCCTGGAGGAGCAGGGTCGACTTGCCGATCCCGGGATCGCCGCCGATCAGGGTCGCCGAGCCGGCGACGAGGCCGCCGCCTACCGCCCGGTCGAACTCGCCGATTCCGGTGGACATCCGATCGGGCAGTGCGACCTCGCGGTCGAGGCCGACCAGCTCGATCGGCCGCCCGCCGCCGCGCAGATTGTGGCGGGCCGAGAAAGGCGTGACGACCGCGCCTGCATCCTCCACCAACGTGTTCCACTCGGTGCAATCGGGGCATTGGCCCATCCAGCGATTCTGGACCGACCCGCAGGCCTGGCAGACGTAGCGCTTCTTCGGTTTCGCCATGGCGCGACGTTAGCGGGGGAAATGGCGAAACGGAAGGGGAACGTTGGTTGGGGCCGGCGCAATTGCGTGTCCCGGCGAAGGCCGGGATCCAGTCCTCGGCTCCGCACCGCTGGACCCCGGCCTTCGCCGGGGAACAGTTTACCCCTCCCCCGCATTCACCCCTCGCCAGCCGATGGAGAGTAGCTTGTTCATCCAGATCCACGCCGACAGCCAGATCGACAGCGACAATGAGCGCGACAATCGTCTCGAGGAGCAGATCCGCCAGCGCCTCGCCCGCTTCGAGGGGCGGATCACCGACGTCGAGGTCCACGTCTCCGACCTCAACGGCCCGCGCGGCGGCGCCGCCGACCTGCGCTGCTCGATCGAGGCTCGGCTCAGCGGGATCCCGCCGGTCGCGGCGATCGACGAAGGCGACACGGTCGATCGCGCCGTGATCGGCGCCGCCAAGAAGGTGGTCCGCGCGCTCGATCATCAGCTCGGGCGGCTCAACGATCGGCGTTAGCTTGACCCGTCATTGCGAGGAGCGCAGCGACGCGGCAATCCAGTTTCAGCATTGGAGACGTGTCGATTGCTTCGCTTCGCTCGCAATGACGGTTGAGACGCAATGATCCGGGTCGCCAGCTACAACATGCGCAAGGCGATCGGTACCGACCGGCGCCGGCGGCCGGAGCGGACGCTCGAAGTCCTGTGCGAACTGGACGCCGACGTGATCGCGCTCCAGGAGGCCGACCGGCGCTTCGGCACTCGCGCCAGCGCCATCCCGCCCGAGCTCATAGAAGCGCATAGCGACTACAAGCCGGTCGCCTTCGAGACGCGCGACGGAAGCCTCGGCTGGCACGGCAATGCCCTGCTCGTGAAGAAGAATGTCGACGTGCTCGCCAAACAGCTTCTGCATCTGCCCTCGCTCGAGCCGCGCGGCGCGGTGATGGCCGATATCTGCCTCAACGGCGAGGAGCTTCGAGTGGTCGGAATGCACCTCGACCTGTCCGGCCTCTGGCGCCGCCAGCAGGCCCACGCCATCCTCCACCACCTCCAGACCCGCGAGACGAAGATGCCGGCGGTGCTGATGGGCGACCTAAACGAATGGAGCGTTCGCGGCGGCTGCCTTCGCGATTTCGCCCATCATCTGCGCTTCGCCGATTGCGGTCGAAGCTTCCACGTCCGCCGCCCGGTGGCGAGGCTGGACCGGATCATGGTCTCGGCCGGCCTCGATATCGACGAATGCGGAGTCCATCACAGCGCCACGGCGCGCAAGGCGAGCGACCATTTCCCGATCTGGGCGCGGCTGAAGCGGGTCTAAAAGGGGACAGTCCCCTTTTCTGAAAAAAGGGGACTGTCCCCTTTTTCAGTTCCCCGCGTCCGGGTTGGCGCTGTTGCCCTCTTCCTCCGCGGGTGGCGTCGCCTCGGCTCCCGGCTTCTCGTCGAGGGCGAGCCAGTCGTGAGGCTCGAGCCTGTAGATCATGTCCATCACTTCGAATTCGAGGCCGCCGGGCTGGTTGGACGATCCGTTCCACAAGGCGACGACGCCCGACTTGAGCTTGGGATCGAACATGATCAGCGAGCGATAGCCCTTCACCCCGCCGCGATGGGCGATAACGCGGTGGCCGGAATAATCGTAGATCCGCCAGCCGAAGCCGTAGGCGGCGGTTCGCACCCGCTCGCGGAACTTGCGCATCCGGCCGAGCTCGGAGGGCGTGTTGACCCGCGCGGTCTGAACCGCCTCGAGCACGCGCGGCGAGAGCACGTTGGGGACCAGCCCCATCTGCGCCTGCATCCAGATGGCGAGATCCTTGATCGTCGAATTGACCCCGCCGGCGGCCGGCACCCGGTAATAGGCGTCGGAGACCTCGACCGGCTTCGAATGCCGGCCGCCGACATAGGGCCGGGCCCAGCGGCGCGAGCTGACCAAAGCCTCCCGGCTCATGCTCGCCCCGGCCATCCCTAGCGGCGCGAACAGGCGCTCGCGGACCGCGTCGGCATAACGCTGCCCGGTGACCTTCTCGACGATCTCGGAGGCCGCATCGTAGGCGACGTTCTGATAGGCCCAGCAGGTTCCCGGCGAGCAGATCGAATTCAGGCTGGCAAGGCTCGAGCGCAGAAGGCGCGGGTCCACCCCGTCCTCGAGCTTGGAATCGTTGGCATGGCTGAACAGGCCGAGCCGGTGCGAGAGGAGATCGGAGACGGTCGCCTTCTGCTCGTTGCCGCCGGGGAGGCGAAGCGAGAAGCTATATTTGCCGACCGGCTCGTAGAGCGAGAGCTTGCCCTGGTCGGCGAGCGAGGCGACCATGTCTCCGGCGACGCCCTTGGAGAGCGAGGCCCAGCGGAAGACGGTGTCGGTGGTCACCGCCTCGCCGCTTCCGCCGACCGTCTCGCCATAGCCCTTGAGGAAGCGGATATCGCCATTCTCGACGACTCCGACGGCGAGGCCGATCATCTGCTCGTTGCGCATCAGGGCCTGGAGCCGGGAATCGAGGCGCTTGTAGTCGACGACGCTGTCGCGCGCGTGCTGGCGCGATTCGATGTTGGCGAGCTGCTGGCTGGAGATTCCGAGCTCGGGCTTCGCCGCCGCCTGACGCACGCTGACATGGGTCGCGGCCCAGTAGATGAGGATGAGGAAAAGACCGGCCAGGGGCAGGTAGACTAACGGCCGCTTCAGCGAAACTCTCCCGCCCGATTCAAATCCGGGCCGGCGACGCGCGCCGGCCCGGGAACATTGACCTTACCAGACTTTGATTCGCTGTTCAGGAGGCAGATAGAGCTTTCCGTCGCGAACGTTGAACGCCTTGTACCAGGCATCGAAGTTGCGGACGACCAGCGGACGGATCGTGCCCGGCGAATGGACGTCGGTGGTCAGCAGCTGCGAGAGCAAAGCGTCGCGATACTTGGTCCGCCATACCTGCGCGTAGCCGAGGAAGAAGCGCTGGTCCCCCGTATAGCCCTCGATCACCGGCGCGGGCTTCCCCTTCAGCGACATATGATAGGCGTCGTAGGCGATAGCGAGGCCGGCGAGATCGGCGATATTCTCGCCGAGCGTGAGCTGGCCGTTGACCTTGGCGCCGGGAAGCGCCTCGTAGCCGCCATATTGGGCGACCATCTGGTCGGTGAGCTTCTTGAACGCGGCGATGTCGGCCTCGGTCCACCAGTCGGCGAGGTTGCCGTTCTTGTCGAACTTGCGGCCCTGATCGTCGAAATGGTGGCTGAGCTCGTGGCCGATGACGGCGCCGATGCCGCCGTAATTGACCGCATCGTCGGCATTGGGATCGAAGAAAGGCGGCTGAAGGATCGCGGCCGGGAACACCACCTCGTTCATCAGCGGGTTGGCGTAGGCGTTCACCGTCTGCGGCGACATGCCCCACTCTGCGCGATCGATCGGCTTGCCGAGCTTGGCAAGGTTGCGCCGATATTCGAACTGGTTGGCGCGGGCGACGTTGCCGAGCGGATCGTCGCGGCGGATCTCAAGCGCCGAATAATCGCGCCATTTGTCCGGATAGCCGATCTTCGGCGTGAAGGCGGCGAGCTTGATCCGCGCCTTGGCCTTGGTTTCCGGACTCATCCAGGTGAGGTTCTGCAGGCGCAGGTCCATCGCCTTGATGAGGTTGCGGACGAGCTCGTCGGCCTTGGCCTTGGCCTCGGGCGGGAAGTAGCGGGCGACGTAGAGCTGGCCGACCGCCTCGCCCATGCCGTTGCCGACGAGATCGGAGCCGCGCTTCCAGCGGTCGCGGATCTGCGGGGTGCCGGAGAGAACCTTGCCGTTGAACGCGAAATTCTCGTCGACGAACGCCTTGGGAAGGTAAGGCGCCGCGGCCGAGATAGTGCGGAAGGTGAGATAGTCCTTCCAGGTCTCGAGCGGCTCGGATCCGACCAGCTTGGCCTCGCCGGTGAGCGCGCTCGGCTGGGCGGCGATGATCCGGTCCTGGTCGCCCAGGCCGGCGGCGGCGAGATAGGCGTTCCAGTCGAGGCCCGGCATCTTGGTCGCCAGCTCCGCCTTGGTCATCGGATTGTAGAGATTCTCGATCTGCCGGCGCTGGACCCGGGTCCAGTGCGTCTCGGCGATCTTGGTCTCGAGGGCGACGATCCGCTGCGCCTTGCCTTCCGGATCCGCGATCCCGGCGAGGCGAAGCATGTTGGCGATATGGATCTGGTACTTCGCCTTGGCGTCGACGAACTTGGGGTTCGTGGAGTCGAGATAATAATCGCGATCGGGCAGGCCGAGACCGCCTTGGCCGACATAAGCGGCGTAGTGGCTATTGTCCTTGAGGTCCTGCTCGATGTCGGCGCCGAACGGCGTGCGGATTCCGACTTGGCCGAGCTCGCCGAAGGCACGGGCGAGATCGGAGGCGGTCTGGATCGCGGCGACCCGCTCCAGCATCGGCTTGAGCGGCGCGGTGCCGCGAGCCTCGATCGCCGCCTCGTCCATGAAGCTGCCATAGAAATCGCCGACCTGGCGCTGGACGCTGCCCGCCGGCGCGTTCGCCTTGGCGGCATCCTCGACGATCGCGCGCGTGCGCTGGGTGGAAAGCTCGTCGAGCTGGACGAAACCGCCCCAGACGGGCTTGTCGGCCGGGATCTCGGTGGTCTTCTCCCAGGTGCCGTTGGCGTAATCGAAGAAATTGTCGCCCGGATTGACGGTCCGGTCCATGCCGGCGACGTCGAAGCCCCAGTCTCCGAACTGCGGCTTGGCGGCCGCGACGTGGCCGGCATGCGTCGGCGCCGAGACGGCCGGCGCGACAGCCGCCGCGAGTCCGAGAGCGGCCACGCCGCAAAGAGCTATGTGCTTGATCATGTTCAGGAAATCCCCACCCAAATTCGGTACGCGCGCCATAAGCGCATGGTGCCGCTTTGGAAAGAGGTAAATATCGGCGGCGGCCAGACGGGCAAGATCGGGCTAGGTCATCGCGAGGAGCGTGGCGACGCGGCTCAGGCCGTCCTTACGATCTCCAGCTTCACCTGCGCCTTGCCGGAGCGGACCATCTGGATCTCGCGGGCCGCGCCCAGCGAGACGTCGATCAGGCGGCTGCGGACGAACGGCCCGCGGTCGTTGACGCGGACGATGACGCTTCGACCGTTGGCGACGTTGGTCACTCGAAGCCTGGTGCCGAGCGGCAGGGTGCGATGGGCGGCGGTCAGGGCGTTCGGGTTGAACCGCTCGCCGCTGGAGGTGCGATGGCCTGCCAGCTCATTGCCGTAATAGCTGGCCTCGCCCTGGGCGATCGTCTCGAACGTGTCGACGGCCTCGCGGGGCGTGACCACGATGCTCTCATCGAGGGTGGAAACGGTCTGGGCGAGATCGGCGATGCGGTCGCCGGCGGGATATTCCATGGCTCCGACGGGCCCGGAGCTGAGCAGGCCGGCCACCGACGCCAGGATGGCGGTCTGCATGGCGCGACGGCGCAAGCGCTTGAAAGTCATTCCTTGAAAGCCCCTCAGCCTCCGATGAGTCGCGGGTTAACCCCGACTCCGTAACGAGTCCCGATCGTTACGGCGGCGCGCCACGATTCCGGGACGAATCGAGGGAACTCGACAACTCGTCGCGCCGCTGGCACGGTTCGTCGGTGCGTGAGAAAGAGTTACGGCTGGCTTTGATCTGCTACGGCGGAATCAGCCTCGCCGTTTACATGCACGGAATCACCAAGGAAGTCTGGCGGCTCGTTCGCGCCAGCCGCGCCTTCCACGCCGGCGAGCAGCCGGACAAAGGCAGCGAGAGCGTCTATTTCCGCCTCATCGAGGCGATGGCGGATGAGTGCGGCCTCGACGTTCGGGTACTGGTCGACATCCTCACCGGAGCGAGCGCGGGCGGGATCAACGCCATCTTCCTCGCCGAGGCGATCGCCGACGGCCGTTCGCTCGATCCGCTCACCGACCTTTGGCTCGAGACGGCCGACGTCGACCGGCTGATCGATCCGTCGGTCAACCGGGTCTCGCGGCTCGCCAAGTCGGCGGCCATTCCCTTCGCCTGGGCGCTCTCCGCTCGCCGCGGAGCGATCGAGCGCACCGTCGAGCCCGAGCATCGCGAGGAGATTCGCGCCAAGCTTTCCAGCTTCGTCCGCGCCCGCTGGTTCGCGCCGCCGTTCAGCGGCCCGGGCTTCACCCGCCTACTGCTCGGCGCCTTCGACGCGATGGCGGCCGGACCGGCGGGCCCGGCGCTGCTGCCGCAATATCATCCGCTGGACCTGTTCGTGACCGTGACCGATTTCCACGGCTACGCCGAACGGCTTCGGCTCAACTCTCCCGTCGAGGTGATCGAGCAGGAACATCGTTTGATCATTGCCTTTCGAAAGGCCGGCCCGGGCGCCCTCGCCGATCCGGCCGAGCTCACTTTCGCGGCGCGCGCGACGGCCAGCTTCCCCGGCGCCTTCCCGCCCTTCCAGGTCGCCGAGCTCGACTCCGTGCTGGCCGAGCGGGGCCGGAGCTGGCCGGGCCGGAGCGGGTTCCTCGCCCGCGCCCTCCCCCGCCAGTCGGCGGAGGGCCATTCCGAGACGGCGGTGCTGATCGACGGCTCGGTCCTCGCCAACGCGCCGTTCCGGCCCGCCATACGCGCCCTCGAGAACCGGCCCGCCCGCCGCGAGGTCGATCGCCGCTTCGTCTATATCGATCCCAAGCCCGGAGTGCGCTCGGTGCGCCTCGCCGGCGACGAGCGCGACGAGCCGCCCGGCTTCTTCGCGACCATCTTCGGCGCCCTGTCCGACATCCCGCGCGAGCAGCCGATCCGCGACAATCTCGAAGCGATCGACCAGCACAGCGCGACCGTCCGCCGCCTCCGCCGTATCGTCGAGGCGATGCGGCCGGAAGTCGAGGCCGCGATCGAGCGAAGCTTCGGCTCACCTCTGCTGCTGATGCGGCCGAGCCCCAAGCGGCTCGCCTCGCTCCGCGCCCGGGCGCAGGTCATCGCCGCCCGCGAAGCCGGCTATGCCTATGCCGCCTACGGGCATTTCAAGCTTGCGGGCGTCGCCGAAGATGTCGCCGAGCGGATTTTCCTCCTCGGCGGCGGAGGCGACCGTGCCCGGCAGGAAAGGGTCCGCCAGGCGGTCTGGGCGCATGTCCGGCGACTCGGCCTGACTGGGCCGGAGGCAATGACCGGGGGTCGCGCGGCGGAGCCGGTCGTGCTCTTCCTTCGCAATTTCGACGCCGCCTTCCGAACCCGCCGGCTGCGCTTCCTCGTCCGCCGACTCGGCCAGATCGAGGAGGGCGTGGCCCCGCCCCGCGAGGCGATCGCGGCGGCGCGGGCCGAAATCTACCGCCTGATCGGCCGCTACTCGCCGCCGGCCGAAACACCGCGCCCCGCCCTCTATCGCGACGCCGAGATCCGTCCGGGCCCGGCGATGGACGCGCTCGCCGAGACAATGAGCCTCCGAGCCGCGGACGACGAGGCCGACGCCCGGCTGACCGAGGCGCTCGCCGCATTTCCCCGCGCCGAGCGGCGCTCGCTGATGCTCGCCTATCTCGGCTTCCCCTTCTACGACATCGCCACCCTGCCGCTCCTCCAGGGCGAGGGCCTGGACGAATATGACGAGGTCAAGGTCGACCGGATCTCGCCCGAGGACGCCCGGGCGATCCGCTCCGGCGGAGTCGAGGCGACCTTGAAGGGCGTACAGTTCAACAGCTTCGGCGCCTTCTTCAGCCGCGCCTATCGCGAGAACGACTATCTGTGGGGGCGACTCCACGGCGCCGAGCGGCTGATCGACATTACCGTCTCCACCCTCCCCGCCCGGCTGTGCCTTCCCGACGGCCTCGTCGCCCAGCTCAAGCGCGAGGCGTTCCGGGCCATCGTCGAGGAGGAGCGGCCGCGGCTCAAGGAGATCCAGCCCCTGTTCGACGCGATCGAGCGGGAGATCGGCTGACGGTTGCGCCGCCCGCCCCGGGGTCATAGAGCAGGAGGCGGTGCTCGGAGGGCGTGAATGCAATTCCTCAAAACCCTCTTCTGGATCGCTCTGACGGTGGTTCTCGTCCTCTTCGCCAAGGCGAACTGGAATGCCGTGACCCTGAAATTGTGGGGTGGCCTCGAGGCGGACGTGAAGCTGCCCGTCCTCGTCCTCTTCGCCTTCCTTCTCGGCTTCCTGCCGACCTTGATCATCTACCGCGCCCGTTTGTGGAGCCTGAAGCGCCGTCTCGAGCCGACGGAGCGCTACGTCAGCGTCCCGGCCCCGCCCGTGCCGTCCGCTCCGGTGGTCGTCGATAACGGCGCGGAGGAAAGGGTCGCCACCGACAGCAAGGCCTGGCCGACGGCATGAGAAGCCCGATCTTCGTCGCGATCGACACGCCGGACCTCGAAAAGGCGAAGGCGATCGCGACTCGGGTCAGGAACCATGTCGGCGGCATCAAGCTCGGTCTCGAATTCTTCTGCGCCAACGGCCGCCATGGAGTCCGCGACATGGCGGAGCTTCAGCTGCCCATCTTCCTCGACCTCAAGTTCCACGACATCCCGAACACGGTCGGCAAGGCGATCCAGTCGCTGAGGCCGCTCGAGCCGGCCGTGCTCACCGTCCACGCGGCCGGCGGCCGGGCGATGATGGAGGATGCCAAGGCGGCCGCGCCGACGGGCACCAAGGTGGTCGCGGTCACCGTCCTGACCAGCCTCGACGGCGGCGACCTCGCCTCGATCGGGCTCGATCCCGACCCGCACGCGCAGGTCGAGCGGCTGACCACGCTGGCGCGTGAGGCCGGTCTGGACGGCGTCGTCTGCTCGGGCAATGAGGTCGCCATGGCCAAGAAGCTTTGGCCCGAGGGCTTCTTCGTGGTCCCGGGGGTGCGGCCTTCGAACGGCGATGCGGGCGACCAGAAAAGGGTGATGACCCCGCGCGCCGCTCTTGACGCCGGCGCGTCGATCCTCGTCGTCGGCCGGCCGATCACCCAGGCTCCCGACCCGGACGTCGCCGCGAGAGCCATCGAGGCGACTCTGTAAGAGCGGAATCAGGCGGCCTGCCGGAACGGCCTTCCTTCATCATCGGCGTCGTTGGTCGGAACCGGCGGCCGCCTCGTGCGGGGCGCCCGGCCGGCGGCGCGCCCTCTTCCCGCCTTGGTGCCGGGACGGGCCAGCCGGACGGCCTTGGTCCTGACGAAGGTCCAGGCGGCCCTGCCTCGGGCGACCGTCGCGATCGTCCAGGCGGCCAGCATGAGGTCGACGTAGATGGAGAGGTCCCATGCCGCCAGGAAGGCGAGGTCGAGCGGCGCCGCCATCAGCAGCGCCTGCCCGGCGACGAGCAGGACGACGAGGCAGATGAGGTGCTTGCGCTCGACGCTTGCCGCCAGGCGCAGCGGCAGGTCGACCAGCCAGGTGTGGAGCAGGCGTCCGATCGGAAGGTCCGGGTACAGCCGGGCCGTCGCCACCGCCAATGCGAACAGTCCCGTCAGCATTCCCTTGTCCCCCGCAAAGCCCGGCCGCAATGTAGGCCATCCCCGCGCCCTGGCAATCGGCTTGCCGCCTGCTGGACACCCCTTTGCGTCGAGCCTATCTCGCCCCCCTCAGGAGACCCCGATGAGCTGGCTGAACCGCGTCCGCAATTCCATCCCCTTCCTGCCCAAAAGGGAGACGCCGGAGAATCTCTGGCACAAATGCCGCCACTGCAACGCGATGATCTTCACCAGGGAGTGGGAGGAGAATGAATCGGTCTGCCCGCGCTGCGACCATCACGGCCGGATCGGCCCGCGCGCGCGGTTCGAGAGCCTGCTCGATCCGGGCTACACCATCCTCCCCCCGCCCCAGGTTCGCGAGGACCCGCTCAAGTTCCGCGATTCCAAGCGCTATTCCGAGCGGCTCAAGGCGGCCCGGACCCAGACCGGCGAGAGCGACGCGCTGATCAACGCGCGCGGGACGATCGAGGGAAAAAGAGCGGTGATCGGAGTCCAGGATTTCGCCTTCATGGGCGGATCGATGGGGATGGCGGTCGGCGCCGCCTTCCTCGACGGGGTCCGGGCCGCGCTCGCCGACCATTGCCCCTACGTCATCTTCACGGCCGCCGGCGGCGCCCGAATGCAGGAGGGGATCCTCTCGCTGATGCAGATGCCCAAGACCACGGTCGCGATCGCCCAGCTGAGGGAAGCGAGGCTCCCCTATATCGTCGTCCTCACCGATCCGACGACGGGGGGAGTCACCGCCTCCTATGCCATGCTCGGCGACGTCCAGATCGCCGAGCCCGGCGCGCTGATCGGCTTCGCCGGCCAGAGGGTGATCGAATCGACCATCCGCGAGAAGCTCCCCGAAGGCTTCCAGCGCGCCGAATATCTGCTCGCGCACGGAATGGTCGACATGGTCGTCCACCGCAAATCGCTCCGCGAAACGCTCGGCCGGCTGATCGCCTACCTCGCCCCGGACGAGAAGAAGGCGGCGTGACGTCAGGCTGGCGAGTATGGGGCGCGCGCGGGGCCAGCGGCGACCGCGATGGCTGACGGCGCCGTTTCCAAGGATTTTCGGGTGCAGCGCCAGCTCGACCGGCTCGCCGCCGTCGCTTCCCCCGGAGACAGGCTCGGTCTCGACCGGATCTCCGCCCTGCTCGACCGGCTCGGCAACCCGGAACGCAACCTCCCGCCTGTCTTCCACGTTGCGGGAACGAACGGAAAGGGCTCGACCTGCGCGTTCCTGCGCGCCGCCGCCGAGGCCGCGGGCCTCTCCGCCCACGTCTACACGACCCCGCATCTGACCCGGCTGAACGAGCGGATCAGGCTTCGCGGAACCCTGATCGCCGACGATGCCTTGGCCGCCCTGCTCGACGAGACGATCTCCGCCGCGCACGGCATCGAGCCAAGCTTCTTCGAGCTCACCACGGCGGCAGCGATCAGCGCCTTCGCGTGCATCCCGGCAGACCTGTGCGTGATCGAGGTCGGCATGGGCGGACTGCGCGATGCCACCAACGTCGTTCACTTCCCCGCCTGCTGCGGGATCGCCCAGATCGCCGTCGATCATCGCGGCATGCTGGGCGATCGTCTCGAGTGCATCGCTCGCGAAAAGGCCGGAATCGCCAAGCACGGAACGCCGCTCGTGACCCAGGCCTATTCAGCGCGCGTCCGCCAGGAGATAGATGCGGCGGCGGCGGCGGCCGGGGCCGAGTGGCTTCCTTGCGGCCAGCGCTGGGAGGCCTCGATCGGCGATTCCGGGATTCATTATCGCGACGCAGGGGGCACGCTCGAGCTCCCGCTACCCCGGCTCCCCGGCGATCACCAGGCCGCCAACGCGATGCTCGCCGTCGCCATGATTCGCCATCAGAGCCGGGTCGCCATTCCCGACGCCGCCCTTCGCGCGGCGATGGAGTGGATCGACTGGCCGGCGCGCCTCCAGCTGCTGGCGCCGGGCCCATTGGTGCAACGACTTCCCACCGGAAGCCAACTCTACCTCGACGGCGGCCACAACCCCGCCGCGGCCCGGGCGACGGCGGAATTCTTCCGTGGCGCGCTACCTCCCGACCGCCCGTTCCACATCGTCCTGGGCCTCCTTCGTCGCAAGGACGCTGCGGGGGTGATGAAGGCCTTCGCCGCGCGCTCGCTCACCCTCCACCCGGTCCCGGTCCACGACCATGATTGCTTCTCGCCGGCCGAGCTTCACACCTTTGCCCGCAACGCGCGCCTCAACGCCGTTCCGGCCGCCGGCGTCGGCGACGCGCTCGGCTGGATCGCTCGCCACGCCAGTGGCGAGAAGCCGCCCGTCGTTCTCGTCTTCGGCTCGCTGCATCTGGCGGGCCAGGTGCTCGAGGCGAACCTTCAGACTCCGAGTTGATCGATCCGGCCGGTTCGCATTGAACCGGCCGTGGCGAAGGCTCACCAACAGCCTGTCGCTCAAGGGAGGTACCCAACGCCATGGATAGATACCTCGTACTGGCCAGCTTCAACGAACGGGTAGGCGACATCAGCTATGAATTCAGCACGGAGCTCGATCTTCTGCACGAACCCGGTGGAGTCACGCTTGGCTTCCGGCAGGTGTTCCGCAAATGCTTCAAATCCGTGCGCTACCGGGAATTCAAGGGTGCCTCGCTCAACTGGATGCAACGAAAGTGGGCCCTTGAAGCCTTGTTCTACTTCGAATCCACGGACACGCCTTTCTCGGAGACCGACGCCGACATCTATACGCTCGGCTTCATCCTTTCGACGAAGCAGGAGCCGAGCCTCCCATTCAGCGAAATCCGGCTCGCCGCCGGCCTCGATGAGCAAGGCGCGATCTACACGCTGGTGGATGTCCTTCCGTCCGAAATACAGAGGAAGCTGACCGGCCATCTCCGCCACTCGGACTCCTTTCCGGGTCTGAGCTCGATCGAACTTCCGGAAAAATATGCGGAGCACGCCAAGCGCGCGATAGTGCTCTACGGCTTCTATTACATCGCCAAGCTGCTTCTGTGGCGAATCCGGCGTGAGCAGGCCGATATCAACATATCCCTGCTCCAAAGTAACTTTAAAGACGCGATTTTCCGTACCGCCATCCAAAGATCGCGCATAATCAACATAAAACGCTATCAATTGACTTCGAACACGACAAACACGCCGGTCGTCAAAGAGATCATCGCAATGATCAAGACCCACCTCAATCTCGAACGGGAGTATCAGAATGACGAGGAGCTGAACACGCTCATCGAAGAATATCTGGCCTCGCTGGAAAGGCTGTTCATGGAGGAGAATCGCCGGCGCATCGAGCTCGGAGTTGCCGTCTTCTCGTTCATCGCGGTCCCCTTCACGGTTTTCGCCGCACTGCTGGCGATGGTCGCCCTTCCCGAAACGGTCCAGGTCTTCCAGTTCACCCTGCACCAGTCGACCAATTACGGGATTTGGTTTCTGCTCGGTCTGAGCACCGCCATCCCCGCCATGATCTACGCGGCCATTTCGATCCGCGGGAGGAACGAGACGGTGAGCAAGCGGTTGAGCCGCTTCCGTGATTCAGCAGCGGCTAATAGAAGCTCAAGATCGAGGGATCGCCTCCGAGCACGACGGTCCGGAACTCGATCGAGCTGAACAGCCCGCCGGTCGCGACCAGCGTCGAACCGGGGGCGCCCTCCGCCGCGACCCGCTCGGCGACGGCCCGGGCACTCGCGAAGCATTCGACGCGCGCCGCGGGGTTAGCGGCCCGCAAATGGTCGGCCAGGACGTCGGGAGGCTCGCCCTTGTGGGCCGCTGGGAAAGTCAGGAAATGCCGCCCGTAAGACCCCAGCAGGCGGCACATCTGCGGAAAATCCTTGTCGACCGACATTCCCAGGATGAAGACGGGCGGATCGTCCGGGAAAAGTCGCCGGCAAGTCTCGATCACGTCGCCCACGGCGCCCGGCGTGTGCGCTACGTCGCAGAACAGGCGTGGAGCGGCCGCGATGTTCTCAAACCGGCCGGGCAGCGTGAAGACCTCGCACAATCGCTCGAACTCGGTTCGAAGCGCTTTATGGGCCACCGGCGGCACTAGCCGTTCGGCGGCCCGGTGCGCGAGGATCGTGTTGCGGATGAAATAGCCCGCTGGGATTCGATATTCGATCGGCCGGTCACCCCCCAGCTCCGGGCTGGTGACGGCGACGCGAAGCGTCTCGGCGAAGCGCCCCGTCGCCACCTCATAAGCAGGGGATGCGTAATCGAGCCGGCGCCCGGACAGGCCGGCATAGGTCTCGCAGAAATCGCGAAGACCTCGGTCGAGCCAGCCGGTGAGGACGCTGCCGCCCAGACCGACCACGTCAAGCTTGTCGCCGGCAATCTCCTCCATCGAGCCGCCGAGGATCTCGCTATGCTCGAGGTCGATCGAGGTCAGGATCGCGAGGTCGCCGCCGAACAATCGCGTCGGATCGTAGCGTCCGCCGATGCCCGCTTCGACGATCAGGACGTCCGGCCGGGCGCGCGCGAACAGCCAAGCCGCCATCACAGTCATCGCCTCGAACCCGCCGAAGCGTAGCGGCGGCCGCGCCCGCTCGGCGAAATAGCGCCACGCCGCCTCCAGGTCCCCTTGGCCGACCGGGCGGCCGTCGATTCGGATGCGCTCGGCGAAGTCGAAATAATGGGGCGAGGTGAACAGACCCGTCCGAATGCCGATGCGTTGGAGCAGGGCTTCCAGGAATGCGGCCGTGCTGCCTTTCCCGTTGGATCCGACGACGTGGAGGATCCGGGGCCCGGAACCGCCAGGGCGCGGCCACAGCTCGCCGAAGGTGCGCGCCAGGCGATCGAGCGGCGGCCCAATCCCGGACTTGGGCAGCTTCAGTATTTCGGCATAGACATCGAACATCTCAGTCGCCGATCGCCTTGGCGAGGATCGCCTTCCAAATCCGCTTCAGCAAGTCGGTCCGCCCCATGCGCTCGACCGAGGCGAGCGCCGGGTTCGCGTTGAGCTCGATGACAACCTCCCGCCCGCCCGCCGGCGCCTCCGTTCGAAGCAGATCGATCGCGCACACCCTCAATCCGGTCTGACCGTGGATCTTCCGGCACAATTCGGTTTCACGGTCCGAAAAATGCTCGCGAAAGTCCATCACGCCCCCACCCCAGGAAAGGTTTGCCTTCTCCGCGAAGGGCAAGCGCGTTCCGGCCGGCGCCACGTCGTCCGGAGACAGGCCTTCCTTTTCCAGGCCGGCGGTGAGGACGGGGTCCGAACGGTTCGTCGGAGAAAGACCCGATCGCCGCAGCTTCCGATCGACTTCCTCGAGCAGCTCGCCGATTGTGCGGTGGCCGTCCCCGATGATGAACGGCCGAGTTTTGCGATAGGCGAAATAGGGTTCGCCATCGATGTAGAAAATCCGCTCCTCCTCGCCGTGCAGATATTCCTGCACCACCGCACTGTAATAGCGCGAGGCGATCGCTTTCAGGTGCCGCTCGAGCGCGGCTTCGTCGGCGACGGATTGGGCGAAGATGCCCCGGGACCCCTCGTTCGGCTTGACGAACACCGGATAGCCGAGGCTCGCCGCGAACGCCCTGGCCTCGCTGATGTCACGGCCCTCGGGGCGGAAGTCCGCGAACCGGTCGTCGAGGAACACCAGCCTCGATCTCGGCACGTCGACCCCGATCTGCTCGAGCAGCGTCGCGGTATGGGATTTGTCGGTGGCGATCGAGGAAATCGTCGCATTGTTGATCGGGTAGCTGTGGACGTTGCCCGACCCGACGAACGTGAAGCGAGGGCCGTTGGAAACCTTGATCAGATAGTGGGAGAAGCGGTCGATCGTCTCCGTCGAATAGCCTAGCTCTGCCGCCGCGAGGCGCGCGAAGCGGATCTTAAGCGGGTGCTCATACATGCTGCGCCTCCAGCGGCCTGCCTTGTCCGCTCGGTCGGCCAAGCACAAGGGGCCGCCGTCCTGCGCTCGGCCTAGCTGCCCCGAAGCTCCGCCAGAGTCCTCATCGCCCAGTCGTACATCGCCGAATCCCGGCGCCGCTCCATCTTGTCGAGCCGGCGCATCCGGCGTTCGGTCTCCTCGAGCAGAGGCACCGCCTCCCGCCCCCGGCCGCGGGCGATGAGCAGCGCCGCGTGCCGGCATTGCGCCTCGGCGCCCGGCATCCGCTCGCCGAGCTCGCCGTAGAGCGCCATCGCGCGGTCCGCCTCGCCGAGCTCGTCGAGGCTTCGCGCCAGCAGCAAGGCGGTTCGGTCATTCTCCGAGGGGGAAGCCGATTCCGCCAGGCCTTCGAGGATCTTGCGAGCCTCGCCGGCCGAGCCCGATTCGAGGCAGGCGCGGGCCAAGCGGACACGGGCGGCGCGGTCCTGGCCCGGCGTCTTGGCGACCGCCTCGCGATAGTGACGCACCGCCTCGCCCCAATTGCCGGTCTCGGCGAGCGCGTCGCCGAGCGCGGTCCGGTTCGCGGCGGTGTCGGCGACGTCGACCGCCTCGCGCGCGACGCGAAGCTCCCGCTCGGGATCGAGCTTCCTGACCGCCGCCGCCTTGACCGCCCGAACCTCGCGGCTCCGGCCGAGGCCGGGCAGGACCTCGACGACGACATAGGCGGCGGAGCCGGCGATCGGCAGAAGGATGATCGCCCACAGCCACAGATTGTTGCGGTTGTTGCGGAAGAGATGGACGACGCAGGCGATCTGGATCGCGATCGTGGCGAGGAAGAAGAGCATCAGCCCGTCGCGGGCCGCGGCTGGCCCTCCCCGGCGTCGGTCTCATCATCCTCGCTCTTGGGCTGGCGGACCGTCTCGACGACGAAGCCCCGGCGCCACAGCAGCCAGAGCAGAAGCAGGCCGGGAAGGGCGACCGCCATCGTCATCAGCCAGAAGCCGAACCAGCCGAGCTTGTCGGCGGCGATCCCCGCCGGCGCCGACAGCCAGGTCCGACCGACCGCCGCGAAGGAGGAGAGCAAGGCGAATTGGGTCGCGGTGTAAGCGAGGTTGGAAAGGCCTGAGAGGTAGGTCACGAATACGGTGAGGCCCATTCCGCTCGTCACCTGCTCGGTCGCCACCGCGATGGTCAGCCAGAGGTTGGAATGGCCCTGCAGGGCAAGGATCGCGAACATCAGGTTGCTGACCATCATCAGAACGCCGGAGAAGAACAGGGCCCGGCCCATTCCCAGCCACGCCATGAACGGCGGAGCGAGCGCCACTCCGACGATCAGCCCCCAGAAGCCGACGCCCTTGTTGATGATCAGGAACTCGGTGTCGCTGAAGCCCAGCTCGACGATCATCGGGTTGAGCATGATCTGGCCCATCGCGTCGCCGAGCTTGTAGATCAGAACGAAGAGGAGGATCAGGATCGCCCCGCGCCGCTTGAGGAATTCGCGGAACGGGCCGACGATCGTCGTCTCGAGCCATTTCGCCACGCCGAGCGGAGGCTCTTTCGAAAGCACCCGGTCGTGAAGCCCCCGGCCCGCCCAGAAGGCGGCGAGGATGCCGGGGATTATGCAGAAGCCGGTCAGCCCATAGGCCCGCGCCCAGCCGAGGCCGAAGCCCTCGGACGAGGCCATGGCGATCGTCCCGACTCCCGCCGCGAAGGCGCCGAGCCGGTAGCCGAACTGGTTGTTGGCGGTGCCGTGCGGAAGCTCCTCGTCGGGCAGGATCTCGATCCGGTAGGCGTCGATGACGATATCCTGGGTCGCGCCGAGGAAGGCGGTGACGATCGCCCAGAAGGCAAAGGCGCCGAGATGATGCGCCGGATCGCTCGCCCCGAGCATCCATACCGAGCCGAACAGAAGGGCCATGACGAAGAACAGCCAGGCCCGCCTCTGTCCGAACAGAGCGGTGAGCCCGGGAAGCTTCACCCGGTCGATGAACGGCGCCCAGAGGAACTTCAGGGTGTAGGGCGTGGTCAGCCCGACGGCGAAGCCGATCGTCTTCTTGTCGATCCCGACCTTGGTCAGCCAGAAGGTCATCGTTCCGAGCAGCAAAGCGAGCGGGAAGCCGCTCGAAATGCCGAGCAGAAGCGCGCAGATCGGCCTCGGCCGGAAATAGGGGGCGATGGTTGCGAAGAAGCCGGGCTTGGGCGCGGCTGCGGTGGCGCTGCTCATACCGCCTTTGTAACGTGTGATCGCGTCCGGGCCAGACCCTGAATTGGCTTGCCATCCGCTCCCGGCGGACGCAGTTTCGCCGGCCATGGACATGCCGACCCGCCTGCGCCCGACCGAAGGACAGCTGGCGCTCGCCCAGGTCGTCGCCCGCGGCGAGAGCAGCCATGGCGAGGCGATCACGACGGTGCCCGCCTCGGTCTATACCGACCCGGAGGTATTTCAGCGCGAGCAGGCGAGCCTGTTCGGGCGCCTGCCGATGGTGGTCGCGCCCTCCGCTTTGCTTCCGCGCGGCAACATGGCGGTTCCGCACGACGGCTTCGGAATCCCGCTGCTCCTCGCCCGCGACAAACAGGGCCGGGCGCACATCTTCTACAATGTCTGCCGGCACCGCGGCACTCGGCTGATCGAAGGCTCGGAGCCGCATTGCGCCCCGCGAATCGTCTGCCCCTATCACGCCTGGTCCTACGCCCTCGACGGAGCGCTCGCCGGAATGCCTCGGCCGGACACGTTTCCGGGCCTCGACAAGGCGCAATACGGCCTCGTCGAGCTCCCTTCCTGCGAGGCGGGCGGGCTGATCTGGATGGCGCGCGAGGAAGCCGATTTCGCCGACGCCCGATCGCTCGCGCCGGAGTTCGACGCCTTCGGCCTCGCCGGCCATCATCTCTACCGCCGCCGGACCCACGACGTCGCGTCCAACTGGAAGCTGATCATGGACGCTTTCCTCGAAAGCTATCACGTCCAGCGGCTTCACGCCCCGACCATCGCCAAATTCTTCACCGACGGGGTCACCGCCGCCGACGTTCTCGGCCGCCACCAGCGCTCGGCGGTCGGCCGGATCGACCATCTCGCCGACATCGACCATATGGACTGGGCGGCGCTCCGGGCGGTGATCACCTTCGCCTACCAGCTCTTCCCGGCGACGATCATGATCATGAGCCCGGATTACGTGAACCTGATGGTGCTGATGCCGCAGTCGGTCGGCCGGACCCTGGTCGAGGATTTCATGCTCATCCCCGAGCCGCCCGCGACTCCCGAGGAGGAGGACCATTGGGCGCGGAGCTGGGCCCTGCTCGACGAAGGCGTGTTCGGCGGCGAGGACTACCGAGCCGCCGCGCTCGGCCAGGAGGGGCTGGCGACGGGGGTGGTCAAGGAGCTGACGCTGGGCACGCTGGAAACCGGGATCAGGCACTTCCACGACCAGGTGAGGGACGCGCTGGCCTAAGCCTCCTCGTACAGGCTCAGCCCCGCCGGAAGCTTTTTCACCTTCTTCCCCCTCACCGTCCGGTCCACCGCCTCGAGCGCGTTTTTCAGCATCTTGTCGGTATAGGGCTTGGCGAGGCAGCCGATGCCGAGGCTCCGCGCCTCGATCGGGCAGTTGGCGGTGACGAAGAGGACCGGCGCCTTGCGCGCCGTCGCGGCGCGGGCGACGTCCATTCCGTCGCCGTCGCCGTTCAATTTGATGTCGGAGAGGACGAGGTCGACCTCCTCCTCGCCGAGGACCCGCACAGCGTCGGCGAGCGTGTCGACCGTCGCCACCACCTCGTAGCCGCATTCGTTCAAGAGATGCTCGATGTCGAACGCGACGAGGGGCTCGTCCTCGACGACGAGGATGCGGCGGATCGCCCTTTCACGTTTGCCGAACAACATTTAAAGCGCGCCCTTGCCCACCGGGATCGGTTACTCGTGCGTAACGAGCCTGCACCCGTCCGGTGCCATGGCGGGTTGATCGGCTGGGCGCGAAATTGCGGCCGTCCGGCTTCACCGAGGAGAGAAATGCCCCCGCCCCGCCCACCGAAGGACGCCCAGCGCCCCCGCGCGGAGCGCGATTCTCAAAGGATCGCCAAGCTCCTCGCCCGCGCCGGCATAGCCTCGCGCCGCGAAATCGAGCGGATGATCGCCGAAGGGCGGATCGCCATCGCCGGCAAGATTGTCGAGACCCCCGCGACCCTGTTGGCCACGCTCCATGGAGTCACCGTCGACGGCAAGCCGGTCAAGGCGCCCGCGCCGGCGCGCCTGTTTCGCTACCACAAGCCCGCCGGGCTGCTGACGACCGAGCGCGACCCCAAGGGCCGCCCGACCATCTACGACCGCCTTCCCAAGGGCCTGCCGCGGGTGATGCCGGTCGGGCGGCTCGATCTCAACACCGAGGGCCTCCTCCTCCTCACCACCGACGGCGAATTGAAGCGCCAGCTCGAGCTTCCCGCGACCGGAGTCGAGCGAAGCTACCGGGCGCGGGTGTTCGGGGAGGTCAGCCAGGAACGGCTCGAGGAGCTGATCCAGGGCGTCGAGATAGAGGGCGTCCGCTACGGCCCGATCGACGCCAATCTCGAACGCCGCACCGGCCGCAACGCCTGGGTCGAGATGCGCCTCAGGGAAGGCAAGAACCGCGAGGTCCGCCGGGTGCTCGAGCATCTCGGCCTGCAGGTCTCGCGGCTGATCCGGACGGCGTATGGGCCCTTCCTGCTGGCGGACCTGCCGGCCGGAGCGGTCGACGAAGTGAGGCAGCACGATCTGGTCGCGTTCCGGAAGGGGCTCAAATCTCCTCCCCGGAACGGGGAGGGGGACCGTGCGAAGCACGGTGGAGGGGGCCCGGCGTCCGAGCCGCGCGGAGCGGGGCCCCCTCCACCACGGCGCTCCGCGCCGCGGTCCCCCTCCCCGTCCCGGGGAGGATTTAGGAAATGAGGATCATCGCCGGCAAGTGGCGCGGCCGGCCCCTTCTCGCCCCTGCCGGCGCCGCCACCCGCCCGACCGCCGACCGCGTCCGCGAAGCCCTCTTCTCGATGCTCGAGAGCCGCCTCGGAAGCTTCGAAGGCCTCCAGGTCGCCGACCTCTTCGCCGGCTCCGGCGCCCTCGGCCTCGAAGCCCTCTCCCGCGGCGCCGCGCACTGCCTTTTCGTCGAAAGCGACCGCGCCGCCATCGACGCCATCCGCCGCAACATCGCCGCGCTCGGTGCCGAAGGCGAGATCCTCCCCGGCCGCGCCGAGCATGTCCGCTTGCCCCGTCCCGTGGACCTCGCCTTCCTCGACCCGCCCTACGGCAGCGGCCTCGCCGCGGCAGCGCTGGCGCAGCTGCCGATCGCGCCGGGCGGCTGGGCCAGCGTCGAGACCGGCCGGAGCGAGGCCGTGGCCGCCGAGGGGTTCGAGGTAAAAGCCGAGCGCAAATACGGCAAAGCGCGCATCACCCTGCTTCGGCGGGCGTCATGAAGGTTGTACGCCGCGCCTTCGTTCCCTAGCTGTTCAAACGTGACCCAGCCCGTCGCCACCGCCCCCGAGCCCCCCTATCTCGCCGGCCTCAATCCGCCGCAGCGCGAGGCGGTGCTGACGACCGACGGGCCGGTGCTCGTCCTCGCCGGCGCCGGCACCGGCAAGACCGCGGCGCTGACCGCGCGCTTGGCCCATCTCGTCTACACCCGCCGCGCCTGGCCGTCGGAGATCCTCGCCGTCACCTTCACCAACAAGGCCGCGCGCGAGATGAAGGAGCGTGTCGGGCGGCAGGTCGGCGACGCGGTCGAAGGGATGCCCTGGCTCGGCACCTTCCACTCGGTCGCCGCGCGCATGCTCCGCCGCCACGCCGAGCTGGTCGGCCTGCAGTCCAACTTCACCATCCTCGACACCGACGACCAGCTCCGCCTGCTCAAGCAGCTGATCGCCGCCGCCGACATAGACGAGAAACGCTGGCCGGCGCGGCTGCTCGGCGGCCTCATCGACCGCTGGAAGAATCGCGGCTGGACCCCCGCCCAGATCGACGCCGCCGAGAGCGAGGCCTATGCCAACGGCAAGGGCGCCGAGCTCTACGCACGCTACCAAGAGCGCTTGAAGACCCTCAACGCCTGCGATTTCGGCGATCTCCTCCTCCACATGCTCGTCATCCTCCAGAAGCATCGCGACGTGCTCGAGCATTACCAGAACCGCTTCAAATACATCCTCGTCGACGAATATCAGGACACCAACCAGAGCCAGTATCTCTGGCTCCGTTTGCTCGCCCAGGAGAGGAAGAACATCTGCTGCGTCGGCGACGACGACCAGAGCATCTACTCCTGGCGCGGTGCCGAGATCGCCAACATCCTGAGGTTCGAGAAGGACTTTCCGGGCGCGAAGATCGTCCGGCTCGAGCAGAATTACCGCTCCACCCCCCACATCCTCGCCGCCGCCTCGGGCCTCATCGCCCATAATGGCGGCCGCCTCGGCAAGACGCTCTGGACCGAGGAGGCGGAGGGCGACAAGGTCAGGGTCGTCGGGGTCTGGGACGGGCCCGAGGAAGCCCGGCGGATCGGCGAGGAGATCGAGGGCGTCCAGCGAAGAGGCGGCCGCATCGACGAGACCGCCATCCTGGTCCGCGCCCAGTTCCAGACCCGCGAGTTCGAGGACCGCTTCATCGCCATCGGCCTGCCCTACCGGATCGTCGGGGGTTTTCGCTTCTACGAGCGCGCCGAGATACGCGACGCCCTCGCCTACCTCCGAATCATCGCCCAGCCGGCCGACGATCTCGCCTTCGAGCGGATCGTCAACGTCCCCAAGCGCGGCCTCGGCGACAAGGCGGTGGCCAAGATCCACAGCCTCGCCCGCGCCCAGGGCTCGCCCTTGCTGATGGCGGCCGCGCAGATCCTCGACACGGACGAGCTCACCCCCCAGGCTCGCCGCTCGCTCGGCAACCTCGTCGGCGACGTCGCCCGCTGGCGCGCGCGCCTCGCCGAGCTGCCCCATCCCGAGCTCGCACGCCTGATCCTCGACGAGAGCGGCTACACGGCCATGCTCCAGGCCGACCGAAGCGCGGAGAGCGCCGGCCGCCTCGAGAACCTCGCCGAGCTGACCCGGGCGATGGAGGAATATGAGACTCTCGGCGCCTTCCTCGAGCACGTCTCCCTCGTCATGGAGAACGACGCCGAGCGCGAGGCGGAGAAGGTCACCATCATGACCATCCACGCCGCCAAGGGCCTCGAATTCGCCACCGTGTTCCTCGCCGGCTGGGAGGAAGGCGTCTTCCCTTCCCAGCGCGCCCTCGACGAAGGCGGCCAGGCGAGCCTCGAGGAGGAACGCCGCCTCGCCTACGTCGCGATCACCCGCGCAAGACGCAAATGCTTCATCTTCCACGCCGCCAACCGCCGCATCTACGGCCAGTGGACGAGCAGCATTCCGAGCCGCTTCATCGCCGAGCTCCCCGACGCCCACATCGAATCGGAGCAGACCATGTCCGGCGGCGAAAGCCTCTGGCGCGCCAACTGGTCCGAACGCGCCGACCCCTTCGCGGACGTGGCACGCGGCCAGACGCGAGGCCCCGGCTGGCGCCGCGCCGTGCAAGGCGGCTTCGAACGCACCCCGCCGCGAGTGATGGAAGCCCGCGCGAGCGCGATCAGCCTCGGCAACCCCGGCCGAGGCGACATCGCGGTAGGCCAGCGAGTCTTCCACGCCAAGTTCGGCTACGGCCTCGTGGCTGAGATCGAAGGCAACAAGCTCGAGATCGACTTCGAGCATGCCGGACGCAAGCGGGTGCTCGACAGCTTTGTGGATTTGGCTTGATTATTTAGAGTCGGCTCCCAGCTTGCCAGAGGGCGGACTGTCCCTGTCTCCAACGAACTCTGCGCGTCGTTCGCGGACGGCCGCCGCCGCTCCCGATTCACGAATAGCATCGGCCAAAGGTCCAAGCCGGGCGGGCCCGCCTTGCCCTCCGCGACGACGCGTCCGCTCCAACGCTTCCGGAGGCATATCCACTAAGATCGGCAGAAGCGCCTTGAAACTTTCTGTACGACTTTTGATGGCCCCGCCATCCAAGCCAAGCATTTCAAGATGATTACGAGCGTCTGATATAGTTGGTAGATATTTCTTGTTTTCAAAGTCGATCGCCATCTCGAGCAAAACTCGCTTTTTGTCTCGCGGCAGTTTTAGCATTTTCACTTGATCTGTAGGAGTACGCTGTTGAGGTCTATCAGCTCGACGTTTCGCATTAGCCCGTGGACGTTCCTGTTCCGGCACCAAGGAATCCAATGTCCTATAGACACGGACAGGTGACCATTCCTTCAACATCACGCTCAGAAGACCGCGCAGCAGCTCATCAGATTTCGACGTCATACAGAAATCCTAAAGTCCAAGATGAGAGTAAAATTCTTGTGCAAAGTACCAGAACTGGTCTGCGTTTCCTTGGTGAGAGTAGTCACCTCTCATAATTTTCGGAAATCCTCGAGAGTGTGGTAGCTGCCTGTCAAAAATATGCCAGCCATTCTTTCCAGCCTCGGCTACAATCTCATTCATAGCCCTTCGCTTCTCTGGTCCGCCATCATTGCCGCCGTCATAAAATGCGTTGTTTATCACAACCCCGGCGACACGAATATCATGACCTCTGTTCTTTCTTTTAAAAGACTGCACCGACTGCTCTAACAAAGGAAAGCCAATGGTCGCAAAATATTCCGGGCGCACCGGAATTAAAATATAATGGCTTGCGTGGTAGGCAGCCATCGTGAAGATGGACTCGGTTGGGGAGCAGTCAATAAATATTATGTCTTTATCTTTGAAATTGGCGGAAAGAAATCTCGCTAGCACCTTTGGATCAGGCCGGACAGCCTCAGTCAGATGATCCGAGAAGTCAAACCGGGAAGGTATAAGATCTAGCGCTCTGCCCCCTGTCCCCAATATGCTCTCAGTTACATCAGAAGCGCTTAGAGAGCCGGGGCTGGGCGCATTGCGCCGTGGAGGCATGTAGCCATTAAAAAGCTCGACGATTGAGCCCCTCTTTTCGCGAAGAAAATTTTCGTACTCGCTATGAAGTAGCCCTTGGCTCAGATTTGCCTGAGGGTCCAAATCAATGGCGAGAACGTTTTTCCGGCGTTGGTTAAATGCATGTCGGCTTAGCAACGCCGTGATCGTCGACTTGCCAACACCGCCTTTCAGGTTGATGACGCAGACTGTGATGGGACCGACAGCAGTTGCCATACCCTCTCCCCTGGACGGACGTCAGAATCTAGCACGATTGGCTAGGAGGGCCTATCGGTTCTTAACGACCTGCACCGCTTGTGGCGCGCCTCCTCCAATTGGACCTGTACTTGATCGAGAGAAAGCCCGCCGGTCGGATCGGCATTCCACTCGTCATAGGCCGCGACCATTTCGGTGCGCACCCAGTCTTCCAGCGATTCGTCCTGCCTCGTGAACAGCTCCAGGGCCTCCTTGATCACCTCGCTCGCATCGGCGTAGCTGCCGGACACGACCAGCGCGTCGACGATCTCGGCCAGTTCTTCCGAAAGCTCGATGCTCAGCCGTCTCGCGCCCATCGCCTCATCCTCACCAGTCCAAGGGATAGGCGGATCATCAGACTCGTTCAACGGAGGCGCCGAAGCTCCATCCTCAGTCATCGCGCTCCTCCCGTCTCCGGCGCTTGGCTTGCTGCCGCTTGAGGTGGAAATACATGAGCCAGACATAAGCCAGCAGGATCACGCCGAAGATCGTGATGGCGTTCTCCGCGCCCGGCACGTTCTTCGATCTCGCGCCGATCGCGGCTCCGATCACAATCCAGACCATCCAAGTCCTGCCTAGGCACAGGCTGCCTGCGGACGAGGCAGGAGTCTAGAGGAATCGTTCTGGCCCAGGGGCTTATGCGAAGATCGTATACCAGAACGGCGTGTACACGGTCCGGGATTAACCGGAGAAGCCGCCCGCTACCGCTCCACCGGCAGCATAAGATGCGCGTAAGGCGTCCCCGCCCACATCACGTAGGGCGCCTTCGTGTCCGGGCCCACCCCCGACGGATAGCCCGCCAGCACTGCCTTCGACCCGACGATCATGATGTGCGGCCCGGTCTTGATCCAGTCGCCTCCCGCGGTGGGAGCCTGGGCATAGGGGTCGGTGTTGCTCGCGTCCGTGCCGCCGGCGAGCATGTACATGACGCCCGGCACGCCATCGGCAGGGGTCTTCTTCCCCATCCAGGCGGCGGCCCAGGCGCCGGCATTCTTGTCCATGCACATCGGGTCGGGGCCCGGCGTCGTCGGGCTGTCGGGCATGCAGGTCCAGCCGTTATGGCCTTCGCGAAGGGTCTTCATCGAGCCGTCGGCCTGCGCCTGGACGATGGCGGCGTCCCTCGAGACGGAGGCCGGAGCCGCCGCCATCGCACTTTCAATCGGGTCCAAGGGATGGGCGGCGCTCGCGTTCGCGTCCGCAGTTTCGCTCGCATTGCCCTGCGGCTGCGTTGCGCTACCGGGCCGGTCGCATCCCGCAAGCGCCAAAGCGGCGCAAGCGCCCAGCAGGAGCCCGAAATCGCGTCTGTGCATGGCTGCCTCCTCGTGAATCCTTCCGGCCACGGGAAATGCGGAAGCTGTTTCCCCTTGAGCAGCTTCAGCGGCGAAAGGCTGCCTTCGATGCGCAGGCGAGTCAATCACGGGACGCGCGACCGGGGGGGGGGGCGGCAACCCGGCGTCCGAATATTTCTATTCCGCCGCCTTCGTCTCCCGGGCCTTCGCCTGCTCGCGCTTGATGCGAAAAATGACCCACCAGCCATAAGCGAAGATCGCCGCGCCGCCGATCGCCGGGGCGAAGTTGTTCAGTCGATCCATCTCGGCTCCGCCTCCAGCATCGTGAGCGCTTTCACCCCTGCCCATATAAGCGCCGCGCTCCACCCTAGCCACAACAACACGAATTCGTCGAAGCCGAGCAGGAACCAGCGACTGAAGCCCGCCGTCCCCAGCGCGAGAGCGGTCGCCCCCATAAGGGTCGACACCGCCTTTATCTGCTCGTTGCGCTGAAGAAGCTCCGAGCGACTCTTCTGATCGAGCTCATCCATTGGCATGAGCAGACTGCCGCCCGGTGCGCCGGAAGTCGAGATAAATCTCGCTATTCTAGTTACTTATGCGAAGATTGTATGCGGAATTGAGGATTAACCTCGGCGCTCGCGCTACAGGCTTGATCGGGAACATCGGATACGCATAGGGCGGCGCGGTCCGCGTTACGCGTTGTCGCAGGGATGAGCTGGAGGAGCCACGTGAAGCATCCGAAGCAAGTGGGCGGGCGCGGGCCCATGGGCTTGGCGACAGCCCTCTCGGCCGCCCTGCTGACCTTCGCCTGCGGCCCGGCGCACACGGCCGGATCGACGCCGCCCGCGCCGGAAGTGCTCCGCCTCTGGCCGGGCCCGGCGCCCGGAAGCGAGAGCTGGACCGGGCCGGAAGAGGAAGCCGACGCGGACATACCCGGCGCCGGCCGGATCCATGTCGTCACCAACGTCACGATTCCCACCGTCACCGTCTTCCGGCCGCCGGCGGGGCGGGCGAGCGGGACGGCGATGCTCGTCCTTCCGGGCGGGGCGTTCCGGGCGCTGGCATGGGATCTCGACGGCACGGAAGTGGCGCAGTGGCTGGCTGCGCGCGGAATCACCGCCTTCGTGCTCCGCTACCGGGTGCGGCCGCCCGGCGCCTCGGCGCCTTCGGGCGCGGAGACGCTCGACGCCTTTCTGCTCCGGACCCGGCCCGCGCGCGACATCGCCGTCGCCGACGCCCAGCAGGCGCTTCGCCAGATCCGTTCGAGCGCCGACCGCTACGGAATCAAGGCCGACCGGGTCGGGGCGATCGGCGCCTCGGCCGGAGCGATGACGGTGCTCGATCTCGCCCTCGCGCCCGACCCGGCGGCTCGGCCGGACTTCGCCGTCGCCGAATCCGGCGCCATCCCGCCCGAGGCCGGCCCGGCGACCGGCGCGCCGCCTTTTGTTCATCGTCGCCGCACAGGACGACCCGCAGGTGTCCTCGGCGAGGAGCACAGAAGCGTACGCGCGCTGGACCGCGGCCGGGCGCCCCGCCGAGCTTCACCTCTACGAGAAAGGCGGCCACGGCTTCGGGATGCGCCGGCGCCAGCAGCCGGCGGACCAATGGCCGGCAGCGCTCGAAGCCTGGCTCCGGTCACATGGGCTCGTTGGGGAGACGACCGGAAGCGCGGTTCGCTAGAGCGTCGGGCAGTCGCCGCTTATCCGAAGTATGTATGAGAACAAAAAAAGAACTTTCCTACATTGCCGCTTTCAGTCATACCCTGGTCGATGGACGATTCGCCCCACGATCTGCTGGCGTTCGAGCCGGTCCCTTCGGCCTCCGCGCGCCGCGACGGCTGGACCCCCGAGCGGCAGCGGGCATTCATTGCGGCGCTGGCGCGGTGTGGAAGCGTCTCGATGGCGGCCCGTCATGTCGGGAAGTCGGTACGCGGCGTCTATAAGCTTCGCGCCCGGCCGGGCGCGGAGAGCTTCGCCCGAGCCTGGGATTTCGCGGCCGAGATGGGCGTCGACGCCATGCGTGACAGCGTCATCGGCCGGGCGATGCACGGTGCCCTCGTCCCGGTCGTCCGCCGCGGCCGGGTCGTTCGGATGGAGCATCGCTATTTCGATCGCATGGCGATCGCCGTGCTCTCCGGCAGGCCCCGCTCGCTGAACGAATCGCGTGAGGCCAAGCGCGCCGACGACGAGCGCCGCCGGATCGACGAGGAGGACGCACGACGCCTGCTCGAGGCCGAAGTGAACCACCGCGCCGTCGCCGAAGCGCAGCGTATGGTGCGGGAAGAGGCCGCCCGCGCCCGAGAAGAGGAAAAGACGCCCAAGCGTCGAGTGATGCCTCGGATCACCTCATTGTGATCGGCGTCGCTGCAAAGCCGCGCGACCGATTCCGCGCCCGTCCGCGTGAACCGGTCGCCGAGCTGCCGACGAAGTTCACACAAAAGGCGGCGGACCCGAGGAACTTCGTGAACTTCGCCTCAGAAAACCGCCTTCGCCTCGCCGCCCATCATCTGCTGGCGGACCAGGGGAATGGGCGGGCCGCCGTAGCTCAGGAACTGGTCGTGGAACGCCTTCCACGCCGACCGGCCGCCGCGGGTCCGGGTCCAGTCGTCTCTCAATTTGCGGATCATCAGCTTGCCCATCGTATAGTTGAGATAGGCCGGATCGTAGGTTCCGCGCGCCGATTGCTGCCGCGCATTGCCCTCGTCCTGATAGCATTCGCTGAGGAACAGCTGGCGCGACTGCTCCATCGTCATCCGCCCGGTGTGCATCCCGATCGCGGAGAGGAAGCGGCAATCGCGCAGCAAAGCGTTGGAGAGCTGGCCGATGTGGATCTCGGGATCGCCTTTGCCGAGCCCGGCGTCCCACATCATCTCCTCGCCATAATGGGCCCAGCCTTCGGCGAAGGCGTAGCCGACGAAGACCCGGCCGAAGGTGAAGGGCGAGCGGTTCGAATGGAGGAAGTTGAGGAAGTGGCCGGGCCACACCTCGTGGACCGAAGTGAAGAGCAGGTCCGCCTTGCCCGGGACGAAGCCGGCCTGGACCTCGGGCGACCAGGAAGGGTCGGGCGGGGCGATGTAATAGACCGAGGGGAGGCCGTGCTCGTAGGGCCCGGGAATGTCTATGTAGGCGAAATTCTGCCTATTGTAGGGCGGCGCCTCCTCGACCTTCGCCTCCTCGGTTCCGGGGATGGAGACGATGTCGTGCTCGGCGATATAGGCCTTGAGGCCGGCGAGCTGGGCTCGGGCGGCCTCGACCACGCTTCCCTCGGGCTTGTTGGCGCCCATCTTGTCCATGCAGGCCTGCAGCGTCGCGCCCGGCGCATAGGTCGCGCAGGCGGCGCGGAGCGCGTCCTGGTTGCGCTTCAAATCGGCTCGGCCGATCGCTTCGAGCTGGTCGAGCGGGACGTCGACCATCTCGGTGTCGCGCACCATCTGGGCGAACTTGTCGGGGCCCAATGCGAAATCCTGGGTCGCGTTGGGCCGCTCGCTCTCGAGCCAATCGGCGAGCCCCTGCATCGCCTTGGCGGCGTCGCGCGCGGCGCGGTCGAGCTCGGCCTGGAGGGCGGAGTCGCCGACTCCGGCGAAGGCGGCCTTGCCGTCGGTCGGATAATATTGGGCGAAGCCGCCGAAGCCGGCCTTGCCGTAATCGATGAAGCTCAGCGGAAGCGGAGTCCTCAAATTGGCGCGGATCCGGCGAGCGCCCTCGGGCACGTTCTTCAGATAGGCGATGAAGGCCCGCATCCGAACCTCGGGGGCGGCGTAGGGACGGGTGACGTAGACCGACGGATCGAGGCTTCCCATGTAGTAAGCGGGGTTGCGGTGCGGATCGTCCGCCGTCTCGAGCCAGAACAGGTCGCCCCGGGCTCGGGCGATCAGATAGTCGCGCTCGAACCGCTCGCTCTTGCTGAGGCGTTTCGGATCGAAGACCTGGGCCGCATTGATCGACGAGCGCAGGAATTCCTCGGCATTGGCGAGTCCGGTCTCGCTCCAGTCGGGCAGCTGGCCGTCATATTGATGCTTGCCCTGGGCGGAGCCGAAGGGCGGATTGATGCGGAAATAGCCGTCGATATATTGCTGCGAGAAAGCCGCCCAGCCGGAAGGCCGAGCCGAGGCCGCGGCCTCGTCCCGAGCGCCCGTGGAGGTGCAGCCGGCGAGCAGAAGCGCGAAAGTGGAAGCGGCGGCGAGCAGGGCCTTGGCGGACATCGGCGACTCCCTCATCTGGTCGATGGGGCGTTAGCCTTTCGCTCCCGCCCTGACGAGATGGGTTGTTGCGCCCCCTCGCCCGCCCCCTTAAGCGCCGGCCATGGCCGGACCGCCCCATCCGTTCGCGATCCGCGACTTCCGACTCTACTGGACCGCCCGGCTGGCCTCGACGATCGCTCAGATGGGGATGGTCATCGTCATCGGCTGGCAGGTCTACGACATCGCCCGCCACACCATGCCGACCAGGCAGGCGGCGCTCCAGCTCGGGCTGATCGGGATCGTCCAGTTCGTGCCCCTTTTCGTCCTCACCCTCGTCACCGGCTGGACGGCGGACCGGCTCGACCGCCGCTACATCGCCAGGGCCTCGATCTCGCTCGAGATATTCTGCGCGGCGACTCTGGGCTGGCTCACCTGGTCGGGATCGATCAGCCTGTTCGCTTTGTTCGTCGTCGCCGGCCTGCTCGGAGTGGCGCGTGCCTTCGCCATGCCGGCTTTGTCGGCGCTGGCGCCGAACCTGGTGCCGCGCGAGACCCTTCCGCGCGCCATCGCGATGAGCTCGATCGCCTGGCAGTCGGGGGCGATCGCCGGCCCCGCGATCGGCGGCTATCTCTACGCCTGGGCGCCGCACATGCCCTATGCGGTGAGCGGCGGCCTGTTCCTCGTCTCGCTCACCTGCATGTTCCTCATCCGACCGATCGAGCGGACCGCGATCGGCGGCTCGCGCAATCCCTGGCGGCAGATGATCGACGGCCTTCACTACGTCCGCCGCAACCGCCTCGTGCTCGGCGCCATCTCGCTCGATCTGTTCGCGGTCCTGCTCGGCGGAGCGACGGCGATGCTTCCGGTCTTCGCACGCGACATCCTCCACGTCGGGCCGACGGGCCTCGGCCACCTGCGCGCGGCGCCGGCCGCCGGAGCGACGGTGATCGCGCTCTGGTTCGCATGGCGGCCGCTCAAGCACGATGTCGGCGTGAAGATGCTTGCGGCGGTCGGCGTGTTCGGCGCGGCGACTATCGTGTTCGGCTTCTCGCGCTTCATGCCTCTGTCGCTCCTCTGCCTCGCCTTGCTCGGCGCGGCCGACATGCTCTCCGTCTACGTCCGCCAGTCGCTGATCCAGCTCTACACGCCCAACGAGATGCGCGGCCGGGTCGGCGCGGTCTCCTCGCTGTTCATCTCGGCCTCGAACGAGCTCGGCGAAGCGGAGTCGGGCTTCCTTGCCGCGCTCATCGGGCCGGTCGTGGCGGTCGTCGCGGGGGGGGTCGGAGCGATCGCGATCACCTTGCTCTGGGCGCGCTGGTTCCCCGAGCTTCCGCGCGCCCGGACGTTCGACCCGCCCGAACCCCGGGCCGCCGAGGACTCGGCGCCCTAGCGGGATTCCTCTTCCCGGCGCAGCTTGTCCTGCTCGTCGCGCGGCGGCTGGGGCATCGGCACGTCGAGGATGATGGCGACCTCGCCGACCCTGACCGGGCTGCGCGGCTGAAGCTCCGCCGCCGCCGGTCCGCGCTCGAGCCCGGAGACCGGCACGAAGGCGACTTCGAGGCTGGAAGCGTCGAGCCCGCTCAGGGCCGGGCCGACGGCGAAGACGAAGTCGGCGGGACGGTAATGGTTCGAGCGGGTCTTGAGGCCGGCCCCGAACAGCGCGAACATCCCGACGAAGTTCTGTGTGGAAGGCGTGAAGCCCTTCGGCCCGACATGGACCTCCCAGCTGACGTCCGGCTGCCTCTCGGCCTCGATCCCGGCGATCCGAAGGGCGAGATTGCCGTCCCGGCTTCGGGCGATCTCCGCCAGCCTCTTGCCCCCTTCGACCAGGAGCGGCACCCTGACCGGCCTTGCCGCCAGGACCACGGCTTGCCGCGCCTTCGCCAGGATCAGGACGTCGAGGAGCTTGGGGTTGAAGATGCGCGGGCAATATTGGTTCACCTGCGGCGGCTCGCCCTCGTAGGAATAGCTCAGCTGCTTGGCGGCTCGGACGACGTCGCAGCCCTTCAGCGACACCGGCTGGCAGCATTCGTCGAAGAAGGTGTAGGTCGTGTTCCTCCAGGTCGAGTTGCCGACCGGGCTGCTCCGGCCGCCGCCTTGCGCGAGCCACAGGTTCCACAGCCGGTCGACCTGGCTGTGATGCGCCCAGAAGATCGGATCCTGGGCCGCCGTCACCACGTCGTGCATATTGCCAGAGACGGCGATGTGAACGCTTCCGTGCGGCCCGTTGATCGAGCTTTGGGTGTTGAAATAGTCGAGCAGCAGCATCGCGTTGGCGACCGAAGTCGCGAGGCTCGTCGACAGCGGCGTGCCGCCGTTGACGCCCGCATTGCGGGTGCCGTCGTAGAGCAGGCTGGCGGAATCGCGGAACGGCGCCGGAAGCGCGCGTTCCGCCGCGTTGGTCCAGTCCCAATAGGGAATGGCCCAGTCGTACATGCCCGATTGCTTGCGGACGATCCGCTCGAAGAAATAGAGGTACATTCGGTGCCACGCCCAGAAGAAGGTCGGGTCCGTATGACAGGTGTTCCAGGACGGCAGGTTGGCGGGATCGGTCGTTCCGTGGATCGCGGCCTGATAATACCAGCTGCACGGATTGTCGTTCGGAAGCGCCCGCATCGCCTGGATGGCGCGGCGATAACCGCGAAGGACGGGATCGCCCGCGCCCATCGTCGAAGCGTTGCGCCGAACCACCGGCCCGGCGGCATAGTCCGCCAAAGCAGGAATGCCGGTGAACAGCTGGGTTCCGCCAAGGACGGTGAAGGCGGCCCCGGCCCTGAGCAGGTTCCGGCGATTGATTGCGTGTTCCACGATTCCCTCCCTCATGAGTTTTGCCCCCTCATGATTCGGGTAATCACCGATCGAATATTACGTACTGGAAACGAAGCGTCGAGACCATAGGAATCGCCGGTCCATAGCTTTATAGGCTTGCCCGGTCCGGAGTCCGCACTCGGTGCCGAGCCAACCACCGTGGTCATGGAGTAGAGTCGAATGAAAGCCGCCAATATCCTCGAGACGATCGGCCGAACCCCCCATATCCGAATAAACCGTCTGTTCGGCGACGCCGAAGTGTGGGTGAAGTCGGAGCGGGCCAATCCCGGCGCCTCGATCAAGGACAGGATCGCGCTCGCCATGGTCGAGGACGCCGAGCGATCCGGCGCCCTGAAGCCCGGCGGGACGATCGTCGAGCCGACCTCCGGCAATACCGGCATCGGCCTCGCCATGGTCGCCGCGGTCAAGGGCTACAGGCTGATCCTGGTCATGCCCGACAGCATGAGCCTCGAGCGGCGGCGGCTGATGCTCGCCTATGGCGCCCGCTTCGACCTCACCCCGCGCGAGAAAGGGATGAAGGGCTCGATCGCCCGCGCCGAGGAGCTGCTCGGCGAGATCGAGGACAGCTGGATGCCGCAGCAATTCGAGAATCCCGCCAATATCGACGTCCACCTGCGCACCACCGCCCAGGAGATTCTCGAGGACTTCCGCGATTCCCCCATCGACATATTGATCACCGGGGTCGGCACCGGCGGCCACATCACCGCCTGCGCGCAGGTGCTGAAGAAGGAATGGCCGGGCCTTCAGGTGTTCGCGGTCGAGCCGACGCTTTCGCCGGTCATCTCGGGCGGCCAGCCCGGGCCCCACCCGATCCAGGGCATCGGCGCGGGCTTCATCCCCGCCAACCTCCACACCGACGTGCTCGACGGGACCATCCAGGTCGAGCCGGGCGACGCCAAGGAGATGGCGAAGCGCGCCGCCCGCGAGGAAGGCATATTGGTCGGAATCAGCTCGGGCGCCAGCCTCGCCGCCGTCCGCCAGAAGCTGGCCGAAGTCGGCCCGGGCAAGCGGGTCCTCACCTTCAACTACGATACCGGCGAACGCTATCTCTCGGTGCCGGACTTCCTCCCGGAGGAGTGAGCCCTTCGATACGCCGCTTCGACTTCGCTCAGCGGCTACTCAGGATGAGCGGTTGTGCGTTTTCCGCTCATCCTGAGTAGGGACTGAGCGAAGGCGAAGGCCCGTATCGAAGGATCGTCATTCGCTCGACCAGGTCCTGGGCATCCTCCACGCGAAGGTCGATGATATGGACTCCGGCGAGCACCGGCGCCCCCGCCGTGTCGACGCTGAGCGTGGCCAGGCCGAGCCCGCGCTGGAGCGGACCGCGGCGGAGGCTGAGCGTCTGCACGCTCGCCAGCGGCACCAGCCAGAGCCGTTGAGCGAGGACTCCCTGCTCGACGAAGAGCATGTCCCCGTCGAGGGCGTAGCGGTGGAAGCGTCGCCCGATCGTCGAGCCTGCTGCGAGGACCGGTAACAAAGCGAGGAGCCAGAGGGCCTCGATCCGCCACGAGGCGAGCCCGCCGGCGATCAGCATCAGGATCAGTCCCGTGCGCACCAGCCGGCGAAGGATGTGGCCGCGGGCCACCGGCACAAGCTCCGGCGGCGGCGGCAGCCGAAGCGGCGGCACGTGGGCCAGAACTTCGGCAATCTCCTCGCGCCGGGCGAACGGCGCCGCGCTCTGCAGGCCGCCGCGCTCGGTGCCGGCGCCGAGCGTCTGGAAGGCGAGGCCCGCCCAGCCGAACGCCGCCCTGAGCGGGCCGCCATGGACCTGGGCGACCTGGATCCGGCGGCGGGCGATGACGACCTCGCTTCGGGTCAGCAGCCCGCGCTCGCGCCGGAAGCGGTCGCCCTCGAGGGCGAGCCTGAATCCGAAGTCGCGAGCCACGGTGCGCACCAGCCCCGCGACGCTGCCCAGCACGGCGGCGATCAGCAGGACCGCCGCGCCCGCGGAGACGGTCCAGCGCTCGGGCAGATAATCCTCGGCGAGGCCCATCCATCGGGCCGGATCATAGGGGTCGAACGGCAGGAAACGGTCGAAAGTCTGTATGAGCGCGAACAGGCCGGCGAGATAGACCAGCGAGAAGTTGAACATCCCGAACAGCAGTAGCCGCGGAACGTCCATGGCGAAGAGCGGCTGCGGGGCCGGGCCTTTCGCGGGCTCGACGGCCGTTTCCCCGCCGCCCCTGTGCCAGGCGCGCACCGCCTCCCGAAGCCGCTGCGCCTGCTCGAGCGACACGCTGTCCAGCAACCCCTCGTCCTTGCCCCCCGCGCCGGTCTCGATCCGGACCTTGGCGAGGCCGAACAGGCGGGCGAGGAAGGTCCGCTCGATGTCGACGTCCTGGATGCGCTCGAACGGGATGCTTCGCCGGTTGCGGTGGAGGACTCCGCTCTCGATGACGATTTCGGCGGAGCCCACACCGTAGCGGAAGAAGTGCCAGGCGAGCCATTTCGCCGCCAGCAGAGCCGCCGCCAGGCCGAGCGCGAGGAGGAGCGCGCCCGTCAGCCCCGATTTGGCGGCGAAGGCGAAGGCGGCGGACAGAGCCAGCACGGTCGATGGCCCCTCCTTGACGAAGCGAAGGGCGACGGTTCCCGGGTGCAGGCGGCGATCGGCCACGGCCCCGGCGCCGCTCATCCGGCCTCCTCGCGGATGCGGGCGCGGATCCCGTCGCGAATGGCCTCGGCGGTGGCGCGGGAGAGCCCGGGAAGCAGGATCTGGCTGTGCAGGGTGCCGGCGGTGTGCAGAACCAGGCTGCAGATGCCGAACGCCCGTTCGAGCGGGCCCTGGCTGACGTCGATATGCTGGACCCGGTCGAGCGGGACCAGGGTGTGGATCCTGACCCAGAGGCCGTGGCGAAGCTGAAGCGCCTCGCCGTCGACGGCATAGCCCCAGCGCCGGTAGCGGCGCGGCGGGCTCCACAGCGCCAGATAGGCGAACAGGCAAAGCGCCGGCCCGAGGCCGAGCCCGGGCGGAACCGCGTCGGGGCGGAGCATCGCCTCGGCGGCGAGCGCGGCGGCGACGAGCAGGGTGCCGGCGATCAGCCCGCGAGCCCGCATCAGCCGAAGCAACCCGCGGTCGAGCGGTTTCAGCGCTGACTCCTCCATGACTCAACCATAAGGCGCGGCCGTGCTATGCGTCCACCATGACTGCGCTGGAGCAATCCCTTGTCGCCTTCACGCTGGCCGCCGCCTTGCTCACGATCACCCCCGGCCTCGACACCGCGCTCGTCCTGCGCACCGCCGCGGCCGAGGGGCCGAAGCGAGCCCTCGCCGCCGCGGCCGGCATCTGCCTTGGATGCCTCGCCTGGGGCGCTCTCGTCGCCTTGGGGCTCGGGATGCTTCTCCAGGCCTCGGAGCTCGCCTATCTCGCCCTTAAATGGATCGGCGCGGCCTATCTGCTCTATCTCGGCCTGCAGATGATCCTGGTTCCGCGCAACGAGGAAGCCGGAAGCGAAGCAGCGGCGCCCGCGAAGTCGAACTGGTTCCTTCGCGGCCTGCTCACCAACCTGCTCAACCCGAAGGTCGGAGTCTTCTACGTCTCCTTCCTTCCGCAATTCATTCCGGCCGGCGGGGACGTGGCGACGACGACGTTGCTGCTGGCTTCGATCCACGCCGGCCTGGGCCTCGCCTGGTTCGGGCTGCTGGTCGCAGCGACCCGCCCGATCGCCCGGGCCCTGCGCAACGGCCGGCTGGTCCGAGGCCTCGATCGCGCGACCGGCGGCGTCTTGCTCTTCTTCGGCCTTCGGCTGGCGCTGAGCCGCGACTGATGACTGGGGGAGAGAAAATCGTGGCCGCCATCGCAAGACCGATCGCCCTCCTCGCGCTCTTCGCGGCAGTCCTGGCGCAGCCCGCCGCCGCCCAGCAGCAGATCGAGACCGGGGGCGCCTACGTCCACGGCCCCGCTCATGCCGTCTACCCGCTCCGGGTCGGCGACTTCAGGCGGGCGGACATCTACCAATATGATTCCGCCGGCGAAGACGTCAGCGCCAGCTACAATCTCGCAACGCCCGAAGGCCGGCTTCTGATCACCGTCTATATCTATCCCGCGCCGGCGGTGAGCTCGCCGGGAAGCGGCGCGGCGGAGGCCCGGGCGCAGGCCTGCGACCAGGAGTTCGAGAACGTCAAAGCCGCGATCTCGACCCAGCACGATCAGGCCGCCCCGATCGAGCAGGGCGAAGCCCTGGCGGTGCCGGGGGTGAAAGCGGGCCTCAGCCACCGGTCGGTCTACCGCTTCCGGACGCCGTTCGACGATCGCGTCCAGGAGATTCGCTCCGAGGCGCACCTCTATTGCTATGTCGGCGGCGACTGGCTGGTGAAGTACCGGGTCAGCGCGCCCGCGGCGGTCGAAACGCGCGGGCCCGTCGAATCCTTCATCCGCAACGGGCCGTGGCCCGGCCGCAACGCGGCCGACACCGTCCTCCGGCCCGCCCCGGCGGACTCCGCTCCGGGCTAACCCCGGGCGCGGAACCGCCCAGCCGACCCAGCGTTGGGGGTCCGAAACAAAGCGGAGATGCGAAGATGAGCGATCATGACCGGGAACGGGAGACGACCATCGTCCATACCGACGGCGGCGGCGGCGGCGGGGGCACGATCATCGCGGTCGTGCTGCTGATCGCGGTCCTCGCCCTGCTCTTCTACCTGTTCGGCGGTTCGCTGATGCACCGCGCCGACAAGACGACCGACGTCAAGGTCGACGTCACCACGCCCAAGAGCTGACTGATCGAGGCGCCAGCGCCTCGCACCGTGGAAGGAAAGCAAGATGAGCGACTATGATCGCGACCGCGAGACCGTGCGCGAGACGGACCGGACGACCACCGTCGTCCAGACAGACGGCGGCCGCGGCGGCGGCGCCGGAATCATCCTGGCCGTCCTCCTCATCCTGGTGCTGCTGGGAGTGCTGTGGTTCCTCTTCGGCGGCGGCTTCAACCGCGCCGCGGACAAGGTCGGCGTGAACGTCGCCGTCGAGGGCACGAAGGTCGCCGTGCCCGACGTCAACCTCAAGATCCCCGACAAGATCGAGGTGGATACGCCGAACATCGACGTGAAGACGGACGGCAACAAGTCGAAATAGCCGCTCGGAGGGTGAACGAGGGCTGTCACTGCCGTTCAGGGATTTCTCAACCGAATCAAGCGATAGGGAGGGCGTCGGCCACGGTCGACCCCTCGAGTCGCGTAACGAGGGAGGGGCCGGCGGCGAAAGCCGCCGGCCCCTGACTTTTTCGGACGATCGCTAGTCCTCTTCCTCGCCCGCCGGAGCGTTCGGAGCCGCGTCGGGTCCGCTATAGCCCATGTCGGTCTGGCCGCCGCGGCCGGTGAAGCCGTCCTTGGCGGGCGCCTTGCCGCTATGGGGGTTGGGATAGGCGCCGCCGCCCGAATCGCCGCCGCCTTCGCGGCCGCCGGGCCGGTCTTCCTGATCGGGATCGTTCATCGCTGCCTCCGGTTCACCCGCTCAATGAGCGGCCGGCGGCGCGGTTCCGGTCGTTCAGTAGCCCGAGCGCCCGGCGAAGCGCCGTTCGGGCAGCCGGCCTTCCGGGACCCGGATGGACAGCGCCCGAGCGGGCCGCGCGGCTTCGCCCGTGGGCCTGGGCGCGAGCCCGGCATGGGTCGCCATCACCGCCGCCTCGGCGAGGCTTCGAACCCCGAGCTTGGCCATGATGTGGGCGCGGTGCATCTCGACGGTCCGGACGCTGATTCCGAGCGCGTGCGCCACCGCTTTGTTCGACTGGCCGCCGAACAGGGCCAGCGAGATGTCGAGCTCGCGCGCGGTGAGACGCCCCATCCGCTCCTGGGCCTGCTTTCGCGACTCACGGCGCTCGAGCGATTCCTCGAGCAGGGTCCAGGCCGGAAGCAGAGCCGCTCCGAGCTTGGTCGCAACCACCGGCTTTTCGAGGAAATCGAGAGCGCCGAGCTTCATCGCCGCGACCGCCAGCGAGACGTCGGGCCGGGCGCTCATCGCGAGCACCGGCCAGCCGGTCTCGCGCCTGACCAGGGCCTGGAGAAGCTCCAGCCCGTCCGGCGCGTCCATGTCGAGAAGGATGCACCCCGGCATCAGATGACCGACGATCTCGAGAAACTCCGCCGCGCTCGCGAACGGCCACGCTTCGGCCCCGATCGACGCCAAATGGATGGTCAGCGACCTGCGCGTCTCGAGGTCGTGATCGATCACATACACGGTGCGTTGGTGCGACATAAGCCCGCTCCCCCAAAGGCCAAAAACACAGGGCCACGCCAGTCAAATGTCTTAGTCGGCTGGTTAACGTGCAACCTAGGGAAAATACCGTGAATGGTGGGTGAAGCCGAGTCGCGGCTGCTGTTCAGCTTCGCCGGGCGGCGCAGAGAGAGTGGAGGAGGAGAAGGCCGCAAGTTGTGCACAACATAAGTTAGGCAGAATAGCTAATTCCCGCGGCCTCCAGCACGGTGTTAGTAACGTCGGCGACTCGTATCACTACCGGTGTAGAAGCCCGATGATGCGGGGCATGCCGGTTAACCATAGCTTCCTCCTCCAGCACAGGTCTTCTTCCTGTGCCGGTTGCGTAGTTGGGGGCGGGCGAGGCGGTGGAGATCGCGCATCTCTTCAGTGGAAACGCGCTGGGGGCGGTCGACTCGAGTGGCCGAGTCCGCCTCCCTTCCTTCATCCTTCGCGAGGTCGCGCGGCAGGGCGGCGGCGGCCGGCTGCTGTTCGGAGTCCATGAGAGCGATCCGTGCCTGACCGGCTACGGCGCCGGCCTCCAGCCCCGGCTCGAGGCGGAGCTGGAGCGGCGGCGGCTTCGCGACGAGGGTCTGGGGCGCCCGCCCGCCGACCATCACGCCCGGGCCCGGCGCCTGTTCGGCCTGGTCGAGGAAACGAGCCTCGACGAGGGCGGCGAGATCACCCTGCCCCCCCTCGCCCGCCGCCGAGGCGGGATCGGCGACCGGATCCTGTTCATCGGCGCCGGAAGCCATTTCGAGATCTGGGATCCGGCCGTCGCGCTCGCCGACGGCGGCGAGGCGGTGCGCGAGGTCGCCCGCTACCGGCTCGGCGATCCCGCCGTGGAAACATCGCAAGAGGAGGAGAAAGAGGGATGAGCCTGTTGTGCGCGCTTGGAGGGCATGAAGCGGGGCCCGGGGAAGTCTATAATGGCGGCTATTATTTCTCCCGCTGCCGGCGCTGCCGGCGCGACATGATACGCTGCGGCGCCGCCTGGCAGATGGTTCCGGGCGGCCACCGCGTGGTCTGGCGGAGCGGGCGTCACCAGCATTCGATGGAGCCGGATCTCGCCGGCGTGCTTCCGGTCCTCCACCGCGACTCCAACCTTCCCGCCGTTCGCCCGCCCTTCGCCTCGTGGAGCCGGGATATGGTCCGGCTCCGGCGCCGCGCGCGCAAGGGGCCGGCCGCGGCGGCGGCGCTCGCGGTCGAGCGCGAGGAGCCGCAATATCCCCAGCTGCTCGTCCTCGCCGCCCTCGTCGGCGCCGGGCTCCAGCTGCTCTTCAGCCTGGGCTCCGGCCGCACCGGCCTCGGCTGAGCCGCCCGCTTCGCGGATACTTGCGCCGAGCCCCGCATTCTGCGCCTTGTGGAAGGGCAAGGAGGCGCGCGGGCATGAAGCCGATGGGCGAGCAGCATCTGGCTCTCTTGAGGCGCCACATGGTCGAGATCGTCGATCTCCATTTCGACCTTGCGAGCGAGGAGCTCGGCAAGGACGCGCTCGATTCCAACCTGCGGGGCGCCCTGCTCCGGGTTCCGCGCCACCTCTTCGTCCCGCACCAGCTCGCCGTCGCCGCCTATCAGGACACGCCGCTTCCGATCGGTTTCGACAAGACCATCTCCCAGCCGTTCATCGGCGCCCTTATGCTCGACCTGCTCGAGCTCGCACCCGGGCACCACGTGCTCGAGGTCGGCACCGGCCTCGGCTGGCAGGCGGCGGTGATGAGCGTGATGGGCGCGCGGGTGCACAGCGTCGAGATCGTCGAGGAATTCGCCGAGGGCGCCCGGCTTCGGCTCGCCTCGGAAGGCCATGACGTCGACATAAGGGTCGGCGACGGGTCGCGCGGCTGGGCCGAGCATTCGCCGTTCGACCGGATCCTCGTCACCGCCGCCGCCGCCGAGCCGCCCGCGGCCCTGGTCGCCCAGCTCGCGCCCGGCGGACGGATGGTGATCCCGCTCGGCGGCAAGGACGTCCAGCAGCTCAGCGTGGCGACGAAGGCCGCCGACGGGACGATCGAGACCCGGGCGGTGCTTCCGACCCGCTTCACCCAGCTCGAGACGGCGATCTAGTCCTCGCAATCCTTTACGCCTTCTTCACCCTCCTCGACCCATAAGCGCAGCCTCACGGGGCGGGATGTTCGAATGCTGCGGGTCTTTGCCTGTATCACGGGCGAGCATGATTACCGGCTGGTGCTCGTCGCCGGCGCCATTTGCCTGCTCGCCGCCTTCACCGCATTCTCCATCTTCGAGCAGGCGCGCCGGGCCGAGCGCCGCCGCTGGGCGTGGACCGCGCTCGCCGGCTTCGTCGCCGGAACCGGCATCTGGGCGACCCACTTCGTCGCCATGCTCGCCTACCGGCCGCATCTCCCGCTCGGCTACGATCTCGAGCTGACCCTGGTCTCGATCGCCGCGGCGGTGCTGGTCACCGGAGCGGGCTGGACGGTGGCGCTTCGCCGCGGAAGCCTGGCGAGCGGGACGATGATCGGCGCCGGCATCGGCACCATGCACTATGTCGGAATGGCGGCCGTCAAGCTTCCCGGCCGGTTCAGCTGGGACGGGACGATGGTGGCGGCGTCGCTTCTGCTCGGCGTGGGACTGAGCGTCGCGGCGCTGGCGGAGCATCGCCGCCGGCCCAGGCCCCTGCCCTGGCGGCCCGCTCTGCTCTTCACCCTGGCGATCTGCGGCCTCCATTTCACCGCCATGGCGGCGGCCTCGATCGTCCCCGATCCCGGCCTCGAAGTCCCCGCCGCGGCGATCGACGGCAACGTCCTCACCCTGGCGGTGGTGGCGATGGCCCTGGTCATCCTCGCCATCGGCTTCCTGATGGTGCTGTTCGACCGCAAGCTGGCGAAGAACGCGATCGAGGAAGCGCGCCGCCTGCGCACCTTCGCCGACGCCGCGGTCGAAGGGCTGGCGGTGATCGACGGCGAGCGGATCGTCGACGCCAACCAGAGCTTCCTCCGCCTCGCCGGCTATGAGAGCGTCGGCGACGCACCGGAGCGGCTTTCCGACCTGCTCATCGAGGTCAACCTCGCCGCTCTGCCGATGGCGGCCGACGCGCCGCCGACCGAATGCCGGCTGCTCCGCGCCGACGGCGAGAGCCGCGACGTCGAATTGCTCCTCCGCCCGCTCGCCTGGCGCGGCGTCGAGCTCCGGATCCTGGCCGTCCGCGACATATCGGAGCGCAAGGAAGCGGCCGAGAGGATCGCCCATCTCGCCTTCCACGATTCGCTCACAGGCCTGCCCAACCGAGCCGTCTTCGCCGACCATCTCGCCGGCACCGTCGTCAAGGCCGGCGAGTCGCTCGAGCCGGTCGCGGTACTCTGCGTCGACCTCGACGGCTTCAAGGCGGTCAACGACCTCTACGGCCACCCCGCGGGCGACGCCCTTCTGATCGCGGCCGCCCAGCGCCTTCGGGCCGCCGTCCGCGGCCATGAGCAGGTCGCCCGGCTCGGCGGCGACGAGTTCGCCGTGGTCCAGGCCGGCGGCCACCAGCCCGAGCATGCCGGCCTCCTCGCCGGGCGAATCCTCGAGGCGCTGGCCGAGCCGTTCGCGATCGGCCAGGAGACGGTTCGGATCAGCGCCAGCGTCGGAGTCGCCCTGTTCCCGGCCGACGCCGAGAGCCCGGAGACTTTGGTCAAGAATGCCGACATGGCGCTCTATCGCGCCAAGGCCGAAGGGCGCGGCACGGCGCGCTTCTACGAAGCGGCGATGGACGAGGCGCTTCGCCAGCGCCGCCAGCTCGAGGCCGACCTCCGCCAGGCGATCGACCGCGGCGAGCTCGGAGTCCATTACCAGCCGCTGGCCGAGCTCGAGAGCGGCCGGATCGTCGGCTTCGAGGCCCTGCTTCGCTGGACCCACGGCCGCTTCGGCGAGATCGGGCCCGCGACGTTCATCCCGCTCGCCGAGGAGAGCGGCCTCATCCTCAGGCTCGGCTCCTGGGTGCTTCGCGAGGCCTGCGCCGAGGCGGCGCGCTGGACGCCCGCGCTCAAGCTCTCGGTCAACCTCTCGCCGATCCAGTTCGCCCAGGGCGACCTCGCCGTCGAGGTGGAAACGATCCTCGCCGAGACCGGCCTCGATCCGGCGCGGCTCGAGCTCGAAGTGACCGAAGGGCTTCTGATCCGCGACGCCGAGAAGGCGATCGCGACTCTCGAGCGGCTGAAGGCGGTGGGCGTTCAGATCTCGATGGACGATTTCGGCACCGGCTATTCCTCATTGAGCTATTTCCGGATGTTCCCGTTCGACAAGGTCAAGATCGACCAGAGCTTCATCCGCGACATGATTTCCAACCCGCAGGCGCGGGCAATCATCCGCTCCGTCATCGGCCTCGGCCAGGGGCTCGGAATGCCCGTGGTGGCGGAAGGCGTCGAGACCGCAGAGCAACTCGACGCGCTCCGCGCCGAAGGCTGCGACCAGGTCCAGGGCTATCTGATCAGCCGGCCCGGGCCGATCGCCCAGTTCGAGGGGGTGGTGATGGACCGGAGCGCGGTGGCCGCAGACCGGCGAAGTTCACGAATCGCCTGACAGAATTTCACTGTGACCTTCCGCGCGCTTGCTCTCGGGGATCGTGCTTTCGATTGGGCGGCAAAGCGAGCCACGTTTGACGGATTCAAAGAGCGCGGCTAGGAACATATCACGAACTACGCTGGCGGCAAAGCGGCATTCCGCTCTATGGCGGCGCGATGAGGCCTGCTTGCCCGCCGATCATCGCCGCCCTTCTCTGCGCCGCCGCCGCGCCTCCGATGGCCTTCACGCCGACCAACCCGGGCTTCGCCCCGGCCGCCGATGAGTATCGAAGCCTCTGGCAAACCGAAGGCCCCCGGATCGTCGAAGCGCTCGAGCGGATCACCGGGCTCACCTTCCCGACGAACCGGATCGACGTCATCGTCTCCGAGGGGCGGCCGATGACCGCCTATGACGGCCGCTCGATCCGTCTGAGGGCGAGCTATTCGCCCGCCTACAAGAAGGCCACCCTGGTCCACGAGCTCAGCCACCGCCTCGCCCTCGTCCTGCCGAGCCACGGCGGCCTCGACGACCATCATGTCGTCGACCTCTTCCTCTACGACGCCTGGTGCGATCTCTACGGCCAGGCCTATGCCGACCGCATGGTCTCGATCGAGCGGCGCATCGGCCCGACATACGAGGAAGCCTGGAGCTGGGCGCTGGCGATGACCCGCGAAGAACGGCAGGCGCGGCTGAAGGCCTTGCGGGGTGCATGAGAGCACCATCCCCTCCCGCTTTCCGCAGGAGAGGGGGGACCCAAGCCGAGGCTTGGGGGGTGAGGGTCTTGCTGAGTCAGTGCTACAGACCCTCCCCTCCCATCGCTTCGCGATGGGCCCCTCCACTCCCGTAAAGGACGGGAGAGGGTCAGCACGAATTGCGCCCCTCCCCCGATCCTGTAAGCTCGCCCCTCATGGGGGGCCTTCCGATCACTCGAAGGACGGTGCTGGCCGGCGCCGGCGCGCTCGTGCTGGCACCGCGCGTGGCCTTCGCCGAGGCCGGGCCGAAGCGGCTGCCGCTCGCGGAGTTCGCGAAGGACGAGCGGCTGGTCGAGGCTCTTCGCCGCGGCGTTCGGGTGATGCGCGAGCGGCCCGGCTCCGATCCCGGCAGCTGGTTCTGGCAGGGCGCCGTCCATGCCTATTCCGACGAGATCCATGCGGACGCGCTTCGGGCCGATGCGAAGGTCTCCAAGGTCGATTCAGGACGCTTCTGGAAGCAATGCCCGCATTTCGGCCAGGCCTCGGCGAACTTCCTGATCTTCCACCGCGCCTATCTCTACTATTTCGAGCGCGTCCTTCGCGCCGCCGCGAAGGAGCCCGATCTCGCCCTCCCCTATTGGAATTACGACGAGGAGGGGCAGCGCGGCTTTCCCGAGCTGTTCGCTCCGGCCTTCCTCGATCCGGCGAAGAAGCAGCCCAATCCCCTCTACCACAAGAATCGCGAGCTCGCCTTCGTTCGCGGCCTCTACACGCTGAGCGAGCCGGTCTGCGCCGCGAAGACGGCGCGCGAGGCGGCGCAATTCTTCAGCGAGCCGGGCGTGACCGGCTTCGGCGGCGATCTCCTCGCCGAGGGCACCCGGCCGGGCCTGATCGAGCAGCGTCCGCACAACGATCTCCACGTAGCCGTCGGCGGAGTGGTCGGCGGAAGCAACGGGGCGATGGCCGACATCCCGACCGCCGCCTTCGACCCGATCTTCTGGGTCCACCACGCCAATATCGACCGGCTGTGGCGGCAGTGGGAATCCTCCCCCGGCCGCCAGTGGGGGCCGCTTCCGCCGGACGAATGGTTCGACGAGACGCCGTGGACCTTCATCGATTCCGACGGCTCCGAGCAGAGCAAGCCGAGGCGCTTCTGGCTCGAACCGGCCAATCTCGGAATCGCCTATGCCGATGCGGCGACCAACGGCCGCCTGCCTTTGCCCGCTCCCGGCACCGCGCTCGCGGCGGCCGAGCCCGAACCCCCGGTGGCGACCCGGGCCCTGGCACGGAGCGGCACCGTCGCGGTGCGCCCCGGCGCGCCCGCCGCGGC
>JBJMTX010000039.1:0-41665 GCA_045811485.1 Allosphingosinicella sp.
ATACGCTTCGCTATTGCGCCCTACGGGGCTATCATCCCGGCAACGCCACCCAAGGACACGACACGCCATGGACGCCGTCACGCCGAAAAATTCGCACGTCGTTCGCCCCTCGCAGATGGAGTGGCAGAAGACCCGCTTCCCCGGCTGCGAGGCCAAGACGTTGTTATTCGACGCGGAAACCGGACTGGTCACCGCATTGATGAAATTCGCGCCCGGCGCCGTCCTGCCGGACCACGAGCACGTCAAGATCGAGCAGACCTACGTGCTGGAAGGCAAGCTGGTGGACCGGGAGGGGCCGGCTGCCGGTCTCGAAGGAGGGCCCGGGGAATACGTATGGCGCGAGCCCGGCAGCCGGCACGTGGCGTGGTGTCCCGAGGGCGGGCTGATGCTCGCCATGTTCCAGGTGCCGAACAAGTTCTTCGAGGCGGACGGGCGCGTGACCGATGCCGCCGGCAAGGACTGGGACGCCGCCTGGGGCCACGCCGGGAAGGATTGAGCCGTCCGGCCACCCCGATGAGCCCTGCCATGTGCTACAAGGCGCCCGCGCGGACGTGGCGGAACCGGTAGACGCAACGGACTTAAAATCCGTTGGGGGCAACCCCGTGCGGGTTCGACTCCCGCCGTCCGCACCAATTCCGCTTGCCGGCGCCGGTACCGGCCGCTCAAAGAGCGGGCGAAGGCTTGATGCACTTGGGCCTGCTTACCCACCAGTGGGATGACGAGCCCGAGCCGGCGATCGGCTGGACGACAGGCGCCCAGTGCAGCAGCTTGTTCGGCGAAAACCACGGATGCTTGATGAACCCCGGCCACTTGGCGCGTCCAGGGACGCCGGCAACGGCATCGAGCGCCCTCCACACATCCGCCGCGGACGACGTGATCTTGAGGCGGTCGCAGGCCTCCAGGTACAGAGCGGCGACCCCCGCCGCATGGGCCGACGCCATCGACGTGCCGTCCATCAGCGCGCCGTAATCGTTGGCATCGTTCCTGGCCGAAAGGATGTTCACGCCCGGAGCGAACAGGTCGACGCAGCCCCCGCGGAAGGAGAAGGGCGCGATCCTGTCCTTACCCGGATCCATGGCGCCGACCGTGATCGCGGCGGGGACCCTGGCCGGGGAGGCGTTGCAGGCGTTCCTATCGGTGTGGTCGTCGTCGACATTTCCCGCTGCCACGATGACGATGAACCCGTTGTCGATCGCCTTCTGCACCGCTGCATCGAGAGGGGGATAGCGGGGTCCGGAGAGGCTCATATTGATGATCGCGGGACGGGTCCCGTTTTCAATGATCCAATCCAGACCGGCAATGACCGTGTCCGCGTTCGTAAACTGCGTGCAGCCCACGACCCGCACCGAATGCAGGAAGACCCTCTTCGCGATGCCATATTTGATCGCACCGATCGTGCCCGCGACATGGGTGCCATGGCCGTCGCAATCCTGCTTGCCGTCGTTGATGAAGTCTTTGCCGCCGCTGACGCGGCTGCCTCCCGACGAATTCGCGAATTGCACGTTCGAGCTCAAAATACCGGAATCGACCACGTAGACGTGAACGCCCTCGCCGGTCAGGTTGGCCGCGAAGTACCGGTCCATCGGCAGCAGACGCTGTCCGAGACGATCGAGGCCGAAGGGCGGGCGCTCTGCCATCGCGGCCAGGTGCATCCGCTTGCTGGGCACAAGTTTGACGTCGTAATGACTTCGAACGTATTCGACCGTCGCCGGCGACATCACGGCGCTGAAGCCGACGAGGGCAGCCTGATATTTGGACAAGGACGTCTTGTCCCCCTCCCTGTGCTGCACAACGCCGGCAACTTCGTCCCGAAGCTGTATCGCCCTCTCCAGCACCTTCACGTCCCGGAAACCGGCCTTGCGATCCGGCGGGGGAATGACGACCAGATAATGGTTGGGGATGACGTCGCGGTCGCGGGCATCTCGCCGAGAACATCCGACGAGCACACCGGATATGATCAGGCCGACCAATATGACCGCGGCGGCAATCTTAGCCATCGGCGATCCGCCGCGGATCGTATCTCCATTGCCCCAAAACTTCGCCATCACATGCTCCTTTCCGCTTTCTCACCCGACCAGAGGCACGACCGTCAGGGTTCGGCGCCCATATTGCCCGTGTCGGGGTCGACGATGACGGGAACCCAGCGGTTCGGATCGGGCGTGGCCATTTCGAGCTTGATGTTCATCGAATAGATATACCACGTGTCGAGATTGTTCTTATCGGCGTTGATCTTATCGCCATATTCAGCAGTATTCCAATAATCGAGGAATAAGGCGTCTGTTGCCTCCATTTCCACTGTCGGGGCAGTTAACAAGGCTATTTTCCTGATATTAAAAAACGCATGGTTTTTTCTGATTATTCTAGACCTCTCTTCGGGATTTTGCCCGCTGAATTCGGTAAACCTGACCGTATGGGTGTAGCTTTCCTTTTCTTCCTGCGGAGTTGTTGTCCCTCCCCGCCGATAAGCGAATCTGATGTATTCCTGTTTGTTGTTCACATAGATGACTAGGATCCTCTGCCCTCCGAGGCGTATCGGATGAATGTCATCGGTATCCTCGGTTGTGGCAGGGTCCCATTTGCTCACCCTTGCCAGCTCCCCCAAAATCTGGGCTTGGATGGTCGAGTCTGTGGGCGAGGTCCCAGCGATGTCGACATAGGTCCGGCGAACCCGCATGAGGCCGGCGACGAACTGCAGATAGACGATGCAGATGCGGTCCGGAGCGAAGGATTTCACGTCGCCCATGACCTCGGGCCCCGTGTCCGTGACGGACTGACCATGGAGCGCGCACGTGCCGACCATGCCCATTTGTTGCTTCTTGGCTTTGGAATCGCATCCCGCCAGGACCAGGCCGGCTCCTGCCGCCGCGAACAACGTCCTCCTGTCGATGCCGCTCATCGCTTTTCCCCTCATTCGGCCAGGATTTTTTTGGCGCGTATGACTTAGCAGCAGCGCCGCCTCACCCGCGTGATGCCCGTCACGCGCTCAACTGGCCGGCGTAGCGGCGGGCGAGGGCCTGGAGAGGAAGGGGGAAGCAGGTCCGGCGACCATCTCGAGAAAGGTGACGTGCTCGCGAAGCGCCTGGCGGCGTGCAGCCCGAAGCTCGCTTTCCCGAGAGCTCGATTGTCAGCAATGTGGCAATGGCTGAGCCGAGGTCGGCGGCGACGCGTCGACGCTGCCATCGTCCGAACCGCACCCCCAGTGGAGCAGCACATTCGGGGAGCCTGGCCCCGGATTGTCAATGCCGGGCCAATTGTACGGCGCCGGTTTGACGTCTGCGGCATTGAAGATGGCCGCCCAGACCTGGGAGGGCGTCGCATCATGATGCTTCTCGAGGTACAAGGCGACGACTCCGGTAACGTGCGGCGCCGCAAAGGATGTGCCGTCGCCGGTTCCGGTGCTTTTGTTCCCGCCGCTGCTCGCGGCGGGGATCCGGACGCCAGGCGCGAACAGGTCAACGCAGCTCCCGTAGTTGGAATCCATGACGCGGCCGTCGTTTTCCGGCTTTATGTTGCCGACGGTGATGGCGGGACCGACGAGCGCGGGCGAGACCGTGCAGGCGTCGACGGCGTACTTATTGGGAAGCGCGTTTCCGGCCGCAATGACGTAGGGTATCCCGCCGACGGTGATCGAGTTGGCGATCGCGGTGTTCAGCAAGCTGGTCTGCGTGTCCTGAGGTCCGCTCAGGGTCATGAAGCTGACGTTCACCACCACGGGCGAATTTTTCCACGCGGTCACCCGGTCCTGGGCGACCCAATTGACGCCGGCTACCATGGCCGCGACGGTGGAATTGCCCGAGCAGGGAAAGACTTGCACCGGATGGATGGTGACCCCGGGCGCGACGCCCAGCGTCCGGCCGCCGATCACGCTTGCCACTCCGGTACCGTGGTTGGCGCAATCCCGAGTGCCCAGCTTATTGGTCGTCGCATCATACCCCGCCAGCACCCGGCCTCCGAACTCGTTGTGCGTGGCGAGGACTCCCGTATCGATCACGTAGACGTGCACGCCGGCCCCCGTGAACCGCGCCTGGTACATATGATCCGGGGGGACCAGGCGTTGGTCGATCCGATCCAGACCGCGCGGGACCGGCGCGCTGGCTATTTTCAACCACGTCCGGCGCAGCGCCGGCGAGGCGACCCGGATGAGGAAACCGGGTTCGCTGGCGACGCCGTCATTGGGAGCGGCGACTCTCCTGTTCGGCTCGACGCGCACGTCCGGGATTTGACGGATCTCCTGCACGGCTTCGGGGGTCAACCTGGCACTGAAGCCGACGATCGCCGCCCTGTACCGGTCCATGACGACGCTGCCGTCGTGCCGCTCTTCCACTCTTCGCTCGGCAGCGTCGCTGCGCAGAACCGCCTCTTGCGCCAAGCCGTCACCCCGGGACGGACCATAGAGGAGGGGACCCGGCATGCCATTCGCCAGGCGGGCATTTGGGGACGGACCGTAGAGGATCGGACCCGCCACGCCGTTCCCGAAGGCTACGATATATTCGTCCGCGATGACCTCATCGGGGACGACGTTGTCGGCGATGACGCTGGTCGCTCCGCCGCCCAGGACGATCCGCACGTGGAGCTTGCCTTTCCGCGGCGCGTCCGAGGGGGCGGCCCCTGCCGCCGGAGGGACGGCAAGGAGCAGGGCAAGGACCACTGAAGGCAATAGGCGCATTGCCGACCACAAGCGCGCCGAACCCCGGCTGCGGAAGATCAATCGCATGTCGCCCTCCTTTTCCTGTCCGCGATTTGCGGGGTCGCCTAGGGCTCCGCACCCATATTGCCGGTGTCCGGGTCGAGGATGAGCGGTATGGCCGCGACCTCGTTGGGCTCATAGGGCGCCTGCAACAGATGGATGTTCATCGAATAGAGATAGCAATCGTCTTCAGAGCTATTGCTATCGATGCTCAGAACTTCGCCGGTTTCATCGGTGTTCCAGAAGTCCAGCCGATAGGCGGTGTTGCAGTCGAACACATCCTTGGTCATCTTGAGGCGTTGAAGGTTGTAGAAGGCGAAATTCTTCCTTCGCTCGGTATAAGGAGGAGTCCCACTGAACGGCGTGAATCGGATCAGGTTTTCCAGTTCTTCGTCGTCATTCATCCTGATTATCGCTGGATCGTTGTCGAGAAAAATGACAACGATCTGCTGCGTTCTCATCGTGAAACCGCTGAAATTTCTCCTGACGTGGATGACGTCTGAGTGATATTCGTCGTTACGCAAGTCCTTCAGGATATACTCAGCGATTTCCCTGATCTCTTCGTCGGTCTTGGGCTCGGTAAGCGCCTTATAGGCATGCCGAACACTCGGCCGGCCATTCTTCTCATATTTGATATAGGCGGCGCAGACGAATTGCGGTTCGAAGCTCACATCCGGCCGGTCGGGCCGCGATTTCCGTACCGAATCGCCGAACAGAAAGCCCGATCCCGTCGGCGTGCCGCCCGGATCGCCGCTATCGACCGCCTCCCCGCGGCTCTCGGGCTCAAAGCGGGCTCCGAGCCGGGCCAGCGCCAGACCGGCCCCCGCGGTTGCGACCAGCGTGTCTCCATCGATCTCAGCCATGGCTCTTCTCCGCTAAGGGCCAGGTCTTGGCCCAGATGTTCGCCGCCTTTTCGGCGGATTCCCGCCCAAGGCCGGCAAGATGATCACGATCGCGCGCGGCCTCGGCGAGCTCGCCGGAATAGGGCCGGCCGAGGTCACGGAGGGCTCGCGCCATGAACAGGTGGGCCCGAAGCCGAGTCTCGATCACCCGCCCGTCGTCGCTGCGCCGGGCGAACGTCGCCGGGTGACGGGCTAGATCGTCGCGTAATATGGTGAGGGCGCGCGCGGGTTGTCCCGTCGTCAGCCAGACATTGGCCATCCCGATATCGGCCCAGCTTCGCCGCAGCGCATATTCGACATTACCCGGATCGATCGCGATCAGCGGATCGAGCAGCGCCGCTTCAGCGCGGCAGCTGGCGAGCGAATCTTCGTACCTTTTCAGGCGGAAATAGAGCAGGGCCATCGCCCCATGGCGGTTGGCCAGCGCCACGAGCAGCTCGGACGACTTGGCCAGCGCCTGCTGCTCGAAGCCGATCGCCGCCGCGCACTGGCGCTCGGCGGACTTGAGATCATAACCGTCCTGGCGGTTGAGGTCGCACAGGTTGCCGTTCGCATAGCCCTGCTCGAGCAGGCTCCGAACGCTGCCCGGCTCCGCTTTCGCCAAAGCCTGCGCCTGGGTCAGATAGGCCTGCCAGTAACGTCCCGCCGCCGCGCGGTCCTTGCGGCGATTGGCGACGAGGCCGAGATAATATTCGCTTTGGGCATGAGCGAAGATGGCATCCGGATCTCTCGGGCTCTTCGCCAGCATCGCCGCCGTCGTGCGCTGCGCCTCCGTGAACCGGGCCAGTGCCGAATCGAGCCGATCCTGCTTTTCGTCGTCCTGGCCGAGCGCATGAAGCACGCGCGCGCGCTGCTCGAGGCTGCTGTCGGCCATCCGGCGCAGGTCGCCCTGCTTGCCGTAATAATCCATCGCGAGTTGGTTCACGGCGACCATGAGCTTGACGTTCCCCGTCCCTTCGAACTCGCCGCGCACCTCGGTGAGCAGCTTGTTGATCATCTCGTCCGCGCTGACCCGCCGCCGGTCCGCTTCCTCGCGGGCCCGCAACGCCGTCACCAGCAGCAGCGCCATGATTATCACCAGCATCAGCGCCCCGAGCGTGACAGCGGTCACGCGCCTCAACTGGCGCTGCGCGTCGCGCTGGACGAGGGAGTCGAGCGGTAGGCTGGCAAGCCCGGCGACGATCTTGAGGAAGGCGAGGCGCTTGCCGTCGCCCTCCTTGCGGAAATCGGCGGCGAGGGGCTCGACGCCCTCGTCTCGCAACGCTGGCGGCAAGGCTTCGCCCGGCTCGCCGCGAGCCAGCGCGACCAGGATGGGTAAGCTTGGATGAAGCTCCCGGAACAAGGCGATCTCGCGCTCGACCCAGTGCGACCGAGCCGCCTGCGGGGAGGCGATCACCACCAGCGCCGAGGACCGCGCGATCGCCTCGCGGACCGCCGCCGACAGATCCTCGGCCGCGGAGAGATCGGCCCGGTCGCGGAACACCGGCCCTATCCGGCCCTGCGCCTGGCCGGGCAGAGGCGCCACTCGATCGGAAAGGCGCCGCGGCAGGCGGTAGGTTTCGAGTTGGCGCTGAAGCCGGGCGGCGAACGCCGCGTCGGCGTGGCAATAGCTTACGAACGCTCGGAACGGCGCGTCGGCTTCCATGGCGAGACTCCCCCAAGCCCGATGGCGGGAGGATGCACGCTTTTCTAATATCTTAAAGCTGGATTCGGGAAACTTGCACCGAAATGGACCTCGCCGGGTTCAGGCGGCTTCCTTCGGCGGCTCCACCGGCACCGCGGTCCATTCGCAGCGGTTGAGGCTGATCGGATCGAGGAACATGCCGCCCATCCGGTCACCGAGCTGCCAGCGCACCTGGGCGTTGACCGGGCCGATTCCGGGGACGTCGAGCGAGACGTAGCTGCCGATCCGAACCGTCTCCGGGCATTGCGCCTGGAAGCCGCTCGTCGAGACGTCGCGGATCGTCACTTCGATCACATACCAGCCCGGAGCGCGCAGCCGGGTGCGCCCCGCGACCGAAGTGCGGCCCGATCTGCGCTTCTTGAAGTCCGGTTTCATCGCTGCTTCCTGCTACGACGGCAAAGATGAAGGCGCGGTAAAAAGCCGGACGGCCTCGGCCGGGATGACGGTGGTTCGCGCCTGCGCTATCGCTCGCAGGGATGGCGCTTCGTACCCATAAGCTCGGGCTTCTCGCGGCGACTCTGCTGCTCGCCGGATGCGGCGGCGAGAAGAGCGGGCCGATCTCGATCGTCGCGATCGGCGGAACGCCTCGAATCGTCAATCCGAACCGGGAGCCGGTCGATCCGCCCTCGGCCGTTCTGATGGAAGCGACGGCCCAGGGCCTCGTCCGCTTCGATTCCGGCGGCGAGATCGAGCCGGCGCTGGCGCAGCGCTGGATCGTCTCGGACGACGGCCGCCGCTACATCTTCCGCCTCGGCAAGCCCCCCCGCTCCGCGGCGGAACGGATCACCGCGGAGCAGGCCGCCGCGCGGCTGCGCGCCGCGGCGGCCCCGCAAAGCCGAAACCCGCTGAGGCCGATCCTCGGTTCGATCGAGGAGATCGTCGCCGTCAACGAGGTCATCGAGATCAGCCTGAAATCGCCGCGGCCCAATTTCCTGCAGCTGCTCGCCCAGCCCGAAATGGCGATCCTGCACGGCCGTTCGGGAACGGGGCCCTATCGCGGGGAGGCGCAGCCGGACGGCTCGATCCGGCTCGTTCCGCGCGGCGACGAAGAGGAGGACGGCACCCCTCCCCCGCGCCCCTTGAGCCTTCGCGGAGAGGCCGGCGGCGCAGCGGTCGCCCGCTTCGCCGAGCGCCAGGCCGACCTGGTCCTCGGCGGAACGCTCGCCGACCTCCCCCTCGCGCGGGCGGCCGGCCTGCCGGCGGCTGAGCTGCGCTTCGATCCCACGCCGGGGCTTCTCGGGCTTGCCTTCACGGGGTCGGAGGGCCCGCTGGCCCGGGCGGAGACGCGCCAGGCGCTCGCCATGGCGATCGACCGCCAGGCGCTGGTCACGGCGCTCAACGTGCCCGGGCTGGGGCCGCGCGAGTCGCTTCTGCCGCCCGGCGTCGAAGGCCTTGCCTGGGTGTCGGCGCCGGCCTGGATCCGAGACGCCCTTCCCGCGCGGCGGGCGCGCGCCGCTGCCTTGCTCCGCAATCCGGAGGGCGGCCGGCTCACAATCCGGGTCGCGCTGCCCGACGGGCCTGGCTACCGGCTGCTGTTCGCCCGCCTTCGGCTCGACTGGGCTTCGGTCGGAGTCGCCGCGGTGCGGGTGGCACCCGGGGCGCCGGCCGACCTGCGCCTGATCGACGAGGTCGCTCCGGCCGCTCTCGCAAGCTGGTATTTGCGGCATTTCACCTGCGAGGCGAGCCCGGTCTGCGATCCGGCGGCGGACGAGATGATGGACGCGGCCCGGATCGCGCCCAACGCCGCGAGCCGCCGCGGGCTGCTCGCCAATGCCGACCGCATCCTTGCCGGGCTCGGGGCGTTCATTCCGTTGACGACGCCGGTGCGCTGGTCGCTGGTGGCGCCGCGCCTCACCGGCTTTCGGCCGAATCCGTTCGGCCGCCACGCGATCGGCGAGCTCGTCCGGGAGCAGCCCTAGGGAGACGCAATATGCCGCGACCGCAGGAACAGTTCGAAGCGATCGCCAACCGCCTCCCGATCGGCCGCGATCCGGCGGCGGTGCGGCAGCGAATCGAGGCGATGGAGAAATTGCTCGAAGGCCTGTTCACGGTGCCGGGGCTGAACCGCCAGGTCGGCCTCGATGTGATCCTCGACCTCATTCCGGTCGGCGGAAGCCTGATCGCCGCGGTGATGGGGGGCTGGCTGGCCTGGGAGGCGCGCAACCTTGGGATGCCGAAATGGCATTTGTGGCGGATGGGCGGAAATATCGGAGTCGACTTCCTGCTCGGCGCCATCCCCCTGGTCGGAGCGATCCCCGACCTTTTCTTCCGCTCGAACACGCGCAATTTGAGGATCGTCAAGCGCTGGCTGGACAAGCATCATCCCGAGACGATGCTGGTGGAGGGCGAGGTGGTGGCTCGGCGCTAGGCGGCGGCGAAATCCAGCCCGATGTCTGCGGCCGGCGCGGACTGGGTGATCCGGCCGACCGAGATGTAGGTGACCCCCGTCTCCGCCTTCGCGCGGATCGTCTCCAGGGTGACTCCCCCGCTGGCCTCGGTCGGCACCCGTCCGCCGACCAGCGCCACGGCTTCGCGAAGCACCGGAACGTCCATATTGTCGAGCAGGAGGTGGGTCGCGCCGGCCGCGAGCGCCGGCTCGATCTGGTCGAGCCGGTCGACCTCGACGATGATCCGCTCGATCCCGGCCGCGGCGGCGCGGCGGACCGCTTCGCCGATCCCGCCCGCCACGGCGACATGGTTGTCCTTGATCATCGCCGAGTCCCACAGGCCCATGCGATGGTTCTGCGCGCCGCCCATCCGCGTGGCGTATTTCTCGAGGACTCGAAGGCCGGGGACCGTCTTGCGCGTGTCGAGCAGGATCGCGCCCGTCCCCGCGATGGCGTCGACGTAGCGGCGGGTGAGCGTGGCGATGCCGGAAAGGTGCTGGACCGTGTTGAGCGCCGGACGCTCGGCCGTGAGCAGGGCCCGCGCCCTGCCGCTCAGCCGCATAAGGTCGGCGCCGGCATCGACTCGTTCGCCCTCTCCGATTGAACGCTCGATCCCGACATCAGGATCGAGAGCCCGGAAGAAAGCTTCGGCGAGGGGCAGTCCAGCCACCACGACGGCCTCCCGGCTGTCCATGACTCCCGTGAAGCGCGCATCGGCGGGGATCACCGCTGCCGAGGTGATGTCCCCCCCTCCGCCCAGATCCTCCGCCAGCGTCTCGCGGACGAAGCGGTCGAGATCGAAGCCCGGGATTATCGAACCAGCTCCCGCTTGAGATAGGCCATCAGCAGGGCGGCGCGCTTGGCGTCCTCGGCATTGTCGGCGCCGACCGAATGGCCGCCCTCCAGATATTCGTGGAAGTAGAAGCGGTTGCCATATTGGCTGAGGCGCGCGGCCATTTTCCGGGCGTGGCCAGGATGGACCCGGTCGTCCTTGGTCGAGCTGTAGAAGAAGACGGCGGGATAGCGGACGCCCGGCTTCACATTTTGGTAGGGCGAATATTGGGACAGGAACGCCCAGTCCTCCGGCTTGTCGGGATCGCCATATTCGTCGACCCAGGAGGCTCCCGCGAGCAGGTGCGAATAGCGCTTCATGTCGAGCAGCGGGGATCCGGCGATGACGGCGGAATAGAGGTCGGGCCGCTGCGTCATCGCGGCGCCGACCAGAACGCCCCCGTTTGAGCGGCCGGAAATGGCGATCTTGCCCTTGGCCGTAACTCCGGTGCGGATGAGGTCCTCGGCGACCGCCTGGAGGTCGTCGAAGCTCTTCTGCCGGTTCTCGCGAAGCGCCGCCTTGTGCCATTCGGGCCCATATTCGCCGCCGCCGCGAATGTTGGCGAGGACATAGGCATTACCTTCCTCGGTCCAGAACATGGCGAGCGGACCGGCGCGGTAGGGCTGGCCGGTGAGGTAGCCCGGGGTCTGGGCGTTGCGGAAGCCGCCATAGGCATGGATCAGGGTCGGGACCGGGCCGCTCACGCCCTTCCTTCGAACCAGGAAATAGGGGACCCGGGTCCCGTCCTTCGACGTCGCGAAGCGCTGGTCGACGGTGAAGGCCGAGGCGTCGAACTTGGCGGGCAGACGCTGGACGAGCGCCGGCCGGGCGCCGCGCTGGACCGCGTAGAGCGCGGGCGGGGTCAGCATTCCTTCGACCGTGGCGAAGGCGAGGTCCGGCTTGCCGCCCGACGTCAGCAGGTGGACGGTGCTGTTCGCCGGAAGCGAGACCGACTCGCTCGTCCACCCCCCTTTGCGCTTGGGCGTGAGGGCGAACAGCTTGCCGGAGACGTCGTCGAGCGCCTTGACCCACAGCACATTGTCGGAGGCGGAGACCTCCTCGATCGCCTGCTTCGCGGTCGGCGCCATCACCAGGGTCGGCTCGGCATGGCCGCGGGCGAGGATCGAGGTCAGCGAGTAGGCGACCAGCGTGCCAGCCTTGAAGCGGCCGAGCGGGCTCTGCAGCTTGGCGATGAGCTGATCGCCGATCACATCCTCGAACTCGGCATCCGCGGGCAGAGGCACCGGGATCAGCCCGCCGGTCGGCGTCAGCAGATGATATTCGTTGGTCCAGAAGGTCTTGCCGCGATTGACGAACAGCCAGCGCCGGGTGCCGGCCTGGACCGCGACCGGACTCGACGAGACGTCGCCGGTCTCTCCGCTGAACAGGGTTTTGGCCGATGCGAGCGGAGTGCCGCGCTTCCACAGCTTGAGTATCCGGGGATAGCCCGAATTGGTCAACGAGCCGGAGCCGTAATCGGTGCCGACGATGAGCGTATTCGAATCAACCCAGGCGATGTTGCTCTTCGCCTCGGGAACGACGAAGCCGGCCGGGACGAACCTGCCGGTGGCGAGGTCGAACTCGCGCACGACGTCGGCATCGGTGCCACCCGGGCTCAGGGAGACAAGACAGAGGCGGTAAGCGGGCGCCAGGCAATCGGCCCCGTGCCACACCCAGCTCCTCCCCTCCGCCTTGCCGAGCGCGTCGACGTCGATGAGCGTGCGCCATTGCGGCTTGCCGGCGCGGTAGGTGGCGAGCGGCGAGATCCGCCAGAGGCCGCGCGGATTCTTCGCGTCGCGCCACAGATTGCCGACCTTGTCGCCGAGGAACTGGTCGGGCGTCGCGATCTGCTCCTCGTCGTCGAGGATGGCGAGCGCGCGCCGGCGATAGTCCTCATATTTCGGGTCGGCGGTGAGCAGAGCCTCGGTCGCTGCATTCCATTCCTTCACCTGATCGAGCGCGCGCTTGCCCTCCACCTCCTCGAGCCAGAGATAGGGATCGTCGGTGGCGGCAGGCGCGGCCGCCGCGGCGGCGAGCAGGGCGGCGGCGGGGAGGAGGAAACGGTACAAGGGCGGTCTCCGGGAATGGTCTGCGCGCCAATTAGCGCGTGCCCTACCGTCATGCCAGCGCAGGCTGGCATCCCGGTGAGTGAGAGGCGCGGTATCTTTCGCTCCCCGGGGCCCCAGCCTTCGCTGGGGCGACGGCCGGTCGCCGGCGAAGATCGGCCGGTCGGTTCGTTCCAGCCGCGGAACGCGCTCCGACGCGCCGAGTTTAGGGAAGATGCGCGCTTCCAGGCTTCTGTGTCCGATCCTCGCTCTGCTCGCGACGGGTTGCGGGGGGTCGGGCGCGAAAGCCGATCTCGAAATGGCGGGGTCGGCGCGCTCGCTTGCGGCGGAGTGGGCGATATTGCTGGAATCGCGGCCGTCGCTGACCGACACCTATTCCGTCCGGATGCGCGAGGAGGCCGCGCAAAAGCTGAGCTCGCTGGCCGCGAGGGCGCGCCGGAGCGACGGGCCCGCGAGCCTCGAGATTGCCGACCTCGCGACCCTGCCGCCCGACCCGTCGCCGGCAACGCTGCATGAGCGCGCCGCCCGGGCGCAAGCGATCGAGGACCGCCTTGAAACCCGCTGAGCTGGCCCTCGGCATCCTGACCGCCGTCGGCGGCTTCGTCGACGTCAGCGAGCTCGTCTTCGTCTCCCAGGCGGGCTCGCAATTCGGCTATTCGCTGATCTGGGTGATTGTGATCGCCACCATCGGCATCATGGTCTTCGGCGAGATGAGCGGCCGGGTCGCCGCCATCGCCAAGCAGCCGCTCTTCAATCTGATGCGCCACCGGCTCGGGCTCAAATGGGGGCTGGTGACATTGATCGCTTCGCTCATCAGCAACACGATAACCTGCGCCGCCGAGATCGGCGGGGTCGCCCTTTTGCTCCATTTGTTCACCGGACTGCCGATACGGCTGATGGCGGTCGCGGTGACCCTGGTCTTCCTCGCCTCGATCTGGGTGCTGCCGTTCAAATGGATCGAGCGGGCCTACGGGCTGCTCGGCCTGTTCATGCTCGTCTTCGGCGCGGCCCTGATCGTTCTTCATCCGCCCTGGAGCCAGATAGCAAGCGGGCTCGTGCCGCAAATCCCGCCCGGCCTCAGCCCGAACGACCGGCTCATTTTCGCCTATTTCGCGGTCGCGATCGTCAGCGCCGTCATGTTCCCCTACGAAACCTATTTCTACTCCTCCGGCGGGATCGAGGACGAATGGGGCGAGAAGGATCTGTCGACCAACCGATGGACCGTCACCGTCGGCTTTGGCCTCGGATCCCTGCTCGCGATCTCGCTTCTGTGCCTCTCGGCCCAGTTGTTCGGGCCGAGCGGCATCTCGCCGGAGATGCTGGGGACGGTCGCGCTCGAAGCCGGGCTTCCGCTCGGATCGGTCGGCCTTCTGCTCGCCTTCCTCGGAATGCTGTTCGCGCTGAGCGGAGCGGCGATCGAGACCTGCCTCGCCAATGCCTATACGATCAGCCAGTTCTTCGGCTGGCGCTGGGGCCGGCACCGCCCGCCGCACGAAGCGCCGCGCTTCACCTTGTGCTGGATCGCCGTTTTCGCCATCGCCCTCATCATCGTGCTGACCGGCGTCGAGCCGATTTCGCTCGCCGAATATGCCGTGGTCACCTCGATCCTGGTCCTGCCGCTCTCCTATCTGCCGCTGCTGCTGCTCGCCGGCGACCGCAAGTTCATGCGCAAGCATGCCAACGGGATGATCGCCAAGACGCTCGGCTGGGGATTCTACGCGCTGATCGTCGTCGCGGCGCTTGCGGCGCTGCCTTTGTTCCTTCTGACTTCGGGAGGCAAAGCGTGAAGCCGGCCGGCACTTTCGGGCTCGCCGCCGACCTGCGCGATCTCCAGATCGAGGATTCGGAAGGGACGTTCTGCGGCATCGTCGACGACATCGAGCTCGACGGAAAGCCCGGCGGCAAGCTGACGGTGGCGGCGCTGCTGGTCGGGCCGGGCGCCTGGCGGGGCCGCTTGCCCCGCTGGGCGGAGTGGCTGGCCGCACGCCTGGCCGGCAACCGGATCGTTCGCGTTCCCTGGGCCGAAGTGACCGGCATATCAGGCGTCGTGGCCTTGCGGCGAACAGCGCACGAATTGGGGCTGGGCCGCACGGATGAACGGCTGGATGGTTTTCTCAAGCGGTGGAGCGGCCATGCGCTTCGCTGAGCTCTATGGCGCCCGAGTCCGCGGCTGCGACGGAAAGTCGATCGGCACGGTGCGCGAAGTCCATTGCCGCGATGGCGAAGTCACCCATTTGGGCGTCGGGACCGGAGCCCTGTTGCAACGCTTGGCCGGAGGACACAAGGACCGCCGAATCCCCTGGAGCTCCGTCCTCCGAATCCGGCGCGGCGAGGTCGACATCGATTCCTGACGCGCTCAGTCCCCCGAAATTTGCGGCCCGCCGCCGCGGCAGGGAGGAGGAGTGGTGACGGCTCAGGCGCCCAAGGCTTCCCGCGCCACCGCTTCAATCTTGTAGCCGTCGAGGTCGAGGACGAAGCAGCCGTAGAAGCCGGCCGTGTAGTGGGAACGCTCGCCTGGCGGGCCGGCGTCGCGGCCGCCTTGGGCGCGCGCGGTCTCGTAAAAGGCGTGGACCTGGGCACGGTCGCGGGCGCGGAAGCTGACGTGGAGGCCGGTGCCGGGCTCCGCCGATCCCTCGGCGGCGCGGGCCAGAATCCAGAAGATGGCGGGCGAGTCGTCGTCGGGTCCGTATCCGATCGCCCCGTCCCGCTGCTTGAACCGGCGCAACCTCAGCGTCGCCAGCACAGGATCGTAGAAAGAGGCCGCCGCCTCGATGTCGCAGACCGGAAGCGAGACGTGGTCGATCCGGGTGGCCATGCTCAATCCCCCTTGAAGATCGGCTTTCCGACGTCGCCCTGGCCGACGGTGCGGCCGGCCATGTCGAGCATTCGGTCGAGCGACTTCTTCGCGGCGAGGCGAAGGTCCTCGTCCATCTCGACTCGCGGCTCGAGGTCGCGGAGCGCGACGTAAAGCTTCTCCATCGTATTGAGCGCCATGTAGGGGCACATGTTGCAGTTGCAGTTCCCGTCCGCGCCGGGAGCGCCGATGAATGTCTTGTTCGGCGCCGCTTTCTCCATCTGGTGGATGATGTGCGGCTCGGTGGCGACGATGATCGTCTCCGCCGGCGAGCTCAGCGCGAAATCGAGGATCGCCTTGGTCGAGCCGACCAGGTCGGCATGGTCGACGATGTGCGACGGGCATTCCGGGTGGGCCAGAACCGGCGCGCCCGGATGCTGCGCCTTCAGTTTCAGCAGCTCCGTCTCGGAGAAGGCCTCGTGGACGATGCACACGCCGGGCCAAAGCAGCATGTCGCGGCCGGTCTTGCGGGCGAGGTAGCCGCCGAGATGCTTGTCGGGGCCGAAGATGATCTTCTGGTCCTTGGGGATCTGCGAGAGGATGATCTCGGCCGAGGAGCTGGTGACGATGATGTCCGAGAGCGCCTTCACCGCCGCCGAGCAATTTATGTAGGTCAGCGCGATATGGTCCGGATGGGCCTCGCGAAAAGCTTTGAACTGGTCGGGCGGGCAGCTGTCCTCGAGGCTGCAGCCGGCATTGACGTCGGGGAGGACGACGATCTTCTCGGGCGAAAGGATCTTCGCCGTCTCGGCCATGAAGCGGACTCCGCAAAAGGCGATGACGTCGGCGCTGGTCGACGCCGCCTTGCGCGACAGGTCGAGGCTGTCGCCGACGAAATCGGCGAGGTCCTGGATCTTCGAATCCTGGTAATAATGGGCGAGGATGACGGCGTTGCGCTCCTTGCGCAGCCGATCGATCTCCGCAGCGAGATCGAGGCCCCTGAGGCTCGCATTGGGTGCGTTCATCTTTGCGGTTTCCCCGCCGCCGGGCGAGACCGGGCGGCCTTTGTGCATCCGTCCCGTCGCCCGTGGGCCCGGCGGGAAAATGCGTGCCAGAGACCGTGCATCGCGTGCGAGCTGCACCGCCGGCGGGAGGGCGTCCCGCCGAGCGCAACATGGTCCGGAACGGTGCCACTTTCAAGCGCCCGAGGCCGCCGGCGATTGCCTTAGGCCGACGCTTGGCGCAGTTTGTCGGCGGGCTGGGGGGAAACGGTCATGGCGCAATACGAAACCTATGTCGTCAAGGGCGGCGACACCTTGTCGAAGATCGCCGCGTCGAAGGGCGTTCCGCTCGCCGAGCTGGTAAGGCTCAACGCGCTGTCCGATCCCGACCGGATCAACGTCGGACAAGTGCTGTCGATCCGGCGGCTGACCGAGACGGTGTACGTCGTCCAGCGCGGCGACACGCTGTCCGCGATCGCCGGCCATTACCGAATCCCGTTGAGCGCGCTGATCGCGGCCAACCAGATCGCGGATCCCAACCGTCTCGAGGTCGACCAGAAGCTGGTCATCCCAAGCCTCGACGCCGTCCCGGCGCCGCCGCCTCCGCCTCCGGCCCGGCGTTCGGGCGGACCGATCGCACCGGGCGCGCTCAGCGTCAAAGCGGCTCAGCTTGCCGAGAAGACGGCGCAGGGGCGGCGCTCGCAGGGCAAATGCTACCGGTTCGTCAAGCTCGCCTTGCTCAACAGCGGCGCCGTCGACGAATATCTCGCGGGCGCGTCGGCGATCAACGCCGGGCCGATTCTCGAGCGCGACGGCTTCGTCGATCTTCTTCACGACGATAAGGCCGGCATCAAATCGCCCTATGACGCGCCCGTCGGCGCCGTCCTCGTCTATCGGGCGACGCCGACCTCGACCGACCGCAACCGAATCCACGGCCATATCGAGATCCGCACCGCCAACGGCTTTGCGAGCGACTATTTCTCCCCGCGGGCGCGTACCGGGCCGCGCGAGAACGGTCTCACCCTGCTCGGCCCGTCGGGACGGACTCTCGACGGGGTCTATGTGAAGCCGGACGCGCCGGCCGCCGGCGCCGCAGCCGCTCCGCCTCCTCCTCCGCCCGCCGAGTCGACGGCCGCGGGAGCCGGCGACAATCGCTACTCCGCCGCCAATCTCTCACTCGGCCCGAACGGCCTCTACGAAGCGGCGATCGTCGAGGCGGCCCGCCGAACCTCGCTCGCTCCGCAGACGGTGGCGGCGATCATCAACGCCGAAGCGGCGAAGAAGCCCGACGGGCAGTGGGACGCCAACAGCAAGGCCAAGACCTCCTCGGCCTCGGGCCTCACCCAATTCCTCGACGGCACCTGGGTCGCCGAGGCGACTCGCAAGGGCGGCCTGCTCAACGCGGAGGCGAAGGCGGCGGGCCTGGTCTCCGCGGCCAACCAGGTCGTCGACCGGCTCGCGCTGCTTCGCCTGCGGTTCGATCCGCGCTTCGCCATCCTCGCGGGGGCGGATTTCGCGGTGTCGAATATCTCGGCGATGCGGGCCGCCGGCGCGATCGCGGCGCAGGTCGATCCCGGCGGCCTCGCCAAGCTGGCCTATCTGGCGCATCACGACGGGTCCGCGGGCGCGATGAAGTTCCTGCGCGGCAACATGTCCTATCTTTCGGCCACCCAGTTCGAGGCGAACGTTCCGGCCTCGCAGCGTGCGGACTTCCTCAAGAATGCAGGCGGAAACAAGGGCCTCGCCTATCGCGCCTGGCTCACCGGCTATGTCGATCGCAACATCGACGTCCGCAAGTTCATGAAGGACGTTTCAGGCGTCAACGTGCCCAACCTCGCCTCGTTCTTCCGCTAGGGTCCGTACTCAATACCGGCAACGGCCGTGACGGAGCCGATTTTGGGCCAGGGCAAGGAGCGAGGAGGGAGCGATGCTGACGCATCGTGACCGACGAGGGACGCGGCCCTGGCCCAAAAGCGGCCCGCCGCTTCGCGGTCGTCCGGAGAAGGCCGCCGGCTACGTCGGTCGGCTTGTCCGGGCAACCAGCCCGGCCTGCACCGTCCTCCTTGCCGGCGGCCTTCTCCGGACGATCCCGGCCATTGCCGGTATTGAGTACGGACCCTAACGCCCGGCGGCGCGGTCGCTAAGCCTGCCTTCTAGCCGGCGCGGACGATCGAGGAACACGGCTTCCTCCGCTCCCGACGGACCGAGAGAGCGGACCGCCACCGTCGCCTCGACGCCGGCCGCCCGCAAGGGCAGGGCGAAAGCGCGCGCGACGATCCGCATCGCTTCGTTACGCGCCGACTGAAGCATGGCCGGCGCGCGCGCCTGCCGCATGAGATCGTCCTGAGCCTCGCGCCGGTTCGCCGAATCAAGGGTCCGTTCGGCATCGGTCAGCGCCATGACGACTCCCCCTTCCGAATATTCCTGCAGGTCGTTGAGCTGGACCGCCGGGCCCGACAACTCCAGCGGCGGAAGCGTGAGCGTCAACGTCTTGGTCCCCTGGTCCCAGGCGAGGTCGGAACGCTTGAGCCGGGCGAGATCGACGCCGTAGCGGACGGTGCCCGGCATGATCAGAGTCTTGCGGGCGGTGAGGCCGAGCCGGCTTTCGCTCGCCGTCGCGATCGAGGCGAAGCGGGCGCTGAACGGCGTGATCCGGCCCTGTTCCCGAACCGAGACGAGGGTGGAGACGGCGATCGCCTCGGCGTCCGGGCGTCCGGGGGCGGGGCGCGGGCTCAAGGCGTAGCCGAGCAGCGCGCCCGTCGCGAGCGCGGCCAGCAATGCGAGGAGGAGCTTCAGGCGGCGAGCGTCCATGCCTCTCCCTCCGGACGGACGATTCCGCGCCGCTCGAGATCGATCAGATGGGCGAGCACCGAGCGGCCCGCCGCCGGGAAGAGGCGGGGATCGATCGCGGCATACATCACCTCGACCATGGCCGGGATCCGGCCCGGACCGGCGGCAAGCTGGGCGAGAATCTGCTTCTCGCGCATGCGGCGGTGGGCGATGAGCGCGCGGACGTGGCTGTGCGGCTTCTCCACCGCCGGGCCGTGGGCCGGATAATAGACAAGGTCGCCGCGCCCGAGCAGCTTGTCGAGGCTCGCCATATAATCCGCCATGTCGCCGTCGGGCGGCGCCACGACGGTGGTCGACCAGCCCATGACATGGTCGCCTGTGAACAGGGCCTCCTCCCCGGCGAGCGCGAGGCAGAGGTGGTTCGAGGTATGGCCGGGGGTCGCGACGGCGGTCAGGGTCCAGCCCGGCCCGGCGAGCGTCTCGCCGTCGAGGAGCACCCGATCCGGCCGATAATCGACATCGAACGCCTCGTCGGCGCGGGGGCCCTTATCGTCGAGCGAGAGCGGCGCGCAGCCGACGATCGGGGCGCCGGTGGCGGCCTGGAGGGGCCTGCTCGCCGGGCTGTGGTCGCGGTGGGTATGGGTGCAGACGATCGCGGCGACGCGTTCCCCCGCCAGCGCCGAGACCAGCGCCTCGACATGATCGGGCAGATCGGGGCCGGGATCGATCACCGCCACCTCGCCCTCGCCGATCAGGTAGGTCTGGGTGCCGGTATAGGTGAAAGGCGAGGGATTGGGCGCGAGGATCCGGCGCACGCGCGGCCCAAGCCGCTCCACCCTGCCGGTCTCGTCCATCGCGCCGATGTGGCACCGCGGCGGACGAAATCCAAGAGAAAGGGCGGGGGTGCGAGGCCCCCGCCCTTCCCTCGAGTCGCCTCGGTGTCAGTGGGCCGCGCGGGCGCGCTCGATCGCCGAGCGAAGCGCGGTCTCGATCTTCGCCTTCTGCTCCGCACTGAGATCGTCATTGGCGTTGATCCGGGCGAGCGCCTCCTCGAGGTGCTCGGCGGCGCGCGCCGAAGGCTCGCCCCGCGAGCAGATCATCACCCGGGTCTTCTTCTTGTCGTCGCCGGCGCTCTCGTCGACGATCTTGTCGCCGCCGCGGCAGTCGCCGACCATCTCCATCCGCCTGATCCCGCCCCCGTCGGCCGAGGCATGGTCGCCGTCGCGGTGGATCTCGAAGCGCCGGATCTGGGCGCCGTCGGCCGAGGCATGGTCGCCGTCCTTGTCGTCCTGGATGATGATCACCCTTTCCACCTTCTTGCCGTCCCCGTCGGAATGGGGATGGGCGAAGGCGGCGCCCGCTCCGGCCGTCGCGACCAGTAGGGCGGCGGCGGCAAGACCGCGGCGTGTCGAAATGCGGATCATCATTTGTCTCCCCGTACGATGGTCTGGATGTTGACGTCGAAATCGCCTTCGCTGCCGCCGCCGGGCTGGTGGCGCTCGACCCGGAACTTGACCTTGCGCCCCTGGGCGACCGCGTCGGCAACGGCGCGCCGGACCACCGCCGCATCCTCGTCGCTGAGGTGCTCGGTGAGGAGAACCAGCTGGGCTTCGGTGCTGACCTCGACCGTCCGAACGGGCATCGCCGCCGGAGTCGGAACCGTCACGCCGTGAATCGCGAAAGCGAGGGCCTGGACCACCGGCGGCGGAGTTTCCAGATCCGCGGCCATGGTCGTGCGGGCCATCCGCGCCTGCATCGTCGGCAGCGGCGCCAGAGTCGTCGGAAGCGCCGGCGGCTCGGCCGAGGCGAAGCTCATCGGCTCGCTGCTGAGCTTGATCGAGCGCGGATGCGCCGTCCGAGCCTTGCGGCCGGTGACGACGATGGCGGGCGCGGCCTCGCTCGCCGACGCCAGCCGGGCGGGCGCGGCCGCGCTTGCGTAATGCGCCGCCGCCTGGATCGTCGGCAGCGGACCGGCGCTTCCGATCGCGAAGCCGAGCATTGCGAAGATGGTCAGGGCGACGAGTCCGCCGGTAGAGCGGAGCCGGCTGGCCCGGTGCGCCCGCATCATCCGGAGGCGGCGCTTGAGCTCGCCGGCCGGATTGAGGGCGCAGGCCGCGATGAGGCCGGGCCGGCTCGCCGATTTGACCAGCGCCCGGGCATAGTCGCAGCGCTCGTCGAGCGAGGCCATTCGGGCGACGGCGGCGTCGCAGGCCAGCTCCTGGTCGCTTCGGAAGGCCCGGAAGGCGATCCAGGCCACCGGGTTGAACCAGAAGAGCGCAAGGATGACCATCGCCGCCAGATTCCACCAGATGTCGCCACGGCGGTGGTGGACGAGCTCGTGCTCGAGCGCGAGCCGCCGCTCGACCGGGCTGTAGCGCCTCGAGAAGTCGCCCGGCAGGACGATCCGGCGCTCGATCACGCCGAGCGCGAGCGGGCCGTCCACGGCGTCGCTGATCCAGGTGCGGATGCCGCCGAACAAAGGCGGCCGCGCCGGGCGGGAAGTTTCCCGGACGCGGCCCAGGAACGCTCGATAGGCCAGCCATTGAAGAACGAGGAAGATGACCGCACCCCCGGCCCATGACGCGAGGATCAGGGGCACCCACTGCCCGGGTCCGGCCGAAGCCGGCAGAGGTGCGGTCATTTCCGCCGCCGTCGGGATGAAGAGTATGACGGGCGGAAGCGGAAGGTCCGGCGCCAGCTGCGGAAGCGGCGGAAGGACCAGTCGGAGCGCGGGCACGACCCACAAGGCATAGGCCCAGCCGGCGCCGAAGCTTCGGGCGACCGGGCTTCGAAGCGCGAGGACGAGCACCATCAGCAAGGTGACGGCGATCGTCGTCTCGACCAGCCAGGCGATCATGACTTGAGCGCCTTCAACAGCGCCTCGATCTCGGCGATGTCGGCATCGGTGAGCTTGTCGCGGGCGGCGAGCTGGGCGACGAGCGGGGTGACCCGGCCGCCGAACATCCGATCGATCAGCCGCCCCGATTCCTCGGCGACATAATCCTCGCGGCGGATGGCGGGGCGATAGAGGTAGCGGCGGCCGTCCTCCTCGTGGCTGAGGACTCCCTTGGCGAGAAGCCGCGAGAGCATGGTCTTGACGGTGGCGAGGCTCCAGCCGCGATTCTCCGGTACCCGGGCGGCGACGTCGGCGGCGGTCAGCGGCGCCTCGCCCCAAAGCACCTCCATCACCGCATATTCGCCTTCGGCGATTCTCTCCACGGCTCACCCTCCCTGTCGATTACAGCTGTAATTCTTCCTGCGGCGCTGAACGGCCGATGAATGGCGGGGCCTGCGGGGCGCCCGCTGTCGGGCCGCTTTACAATAAGCAAAAGAGGTTAAAAGCCGTGAACCATCGTGAGGCCCGGAAATCCGCCAACGGCCCGGTTTGGCACGGGGCGTGTATCCTTGAACGCGTCCACACGCTTCCACATGAAACAGGGGCGGACGAGCGGTTTTTCTGGTCCCGCCGTCCGCCCCTTTCTTTTACGCCCGAGCCACCTGCTTCTTCTCGAGAAGCTGCTGGAGCTCGCCGGCCTCGTACATCTCCATCATGATGTCGGAGCCGCCGACGAACTCGCCCTTGACGTAGAGCTGGGGGACGGTCGGCCAGTCGGAATAGTCCTTGATGCCCTGGCGGATCTCCGGATCCTGGAGGACGTCGACGGTGTCGAACGAAACTCCGAGATGATCGAGGATTGCGACCGCGCGGCTGGAGAAGCCGCATTGCGGGAACAAAGCGGTGCCCTTCATGAACAGGACGACGTCCTTGTTGCGGACGATCTCGTCGATTCGGGCGGTGGTGTCGGACATTGCGGATTCCTCAGTCGGGGGTCGCGGTTGAGAGCTGGAGAGCGTGGAGAGCGCCGCCCATCCGGCCGCCGAGCGCCTCGTAGACGCGCTGGTGCTGGCGGACTCGCGGGAGGCCGCGGAAGCTTTCGGAAACGACGCGCGCGGCATAGTGATCGCCGTCGCCGGCGAGATCGGTGATCTCGACCCGGGCGTCGGGGATTCCGGCTCGGATCAGCTCCTCGATCTCGTCCGCGGCCATGGCCATCAGCCCTGGGCTTCCATCAGCTGGCGGCGGGCCTCGACGGTCTTGTGGGCGAGCGCCTCGCGGATCCGGGCCTCGTCGCAATCGACTCCGGCGGAGGTCAGGTCGCCGAGGATCTTGCGGACGACGTCCTCATCGCCGGCTTCCTCGAAATCGGCGCGGATGACGTCGCTCGAATAGGCTTCGGACTCCGCCTCGCTCAGGCCCATCAGCCGAGCCGCCCAGGCGCCGAGCAGGCGGTTGCGGCGAGCGACGATCCTGAACTGCATCTCCTGGTCGCGGGCATATTTGTTCTCGAAGGCCCGCTCGCGGTCGTCGAAGGTGGTCATGGCGCTCCCTTGTTCTGCTCCTCGGTCAGATAGGCTCGGCGCGGAGGCGGCGCAATGCGCAGAGCGCGGAGCGGGGTCAGAAGAGCCCAGAGGAGCTGTAGACGCTGAGGACGGATTCGAGGATGTCCGGCCAATTGTAGGCGCAGGCGGCCGCGGCCGCCGCGAGGCCAAGCCCGCGGCGGCGTTCGGGCGACCGGATGAGAGCGTCCACGGCCCGAGCATAGGCGGAAGGATCGGAGGGCGGCACGAGGACGCCGGTCCGGAACGGCTCGATCAGCGATTGCGCGCTGCCGACGTCGGCGCTGACGACGGCAAGGCCAGCGGCCATCGCCTCGAGGTTGACGTTGCCGAACGCTTCGGTCGCGCTCGGATTGATCAGGATATCGGCGCTGGCGACCGCGCGGCCGAGCTCGTCGCCCTCGAGGTGGCCGGTGAAGAGCGCATCGGGCAGCCGCTCCTCGAGCCAGGCGCGCGCCGGTCCGTCCCCAACCACGAGCGGACGCAGAGAGTGGCCCTGCGCCCGAAGCATTTCGACCGCCGCGGCGAACGTCTCCAGGCCCTTCTCGACGACGAGCCGGCCGAAGAACATCACGACCATGTCGCCGTCGCGATAGCCGCGGGCTCGCCGCCACTCGAGATCGCGGCGCTCCGGCGTAAAGAGTTCGCGATCGACTCCGCGGCTCCAGATCCGGACGCGGTCGCAGCGGCCGTCGGCGCGAAGCCACTCGGCCATGGCATCGTTCGGGGCGAGCACCCAGTCGCTCCCGGCGTAGAAGGATTTGAGATTCCGCTCGGCCGCGGGAACCAGGAATTGCAGGCCGTAATAGCCGAGATAGGTTTCGAACCTGGTATGGAAGCTCGCGATCACCGGGATCCCGAGCCTTCGGGCGAACCGCTGGGCGCTTCTCCCGAGAAGGTCGGGCGCCGAGAGGTGGAAATGCGTTGGCCGGAAGCCGACGATGTCCTCTTTGACCCGGCGGGTGAGGCCCAAAGCCAAGCGATATTCGCGGCGCCGCGGAATCCCGACCGAGGGGACTGAAACCAGCTCGCCCACCGGCGGGAAGGCGGATTGCGGAACGGTCGGCGAATAGACCCTGACCTTCGCGCCTTCATCGAGAAGGAAGGCGACGAGCCGGTTGAGCGCCTTGTTGGCGCCGTCGCGCACGCAATTGTAGTTGCCGGAAAAGAGGGCGATGCGAAGGCCCTCGCCGCGTCTCCCGGGCGCGGCGGCGGAGGGGCGCTCAACGGCTGCTGACGTCGACAATCCCATCCCCGGGTGGTTCGCGGACGCGATAGGCCGCGGCGAATGACCCCCGGATGAACGACAGCCTGCGACTCAGCCCATCGTCACCACGAGCTTGCCGACCGCCTTGCGCGCCGCCATGTGCGCGATCGCCTCGCCGCCCTGATCGAGCGGCCACGTCCGGCTGACCCTGGGCGCGATCTTCCCTTCGCGCCACAGCTTGAACAGGGTCTCGATATGGGCGGCATTGGCCCTGGGATCGCGCGCCGCGAACGCGCCCCAGAAGACTCCGCAGACGTCGCAGCTCTTGAGCAGGGTGAGGTTGAGCGGCAGCCTCGGAATTCCGGCCGGGAAGCCGACGACCAAGTACCGCCCTTCCCAGGCGATCGAGCGCAAGGCGGGCTCGGCATAGTCGCCGCCGACAGGATCGTAGATGACGTCCGCCCCGCCCCCGCCGACCGCCTCCTTGAACTGCTGTGCGAGCGCTTTCGAGCCGTCCTTGTCGAACGGCCCCGGCGGATAGACGATGGCGAGGTCGGCGCCGGCCTGGCGAGCGACCTCGGCTTTCTCCTCGGAAGAGACGGCCGCGACGATGCGCGCGCCATAGGCCTTGCCGAGCTCGACCGCCGCCAGCCCGACCCCGCCGGCCGCGCCTAGCACGAGCAGCGTCTCGCCCGCCTTCAGCCGTCCCCGGTCGAGCAAAGCGTGGATCGAAGTCGCGTAGGTGAGGATCAGGGCGGAGCCGTCCTCGAAGCTCCGCTCGGGCGGAAGCGGCACCGCCTGGGCGGCGGAGACCAGCACCTTTTCCTGAAGCCCGCCATGGCCGATCATCGCGATCAGCCGGTCGCCCTCGGCCCAGCCCGAAACCCCTTCGCCCACCGCCTCGACGGTACCGGCGATCTCTCCCCCGGGCGCGAACGGCCGCGGCGGTTTGAACTGATACTTGTCCTCGATCATCAGCACGTCGGGATAATTGATCGCGCAGGCCTTCACCCGGACGAGCAGCTGGCCCGGGCCGGCTTGCGGATCCTCCACCTCGTCCAGGCGGAGCGTCTCGGGAGTGCCGGACGCATGCGACAATAGAGCCTTCAAACTTATTCTCCCGCGAGCAGCTCAACTTCGACTGCACGGGCCGCGGCTGCAAGCGAAGAATCAAGGGTCGTAAGGGGAAGCGAGCGCCGGCCTGCGAGCTCGAGATAGGCGGCGTCGTAGACGGAGAGGCGGTACTTTCGGGCAAGCGGTATCAAGACGGAAGTTACCTTGGTGGGGTCAATCACATCGACCTCCACTGGAAGGCTAGCCAATCTCGCGAGAAAGTCGAAAGTCAGTTCCGGTGATGTGCGCCGACGCCGCTCGCCACGGACCAGTCCGCTCGAAACTTCCAGGAACCAGTGGTGAGGAACGACGACGCCTTCGATCAGCGCGCGGTCGGCGAGGGTCTCCACCGAGTCACGGCCTTCGTCCTCGAAATGCCACGCCAGCGTAAGCGACGCGTCGAGAACGAAGGCCATTAATAGCGCCGGCCTTCCTCGATCAGTTGCTTGATCGTGAGGTCCGGTCCGAGAGTTATGTTGTTCTTGCGCCGGATTTCCCGCCATTCCTCCCAGGATTTTAATCGCTCCTCAGGAGTCAGCTTGCGCTTCATGGGCATGCGCTTCGCGGCCTCGGCACGCTCAAGCAGGTCCACGAAGTGCGCCTTGTCGTCGGACGAACTAAAATCGGGAGGCGGGGCGTTCATCGCTTTCTCGTTTTGCGATTGGTCGTAGAACAAAATACAATGAATTTGTTAAGTTGTCAAACCTCACTGAGCCGACTTTGGGAAGAGGGGGAGCTTGGCGATGTCGGCGGGCTCGTGCTGGATGATCACCCGGGCATGGAGCTGGCGGGCGATCCGATCGAAGCGGTCCATCGAGGCGAGGGTCTGGGCGCGGTCGGTGTTGAAGCTCGGGACTCCGCGGTTGCGGACATTCTCGGCGAAGTGCCAGAGGTCCCCGGTCAGAAGCACCGGTCCCATCCTCGGCAGCCGGACGAGCAGCGAATGATGGCCCTCGGTGTGGCCGGGCGTGTCGAGCATGACGACACTTCCGTCGCCGAACACGTCATGGTCCCCCTGCACCTTCTCGACCTTGCCGCCGCCCTTGATCCACGGAGCGAAGCGCGGCGCCGATTCGGGCCGGCCCTTCACCGTCTCGAAATCCTCGGCGCCGATCAGCAGGGTCGCCTTGGGGAAATCGGCGGCCTGACCGGTATGGTCGTCGTGGCGGTGGCTGATTCCGACGAAATTGATCTGCTCGGGCCGGATTCCGATCTGGCGGAGCTGGTCGACGACGGTTCGGCCGACGGTCAGTACCATCCCGTCCGCGGACACCGTCTTGCCGGCCAGCTCGCCGGGGAGGCCGGTATCCCAGAGCAGGTAATTCTCGCCGTGGCGGACGAGGTAGCAGCTGTCGGTCAGCCGCTTCTTCTGGCCGACATAGAGGAAGGTGTCGGAGAACATGGCGAGGTTGCCGACGTCGACCGTGCCGCAATCGAGCCGCCACATTTCGAGCTGCGCCGCCGGCGCAGGCGCCTGCATTCCGCCCAGCACCAGCCAGGCAACGGCGATTGCGGTCAGTTTCTTGATCATGTCGGGGGCCCTTCCTTGGGCGAGACATAAGAGGGATCGTGAACGAAGGGCAATGGCCGCCCCTCGGCGAGCGCGGCGAGGATTGCGGCGAAATCGGTGCGGGCGCGGAAGCCCAGCTCGCGCTCGGCCCGGGACGGATCGTAGACCCGGTCGATATGGTCCGGAAGCCGCCAGCCGGCACCGGCATAGATCTCGGCCGCCTCGGGGAAGTAGCGCGAGATCACCGCTGGCGCGTCCTCGATCAGCGCTTCGGCGTCCGCCCCAACGAAGGGCGGCGGGGCGGCGACAATGTAGAGGCCGAAGCCGATGCCGGGCGCCTTCTCCAGCGCCGCGACATGCGCCTCGGCGCAATCCTCGACGGTGAGTCGGCGGTTGAGGAACTCGTTGGCCTTGATGTTCCGGCCGTCGAGGTGGCGGTGGGTATCGTCCTCCTCCGGGAAGAAGCGGCCGGTGCGGAGGATGACGACAGGCAGGCGGCGCTCGCGGTGGACAAGGGCGCAGATCTGCTCGGCGGCGCGCTTGGTGACCCCGTAGACGTTGCGCGGCTCGAGCGGACCGAAATCCTCGCTCAGCCAGGCCGCGCGCGTCGCCCCGCCCGACTTGCCGGCGCGGACCGATTCCGAGATCATCAGCGAAGTAGTCGAAGTGAAGACGAAGCGATCGCAACCGGCGGCGACGGCCGCCTCGAGCAGGTTGAGCGTTCCGGTGACATTGACGTCGACGAAAGCCTGTTTCGGATAGCGGACGATGTCGGGCTTGTGCAGCGCGCCGGCGTGGACGACGGCGTCGATGCGGTGGTCGGCGAAGACGCGCTCGATCAGCGTGCGCTCGGCGACCGAGCCGAGGCAGGCGGTGTCGGGGCCGGGCGCGACGTCGAGGCCGGTCACCTCGTGCCCGCCCTCGCGCAGGCGCGGCGCCAGGAAGCGGCCGAGCCAGCCGGAGGAGCCGGTCAGCAGGATTCTCATTCGCCGCTCAGCCGCCGAAGCGTCCCTTCATAGGTGAGCGAACGGCGGGCGCCGGCGAAAGGTCTTTCCATCCGCGCGAGGAAATCGAGCGGTTGGCGCTGCATTCCGCAGAGCCAGATTTCGGTGCCGCCGCGCGCCGCCTGCCGCACGAAGGTTTCCAGCGCATTGGCGCCGGTGGCGTCGATATACGGCACCTGCTCCATGCGCAGCACCACCGTCTTCGGCCGCTGCCCGACGCGGCGCAGCGCCTCGATCATCTCGCTCGCCACCCCGAAGAAGATGGGCCCGCTAAAGCGCAGCACCTCGACACCGGGCGGAAGCCGCTCGCGCTGCTCCGGCGCCTCGTCGGGATCGACCGGCACCAGCCCCGCATGCTCGCTCATCCGACGCATGAAGAGGAGGGCCGCCAGAGTGACGCCGACTCCGATCGCCACGGTGAGGTCGACGAGCACCGTCAGCAGAAAGGTGAGGATGAGCAGAGCGCGCTCACCCGGATCGCTGCGCAGGAGCGCTCGGAAGCGGTCGACCTCACTCATCCCCCAGGCGACCATCAGCAGCACCGCCGCGAGCGTCGTCATCGGTACGTAGGCGATCAGCCTGCCGGCCAGCAGCATGAACAGGAGCAGGAAGGCCGCGTGCCACATGCCCGCCAGCGGCGTCTGTGCGCCGGCGCGGATGTTGGTGGCAGTGCGGGCGATGGCTCCAGTTGCCGGGAGGCCGCCAAACGCCGCCGAGGCGATGTTGGCGACGCCCATTCCGACCAGCTCCTGCCCTGAACGGTGCCGGTATCCGGTCATTCCGTCGGCGACGACTGCGGAGAGAAGGGCCTCGATGCCGGCGAGAAAGGCGATGGTGAAGGCGCTTGGCAAGACCTCGCGGACCAGCTCCAGCGACATGTGCGGCAGCTGCGGTGCCGGCAGCCCTGTCGGCATATCGGGAAAGCGGTCGCCGACCGTCTCCACCGGCAGGTGCAGCAAAAAGGCGGCGAGAGTGGCCCCAGCAATCGCGAGGAGGTAGGCGGGCAGCCGCGGCACGAAGCGCCGAAGCAGCAGGATCAGAACGAGCGTGGCAGCGCCGAGCGCCAGCGCGCTCCCATTGGTGGTGCCGAACGCCGCCAGATAAGCCGCCCATTTCTCGAGGAATTCCGCGGGCACGCTGCCGGCCCGCAGGCCGAGGAAGTCGCCGATCTGGCTGGAGGCGATGATCACCGCGATACCAGCGGTGAAACCGGTGACGACCGGCATCGGCACAAAGCGCATCAGCCGTCCCACGCCCGCGTAACCGGCGCCAATGAGGATAAATCCGGCCAGCAGGCTGGCAAGCACCAGCCCTGAAAAGCCGTGCGCGGCGATGATTCCGGCGACGATGACGACGAAGGCGCCGGTGGGCCCGCCGATCTGGACGCGCGAGCCGCCGAGCGCCGAAATAAGGAACCCGGCGATGACCGCGGTGACCAGCCCCTCGCGCGGCGAGGCGCCGCTGGCGATGCCGACCGCCATGGCGAGAGGGAGAGCGACGATGGCAACGGTGAGCCCCGCCAGCGCGTCCGCCCTGATGCGGGCGGCGCCATAGCCCTCGCGCAACGTGGTGATCAGCTTCGGAGTAAAAGCCCCGCCGGTCACGCCTCGTAATGCGCCGTCGTCTTCGACGCCACTTCCTCCGCCGTCACCTCCGGCGCCAGCTCGATCAGCCGGAACGGGCTGTCATGGTCCGGCCGGTGGAAGACGCAAAGGTCGGTGACGATCATGTCGACGACGTTCCGGCCGGTGAGCGGCAGGGTGCATTGCGGGATGAACTTGGGATCGCCGTTCCTGGAGCTATGCTCCATGACGACGATGATCTTCTTGACTCCGGCGACGAGGTCCATTGCGCCGCCCATGCCCTTCACCATCTTGCCCGGGATCATCCAGTTGGCGATGTCGCCCCCCTCGCTCACCTCCATCGCGCCGAGCACGGTCAGGTCGATATGGCCGCCGCGGATCATCGCGAAGCTGTCGGAGGAGGAGAAATAGCTCGACGACTTGAGCTCGCTGATCGTCTGCTTGCCGGCGTTGATCAGGTCCGGATCGACCTCGTCGTCATAGGGAAAGGGCCCGATGCCGAGCATCCCGTTCTCGGACTGCAGGGTCACCTCCATCCCCGCCGGGATGTTGTTGGCGACGAGCGTCGGGATGCCGATTCCGAGATTGACGTAATAGCCGTCGCGAAGCTCCTTCGCGGCGCGCGCGGCCATCTGGTTGCGGTCCCAGGGCACTTAGCGTTTCTCCCCCGTCGTGGGCCAGTGCGTGTCTTCGGGAAACACCTCGTCGATATTGCCCTTGAGCCCGGTGCCATAAACCGGGTTCGGAAGCACGAACCAGCCCGCGCCCCATTTGGCGGCGATGGGCGACTCGACCGTTGAATCGCGACGGTCCCGCACCGAGGGAATGGCGAACAGGTTGCTGAAATCGCCGAGCTGGTCGCCGCCCATGGCGATCACGCAGAAGCGATCGGCGATCATCGCCCGCCGCCCGTCCTTGTTGGTGCCGAGCGAATCGTCCCCCTTGAGGTAGAGCGTATCGCCATGCTTCGCCGGGCCGAGGCCGGCGCCTTCGATCGTCGCCTGGTTGGCCGCGGCGTTGGCGGCGAGGCGATTGGTGTTGAACACTACCGTCACGTTCATGGCGCGGAGCGCGGCGAGCGCCTCGCGGGCGCCCGGCACCGGCCTCACCTGGCGGGCGCCGGTACGCTCCCATTCGTCCCAGCGCGCGTCGGAGTAAGGCGTGCCGCTCGCCGAATCATATTCGAAGCCGAGATTGAGAAGCACGGTCTCGTCGACGTCGAACACCGCGGCGAAGGGCTTCCTGCCGCACGGGACGAAAGCGGGAGCGGCGAGGCTCGCCCCGGGCTTCAGCACCACGCTGTCGACGGGACGCCGCTTGACCCGGTGGGAGACATAATCGGTGAGCGCTCTCCAAGCCTGGATGCTGATCGCCGCGCCTTCGCCCGACCCGTAGGTATATTGCAGGCCCGGGCTGAAAGGGGGAGCCGTCTGGGCGCCGGCCGCCGAAGCTGTGCAGGCGATCGCGGCGAGTGCCGCAGCAAAAGCGCGACGCATCAGGCGGCCTCCCTTGCCCGGGTCGTCCGGAATTCGATCCGCTTGTCGTAAGGGGCGCCGAGGATCATTCGCTTCACGTAGATCGACGGCAGGTGGATGCAGTCCGGATCGAGGCTCCCGACCGGTACGATCTGCTCGACCTCGGCGACGCAGACCTTGCCCGCGGTCGCCATCGGCTGGTTGAAGTTCCTCGCCGTCTTGCGGAAGACGAGGTTGCCGGCCTCGTCGGCCTTCCAGCCCTTGACGATCGAGAGGTCGGCGCGGATTCCGCGCTCGAGCACAAATTCCTCGCCGTCGAAGACCTTGGTCTCCTTGCCCTCGGCGACGATCGTCCCGACCCCTGTCTTCGTGTAGAAGCCCGGAATGCCCGCGCCCCCGGCCCGGCAACGCTCGGCGAGGGTTCCCTGCGGGCAGAATTCGACCTCGAGCTCGCCGGCCAGATATTGCCGCTCGAACTCCTTGTTCTCGCCGACGTAGGAGGAGATCATCTTGCCGATCTGGCGAGTCCTCAAAAGCTTGCCGAGGCCCTCATTGTCGATCCCGGCATTGTTGGAGACCACCGTCAGGCCCTTGACCAAGCTGTCGCGGATCGCGTCGATCAGCCGCTCGGGTATACCGCACAGGCCGAAGCCGCCGGCGCAGATCGTCATGCCGTCGAACAGCAGCCCGTCGAGCGCCGCCGCCGCATCCGGAAAGGTCTTTCGCATTCACCGCTCCTGGAATGGACGCGGCGGCGATAGGCCGGACCGGCGACCGAGGTCAAGAAAACCTGAACCGGGTTTCAACTCGGCGCGATCATCCGAAATGGACGATTAAGCCGCGACGGCGGCCGGTCGGCCGGTTACATCTCGGGCGGGGGAGATACGCGATGGACCAGGGGCAAATAATTCAAAAGGGTAGCGACGGCTATTATCATCCCAAGAGCGAGGATGAAGTCGTCGCTCTGGTCAAGCATGCGGCGGCGAACGGGCTCCAGATCCGGGTTCGCGGCGCGTCCCATTCGACCGCGTGGAGCATCTTCACCGATCCGGTAAACGGCAAGCCCGTCAACATGACCCTGAACCGGACGCCTCCGGCCGGCCCGAACATGAACCTCGCGATGGACAAGATGATCGGCCTCGACTGGATCGACGAGGCGGGCGGGATCGTCGAGGCCGAAGCCGGAATCCATCTCGGCGCCGACCCGTACGATGCGATCGGCGAGGCGACGCTTCAGAACAGCCTTCTTTACCAGATATTCGAAAAAGGCTGGGCTTTGAACGATCTCGGCGGGATCACCCATCAGACGATCAGCGGATTCACCGCGACGGGCTCGGCCGGCGGCTCGCTGAAACACGATCTCAACAATGTCGCCGCCCTGCGAATCGTCGACGGCCGCGGCGAGGCGAGCTGGATCGAGCGCGACGACCCGATCTTCGGCGCCGCGGCGGTGTCGATGGGGCTGCTCGGAATCGTCACCAAGCTCCGCCTGAAGCTCAAGCCCACCTTTCGGATCGAGGGTCGCGAGGACACCACCCCGGTGACCCTGATAGATTGCCCGATCGACCTGTTCGGAGGCGGCTCCGAAGGGAAGCCGTCGCTCCAGCAGTTCCTCCAGGCAAAGGATTACAGCCGGATCATGTGGTGGCCGCAGAAGGGCGCGGAGCGAGTCGTGATCTGGCAGGCGAACCGGATCGAGGGCCCGCCGCCCCTTGGCTACAAGCCGGTTCCCTATAAGGAGCTGGCCACCGACCTCGGCGGCTGGCTCGAGCAGCTGGCTGGAGCGATCGTCTACCTTCTGCTCGGCAACAAGGGCTTCTCGGTCATGCCCAAGCTGCTGACCGCATATGCGCGCTTCGTCCAGTGCGTGGCGGCGATGTGGGGCGGCGGAGTCCTCGCCGTCGCCGGGGCGGCGCTGATCGCGATCGTCATCTTCGTGGTCATGGCGATCCCGACGCTGATCTTCATCCTCGTGCCGACGCTGATCCGGGGCCTCTTCCCGACCGCGCTCAACATCCTCCAGCCGATGACGGGCAACAAGCCGGTCCTGTTCGACGATTATTACTGGAGAAGCCTGCCGATGGACAATACGGCGGATGACATCCTGCTCGGCACGGAGTTCACCGAGATCTGGATTCCACTGCAATATACGCAGCGCTGCATGAACCTGCTCAACGACATGTTCGTCGGCAAGGGCGAGCCCGCGGTCGGTTTCTATTCGACCGAAATCTACGCGACGATGCCGAGCCAGGCCTGGCTGAGCCCCGCTTATTCAAACGGCTCGGACGAATATAAGGACGGCGTCGTCCGCTTCGACGTCTTCTGGTATCGCGGCAACGAAGGCGAGCCCAACGCGCCCGACGGCTTCTACCGGCAATATTGGGACCTGTTCCGGGACAACGGAATCCCGTTCCGCTTCCACTGGGGCAAGTTCGTCCCCGCCTACGATTTCCCGTCCTGGGCGGAGCATTATCGCCGCAGCCTGCCCATGTTCGACGACTTCCTGAAGCTTCGGGCGGAGCGCGATCCCAAGGGCATCTTCTTCACGCGCTACTGGCGGGAGCGATTCACCGGCCAGGCCTAGAATTCGGCGGGGTCGAGACCTTCCCGCGCCAGCGCCCGCTTGACGGAAGGACGGCCCAGCATGAGTCGGGCATGGGCGGTCCAGTGTCGATGAGAGTCCACGTCGAGCTCCAGCCGCCGCGCCCAGCGCAGGAAGGTCAGGGGATAGGGATCGGCGAGGCCGTAGCGCTCGCCCAGCAGCCACGGCCCCGGGGCGAGCAGGGCGTCGATCTCCGCGAACAGGCCGCGGAGGCGTTCCCGGTCCGCCGCCACCTCCGCCTCGGGCCGTTCGATCCCCGCGGCGCGGGCGCGGAAGATCGGGCCGAAGCCGCCATAATGGACGGTCGTTACGAAGAAGGAGAGGAGCTCATAGGTCCTCGCCAGCGACGGCAAATCGTCGAGCGGCAGTTGAGCGACCTCCGGCCAGCGATGGCCGATATAGCTCAGGATCGCGATATTCTCGGTGACGACGCCGTCATTCAGATGGATCGCGGGGATCAGGCCGCGGGGGTTGATCGCGAGATATTCGGGCCGCCTGTGCGCTTTCTCCGCGATCGGCGTACGCACGGCCTCGAACCCGGCGCCGGCCTCCTCGAGCGCGATGTGCGGGGCGAGCGAGCAGGCGCCGGGCGAGTAGAAGAGGCGGAGCATGAACCGTCAATGCGGGCGGCGAGGCGCGGAGGCAATCCGTTTCCGCCTGCGCTAATGGCGGGCGCGCCGCCTCCCCGGGGCGAAGTCTTCGCGGGGCGTCATGTCGGTCGTCATCAGCCGCTCGGTGGGGAGCTTCAGGACCAGACCGCTGTTCGGCAGCCTGTGGTCGTAGACGGCGCCGCGCAGCCCGGCCATCGGGCCTCCGATCACCTTCGCGCCGATCGCGTCGAAGCCGATCGCCAATCCCTCCCCCATGCTTCCGGTCCAGCGGCCGACCAGCACTTGAACCGGTCCTTTGTGACCGGCCCCGTGACGCGGCAGGACCTGCTCGATCCACTGGCGAGGAACGCCGGTCTCGCGCTCTTCCGCCGGCAGATTGTGGATCTGATAGGCCCTCGGCCGGTCGACGAACCAGCCCATCATCGCCCGCGCGACGCTGGTATTGCCGCCGCTGGGCGTGTCGCGAAGGTCGATGACGACGGTATCGCGCGCCTTGGCCTGCGCCATCGCGGAATCGAAGGCGGCGATGGTGGAATCGTCACCTAGCGAATTGTTGATCCGGATCGTCAGCTCTCCCCGGCCGGGCGTGGCGGTCAGCGGCGGCCGGTCCGCCGGAGCCACCGTGTAGAGGTTGGGGAGGACGACGTCGCGGGGCGCGGCATTGCCGGTGCGGAAGCTGAGGGCGCGGGGCCGGTCGCGCCGTCCCGCGGCGAGGACACGCGCGGCGAAGGACGCCCGCTCTTCCGTCACCGGAAGGCCGAGATCGGCCCAGAAGGCCTCGACCGCCTGGTCCGTAGGCACTCCCGCCACGGCGGTGAGCCGGTCCCCGGCACGAATCCCCCCCGCGGCGGCGGGAGATCCCTCGCGCACGGCGTCGACCAGATAGTCGCCGCCCGCCCGGACGATCCACAGGTCCGAATAGCTCGGAACCACCGCCCAGCTGTCGGCGAAGGACGCTCCGGTGATGGCGTGGTGATCGGCCAAAGCGAGCAGGGCCCGCTCGGCGTAGTGGAGCAAGGCGCGCCGGTCCGCCACATGCGCCGCCTCGGCGCGAAGCCGCTCGCTGATCGGCGCCTTTCCTCCCTCGAACCGATCGAGATAGGCGTAATAATGGTTTATCAGCGGCTCGATGGCGAGGGCGTCGGAGCGATAGTCCGCCGCCTCGACGGCCGGGCTCGACGCCGCCGGCTCTGCGGCTGACGAAGCCTGGCCCGACAACGGCAGGATCGTCAGGAAAAGCTTCGCCAGGCTCTCGCCCAGTTTCCGGCGGGACGCCGCGATCAGGAGCGCAGCTTCGCCAGCACGCCCTGCAGCTGCATGGCGTTGGACATGTCGCCCTCGACCTTGAGCTTGCCCTGCATGAAGGCGGTCATGCCGTCGAGCTTGCCCTCGCCCATCGCCTCGAAATCGTCCCAGCTGATCTTGATCGTGGTGTCGGCGGGCCCGTCCTCCTCGGTCGCCTGGCCGGCGGCGCCGTCGAGCATGGCGATTCCCTCGCTTCCGAAATCGAACTTGACGCGCTTGCCGGCCAGCCAGGCCTGCTTCTCGTTCGCCCGCGCCACAAAATCGCTCTTCGCCATATCCGCCTCCCGCTGGGTGTCCCACCTTCCCTACTTTACGTAAACGTCAGGTCAAGGGGTCCACGGTGCGCGCACGCTCCAACCGTTCGGCCTGAGCTTGTCGAAGGCCTTCCCTTCTCTTACCGGCACCCCGAGGGAGGGCTTCGACGAGCTCATCCCGAACGGAGTTATGAATTGGACGCTGCCGAGGCCATTCACGAGAAGTTCCTCGCCAAGCTGCGGGACGGCAAGCTGCCGCGGCGGCTGTGCACGGTTCGGCCTGACGAGGTCGGCCTTACCCGCGAGGCGATGGTCGAAACGTTCTACAGCCAGGTCGCGAGCCGGCAGATGGACCGCCTGTCGCGGCGGCTTCAGGCTCGGGGCGAGGGTTTCTACACGATCGGCAGCTCGGGCCATGAGAACAATGCCGCGGTGGCGGAGGCGCTCCGTATCGACGATATCGCCTTCCTCCACTACCGCTCCAACGCCTTCCAGCTCCACCGCGCCAAGGCGCTTCCCGGCCAGACCGCCTGCTGGGACATGCTGCTCTCCTTCGCCGCCTCGGCCGAGGACCCGATCTCGGGCGGCCGCCACAAGGTGATCGGCTCGAGGCCGCTCAACATCCCGCCGCAGACCAGCACGATCGCCTCCCACCTCCCGAAGGCGGTCGGCGCCGCGTTCAGCCTCGGAATCGCAAGGACGCTGAAGCTGGAGGACATGCCGGTGCCGCGCGACGCGATCGTGCTGGCCAGCTTCGGCGACGCCTCGGCAAACCATTCGACCGCCCAGGGCGCGTTCAACACCGCGCAATGGGCCTCCTATCAGGGAACGCCGATGCCGATCGTCTTCCTGTGCGAGGACAATGGCATCGGAATCTCGACGCGGACTCCGCGCGGCTGGATCGAGGCGGCGTTCCAGGACCGGCCGGCGATCCGCTACATCCACTGCAGCGGTCTCGACATGGTCGACGCCTATCGCGGCGCGGCCGAAGCCGCCCGCCACGCGCGAAGCCAGCGCAGGCCCGTCTTCCTCCACATGGATTGCGTCCGGCTCTACGGCCATGCCGGCTCGGACGTCCAGGCGACCTATCTCAGCAAGTCGCAGATCGAGGCGGACGAGGAGCGCGATCCCCTCGTCTACAGCGCCGCCCTGCTGGTCGAGCAGGACCTGCTCAAGCCCGCCGAGATCCTCGACCTCTACCACGAGACCGAGGCGTCCCTCGACCGCCTCGCCGAGCAGGCGATCGCCCGGCCCAAGCTCACCACCAGCCGCGACGTGATGGCGAGCATCGTCCCGCCGAAGCGTCCGCCCGTCCTCGCCAATACGCCCGAGCCGGAGCGGCGCGACTCGGTCTTCGAGCGCGACAAGGGGATGATGGACAAGCCGCAGCACATGGCGCGGCTGCTCAGCTGGGCGCTGGCCGACCTGATGCTGGCGCACGACAACATCATCGTCGCCGGCGAGGATGTCGGCCGCAAGGGCGGGGTCTACAACGTCACGGCCAAGCTCCACGAGCGCTTCGGCCCTGCCCGGGTGATCGACACCCTGCTCGACGAGCAGAGCATCCTCGGCCTCGGAATCGGCGCCGCCCATGTCGGCCTCCTCGCCATCCCGGAGATCCAGTTCCTCGCCTATGTCCACAATGCCGAGGACCAGCTTCGCGGCGAGGCGGCGACTCTCAGCTTCTTCTCCTGCGGCCAGTACACCAACCCGATGATCGTCCGGATCGCGGGGCTCGGCTACCAGAAGGGCTTCGGCGGCCATTTCCACAACGACAACAGCCTCGCCGTCTTCCGCGACATACCCGGCCTGATCCTCGCCTGCCCGAGCAACGGCGCCGACGCGGTCGGGATGCTCCGCGAATGCGCCCGGCTCGCGCTCGAGGAGCAGAGGGTGATCGTGTTCGTCGAGCCGATCGCCCTCTACATGACCCGCGATCTCCACGCCGAGGGCGACGCCTTGTGGACCTCGACTTATGCCGCGCCCGGTACGGCGAAGCCGGTCCGCTTCGGCGAGCCCGGCGTTCACGGCGGCGGCACCGACCTCGCCATCGTGAGCTACGCCAACGGCTATTACCTGTCGCGCCAGGCCGAGAAGATCCTCGCCGATGCGCACGGCCTCGATCTTCGGGTGATCGATCTTCGATGGCTGGCGCCGCTCAACGAGGAAGGCCTGCTCGAAGCGACCGCAGGCTGCTCGAAAGTGCTGATCGTCGACGAATGCCGCCGCACCGGCTCGCAGAGCGAGGCGCTGATGGCCCTGTTCGCGGAGCGCGTGCCTGAGGTCGACTGCCGCCGGCTCACCGCCGAGGATTCGTTCATCCCGCTCGGGCGGGCCGCGACCCTGACGCTTCCGAGCCGCGACTCGATCGTCGCGGCGGCCCTGGAGCTGGTCCGTGGCTGAGCCGAAGGCGGCGCTCGTCGTCTGCCCGGGCCGGGGCACCTACGGAAAGGCCGAGCTCGGCTATCTGAAGCGCTACCATTCCGACAAGGCCGAGCTGATCGGCAAGTTCGACCGCCTGCGCTCCGAACGACGCCAGCCGACCCTCTCCGAGCTGGACGGGGCGGACCGGTTCAGCGTCGCGCTTCACACCCGCGGCGACATCGCCTCGCCGCTCATCTTCGCCAGCTCATATGCCGACTTCCTCGCCGTCGACCCGGCGCGCCACAAGGTCGTCGCCGCGACCGGCAATTCGATGGGCTGGTACACGACGCTCGCGGTCGGCGGCGCGGTGAGCGCGGAGCACGGCTTCGCGATCGTCGACGCAATGGGCGAGAACAGCCAGGCCGGCGAGCCGGGCGGCCAGGTCCTGCTCACGCTCCTCGACGAGGATTGGCGCGAGATCGGGGGTCTCCGCGACGCCGTGCTGGCACTGGTGCGGGACATAAATTCGCGGCCCGAAACCAGGCTGCACCTGTCGATCGACCTCGGCGGAATGCTCATCCTCGCCGGCAATGAGGCGGGGCTCGAGGCCTTGCTTGCCGAAGCGCCACCGACTCCGGCCCGCGAGCCGATGCGGCTGGTCAATCACGGCCCTTTCCACACGCCGCTGATGCGGGGTTCGTCCGAATCGGCGCTGGCCCAGCTTCCCGAAGGCTGGTTCGGCAGCCCCAAGCTGCCGATGATCGACGGCCGCGGCCATATCTGGCGGCCGCACGCCAGCGCCGAGGCCGCGCTCCACAATTACACCTTCGCCACCCAGATCCTCGAGCCCTACGATTTCACGCGGGCGATCCAGGTCGCGGTCAAGGAGCACGCGCCGGACCGGATCATCCTGCTCGGCCCGGGCGACACGCTCGGCGGCGCCATCGCCCAGGCGCTGATCGCGATCGAATGGCGCGGCCTCAGGTCGAAGCGCGACTTCCAGGAAATGCAGGCGGGCGATCCATTCCTTTTGGCCATGGGCCGCGAGGATCAGCGCGCTCTGGTCACGGGTTAGAACCCGAAGAAGCCGCTTCCTCGCAGATTCTGCGCGAGTCGCAGCTTGCGGCCGGTGTCGCCGACGATGTCGGCGAGACAATAATCGCCGACCATCTGCGCCTGGGCCTCCAGCCTCGCCGCGGCGAACGGCGTCTTGCCCTCTTTGTAGCGATACACGGCGGACGAGCGGAACCGGCAGGCGGCGAGGTCGTGAGCATAGCGGAGGAGGAAGCCTACAACGCCGTGGCTCGCATATTGCCAGACGTGAACCATCTCGTGGTGAAGAAGCGATCGGGCGAGTGCAGGAGCCGTGGAGAAATCGTCACTGTAATCGGTTCGAAAGTAGATTCTCCGGCGAAGCGTGATCGCCGTGTTGCCGTTGCGGAAAGCGGCCATCGCGGCGGGATTGCCGCCGTGGCCGAGCCGGAGCCGAACCGCCTCATAGGGGATCCGGCTGCCGAAGGCGGGCTCGAGCAGCGCGATCTCGCCGGGCCGAAGCGGCCTTATTCCGTCCGACAACTTCTTCTCCTGCCCGAGTCTTCCGGTCGCGTGACGCCGGTCACGCGGGTCGTCCCGGTCGAAGTCCTACACCAACGGCCATCGTGCCGAAATTCCGGCCGGAGAAGGAGGTGGTCATGGCCAAGGGAAAGGCAAAGGAGAATTCGACGCCGGAGCTGGGGCGGATCTGCAATCTCGTCCCGTCGCGCAACGTCGTCAACGATTGGCGCATGGAGCATGCGATCGAGTCGCAAGCCATCGCGGCGCCGCCGGCCGCTCTTCCCGCGAGCGTCGACCTTCGGGCGGCGTGGTGGAACGTCGGCAACCAGGAGGCGACCGGCTCCTGCGTTGGCTGGGGCTCGACCGACGGCGTCGCTCGCTACCATTTTGTCAAGGCCGGCCGCCTGGGTCAGGCCGAGCGGCTCTCGCCGCGCTTCACCTGGATGGCCTGCAAGGAGACCGACACGTTCGTCACCCGGCCCGAAACCTTCATCGAAGGCGCGGGGACCAGCCTCAAGGCGGCGGTGGACATCCTGCGCAAATACGGCGCCGTGCCGGAGGCGCTGCTGCCGTTCCACGTCAACACCAACCTCTATCTCGGCAACGAGGACAGCTTCTACGCCACCGCTGCGACTCGCAAGATCGCGTCTTATTTCAACCTGTTCAGGAACCTGCCGGACTGGCGCAACTGGCTGGCCACCCATGGTCCGTTGCTGGTCGGGCTCAACGTCGACAGAACCTGGGACAGGGCCAACGACACGCTCGGGAAGCTCGACATCTTCCAGCCGAACACCGTCCGCGGCGGCCATGCCGTCGCGGTGGTCGGCTATCGCGCCGACGGTCGCTTCATCGTCCGCAACAGCTGGGGCACGGCCTGGGGCGACAACGGCTTCGCCTATCCGAGCGAGGCCTATATCAACGCGGCCTTCTACAACGAGAGCTACGGCGTGGTGCTGTAAGCGCTGCGACCGGGCAGGAGTGCCGTCCGCGGATGCGGGCGGCACTTCCCTGGCCCAGCGGAGTTTAGCGACCATGGCCGATCTCACTCTCGCCGACGACGGAGCGACGGTCGACGTCGCCCCCGGCGAGACTCTCAGCCTGCGCCTCCCGGAGAATGCGACCACGGGATATCGCTGGGAGGTCGACTCGCTCGACGAGGCCATCCTCGAGCTGATCGACGAACGCCCTTCCTACCCGAAAGCGGGGGTGGGCGGCGGCGGCGAGGTGAATTTCGTGGTTCGAGCGCTCGTGCCGGGAAGCGCCGAGCTGCGGTTCAAGCAGTGGCGCGCGTGGGAAGGCCAGGATTCGGTCATCGGCCGTTTCGCCGTCCGGGTGAACGTGCGCCCGAGCTAGCTGTGAGGTTTCCATAGGTTGTTCATCCGGTCCGGGCCGAGCAGACTGAGGTTGCGAAGCTTCAGGCTCTCAGGAGGACCGGATGAACATCCACAAGAATGCCAGATTGACGCCGCGCAGTCGAGGCGAGCTGGTCCGGCGTGTGCTCATTGAGCGCCAGTCGCCCATGTCGGTCGCGACCGACATGGG
>JBJMTX010000040.1:0-47091 GCA_045811485.1 Allosphingosinicella sp.
CCTGTCGTCGGCGACATGGCGCACATAGCCTGGAAGGCCAACCGCCGCAACTACAATTTACTGGTTCGCGACCAACAACAGCAGCGGCGCCACACCTGGCACGATTGGGTTTTCGTCATTTGTGTGTCTCTGATTCTCGTCATTATGTTCCTAGCTCCGTTTGCTTTGCTGTTCTATTTCCTCAGGTCCCACCCCGGCGGCTTCCACATTTTTACGAGAACCAGATAACAGCCTTACCTTGGAATAGCTTTACAACAAGCCTAAGGAACGACCGACCCTCGAGAACATCGTCTGGACTTGAAGGAGTGGATATCGATCCCCTCTGCGGGGGCAGATTTCGAGGAAAAGATGGCAATGCTACTGCCGCTGGGCGAACGCGCTCAATTCTTCCGGCCCCACTTTCGCGCACGAGGTCGCCGCACGGCTTCCCGCCGCCGTGACGCTGGCGATCGAGGATACCGGAATCGGCGAGCGCCTGCGCGACCGCATCGCCCGGCCCTGGTTCCGGCCCTATCTCTCCGACGACGTCGTCGGCGCCGAGATAGGCGGCGCGGTCAAGAACGTCCTCGCCATCGCCTGCGGGGTCGTCGACGGGCGCGGCCTCGGCCGCAACGCCCGCGCCGCGCTGATCTCGCGCGGCTTTGCCGAAATGACTCGCTTCGGCCTCGCCCGCGGCGCCCGCGCCGAGACGCTGGCGGGCCTGTCCGGGCTCGGCGACCTCGTCCTCACCTGCTCGTCGACCGCCTCGCGCAACTTCAGCCTCGGCAAGGGCCTGGGCGAGGGGCGGAGCGCCGCCGAATTGCTCGCCGACCGGCGGACGGTCGCGGAAGGGGCCTTCACCGCGCCGGTGCTGAACCGCGCGGCCGAGCGCGACGGCGTCGACATGCCGATCGTCGCCGCGGTGTGCGCGTTGCTGTCCGGGGCCGCCGCCGTCGACACGGTCGTGGAGCGCCTGCTCTCGCGCCCCCTGCGCGCCGAAACGCTTTAGGGTCCGTACTCGATACCCGCAATGGTCGGGATCGCCCGGAGAAGGCCGTCGGCAAGGAGGAATGCGCAGGCCGGGCTGGTTGCCCGGACAAGCGGCCCGACGTAGCCGGCGGCCTTCTCCGGGCGACCGCGAAGCGGCGGGCCGCTTTTGGGCCAGGGCTTCGTCCCTCGTCGGTCACGATGCGTTAGCATCGCTCCCTCCTCGCTCCTCGCCCTGGCCCAAAATCGGCTCCGTCACGGCCGTTGCCGGTATTGAGTACGGACCCTAGAGGTCGATCAGCTGCTGCGAGCCCACTGCGGTCGTGCCGTCGCGGATCGCCAGATACTGGCGCACGGGCGCGAAGCTTCGGCGATGGAGCGGGGTCGGGCCGAGCGCGTCGAGGCCGCGATAATGTTCGGGCGTTCCGTAGCCCTTGTTGGTCTCCCAGCCATAGCCGGGATGCGATTTGGCATAATCGCTCATGATCCGGTCGCGAGTGACCTTGGCGACGATCGAGGCGGCGGCGATCGAACGGCACTTGGTGTCGCCGGCGACGATCGAGACCGACGGCCGCTCCCATTTCGGGCAGCGATTGCCGTCGACGAGGATCATCGCGGGATCGAGCCCGAGCGCGTCGACGGCCCGGCTCATCGCCAGCATCCGCGCCCAGAAGATGTTGATCCGGTCGATCTCCTCGACGGTGGCGAGCCCGACGCCGACCCGCGCCACCTTGTAGAGCTTGGCGCAGATCGCCTCGCGGGTGGCGGCGGGAAGCGCCTTCGAATCGTCGATCCCGCGCGGGAATTTCTCCCGGTCGAGGATCACCGCCGCGGCGACGACCGGCCCGGCGAGCGGCGCGCAGCCGGCCTCGTCGACTCCCGCGACGGGGTCGGGATAGACCTTCTCGAGCTTGAAGCAGGGGCGGGCCATAGGGGCGCAGGCTAGAGCGGGCGGCCCCGATCGGCCAGAGCCCTGTGCGAGAATTTCTGTGGATTAACGTCATCCCGGCGAAAGCCGGGACCCAGGGGCCGAAGCATTTCCGGGAAGGATCTTGTTCCTGGGTCCCGGCTTTCGCCGGGATGACGGTTAGGTCCGCCAGGGCGGGAAGCGGCGGTAGCGGCCGGCGCGGTAGAGGCAGAGGCGATTGCCGGCCGGGTCGCTGAGATGCGCCTCGCGCCAGCCCCAGCTCTGGTCCTCAGGGCCCGTCTCGAACGCGATCCCGGCGGCCTTCAGCCGCTCGACCCAGGCGTCGAGCTCGTCGCTTTCGAGATAGATCGTCGCGTCGCCGGCCTTCCGCCCCGCCTCGACATGGATCGAAAGCGTCGCCCCGCCAGGGCATTCGAAGCGCGCGTATCGGGGCGGCGAATCGACGATCTGCCGGAGCCCGAGCGCCGCGTAGAAAGCGACGGAGGCCGCGTAATCCTCGGCTGGAAGGGTCACCTGGTTGAGGTTCATCCGGCTGACGCCGCCGAGCCAGGCGGTCGGATCCTCCGGTTCGTAATCGTCCCAGCGAAAGTCGGTGACGGCCTGATGACCGATCGGCCCGTGGCCCGAGCCGAAGCCGGGCGCCTCGAGGATGGCGATCCGGACGAAGCGTACCGCCTGCTCGAACGCCTGCTGGATCGAAAGCCCGGCGCCGAGCCCGCAGGCGAGCGCGCTCGCCAGCGTGCAGCCGGTGCCGTGGGTATCGGTCGTTTCGAACCTCTTGCCCCGCAGTTCCCGCCGCGCGCCACCCGGGGAGAGAAGCGCGTCGACGATCTCCGCCCCCTCGCCATGCCCCCCCTTGGCGAGGAGGTGGCAGCCGTGCGCTAGCACCGCGTCCGCGCCGCCCAGCGCCTCGAGCTCGGGAATGTTGGGCGTGACCACCGAGGCGATCCGCATCAGCCGCTCGAACGCGGCGATCGTCGCGGCGTCGGCGAGCTCGGAGCCGCTGGTCGCGACCATCACCGGATCGAAGACGATCGGCACCGCCAGAGTCTCCAGCCGCTCCGCCACGGCCTGCGCCGTTTCGGCCGAGCCGATCATCCCGATCTTCACGGCGTCGACTCCGATGTCGGACACGACCGCATCGATCTGCGCCAGCACCATGGCCGGCGGAACGGGCATCACCTCTGTCACGCGGAGCGTGTTCTGGGCCGTGATCGCCGTGACCGCCGCCGTGGCGAAGCCGCCGAGCATGGTGATCGTCTTGATGTCCGCCTGGATTCCCGCCCCGCCGCCGCTGTCCGAGCCGGCGATGACGAGGATTCGCGGCGGCTTCGGCACCGCCTCGTTCATCGCGGCCCCTTGCGCACCGTCGAGGGCGGGTGCCGCTCGAGCAGATGGGCCGGGCGGATTGGGCGCGGCTCGAAATTGCCGCCGCAATTGGGGCAGACGCCCGCCAGCGGCCCCTCGACGCATTCCGCGCAGAAGGTGCATTCGAAGGTGCAGATACGGGCGTCCCGGGCGTCGGGCGGAAGGTCGCGCCCGCAGCGTTCGCAGTCCGGACGAAGCTCGAGCATCACCGCCCTCCGTCATTGCGAGGAGCGAAGCGACGAAGCAATCCAGTCTGCGGCAGCGGAGACGTGTAGATTGCTTCGCTTCGCTCGCAATGACGGGTGGTGCTCACGCCGCCTTTACTGCCTCGCAGATGCTGTCGACCACCTCCTCGACCACCGACTCGTCCTCGCCCTCGGCCATCACCCGGATCAGCGGCTCGGTTCCCGACTTGCGGATGACCAGCCGGCCGACGCCCTCCAGCCGCCGCTCGGCCGAGGCGATGGCGGACTTGACCCCCGCCGCCTCGAGGGGGGCTCCGCCGTCGAAGCGGACGTTCTTGAGCAATTGCGGGAGCGGATCGAACTGGTGGAGGAGCTCGCTCGCCGGCCGGCCGTCCTCGACCAGGCAGGCGAGCACCTGGAGGGCGGCGATCAGGCCGTCGCCGGTGGTCGAATGATCGGAGAGGATGATGTGGCCGGACTGCTCGCCGCCGACGTTGAAGCCGCGCTCGCGCATCGCTTCGAGCACGTAGCGGTCGCCGACCTGGGTTCGCACCAGCTCGAGGCCGTTGGTGGCGAGGAAGCGCTCGAGGCCGAGGTTGGACATCACGGTCGCGACGATCCCGTCGCCTTCGAGAAGGCCGCGGCGGGCGAAGAAGATCGCGATCAGGGCCATCAGCTGGTCGCCGTCGACGATCCGGCCCTTCTCGTCGACGATGATCAGCCGGTCGGCGTCGCCGTCGAGGGCGATCCCGATATGCGCGCCTTCCTCCACGACCCGCGCCTGGAGCGCGGCGGGCGCGGTCGAGCCGCAGCCGTCGTTGATGTTGGTGCCGTTGGGCGACACCCCGATCGCCACCACGTCGGCCCCCAGCTCCCACAAAGCGGAGGGCGCGACCTGATAGGCGGCGCCGTTGGCGCAATCGACGACGATCTTGAGGCCGTCGAGCCGGAGCTCCTCGGGGAAGGTCGATTTGGCGAAGTGGATGTAGCGGCCGCGCGCGTCCTCGATCTTGCGCGAGCGGCCGATCAGCGAGGCGTCGACCAGCTTGGGCTCCTTGTCGAGCCGCCGCTCGATCGCCGCCTCGTCCTTGTCGGAGAGCTTGTAGCCGTCGGGCCCGAACAATTTGATGCCGTTGTCGACATAGGGGTTGTGGCTGGCCGAGATCATCACGCCGAGATCGGCGCGCATCGAGCGGGTCAGCATCGCAACCGCCGGCGTCGGCACCGGCCCGACCATCACCACGTCCATCCCGACGCTGGTGAATCCGGAGATGAGCGCGGTCTCCATCATGTAGCCCGAGAGCCGGGTATCCTTGCCGATCACCACCCGGTGGCGATGGGCGCCGCGAAGGAAATGCGCCCCCGCCGCCTGGCCGACGCGCTGCGCCATCTCGGCCGTCATCGGCAACTGGTTGGTCCGTCCGCGGATTCCGTCGGTGCCGAAGAATTTGCGAGTCATGGAATCCCCTGAGGCTTTGGAGGCTGAATAGCGCGGGAAGGCCATCCCCGTCATCCCCGCGTAAGCGGGGATCCAGAACCGCCTCGGCGCAGCTCCGCCGCCGGCTGGATTCCCGCTTTCGCGGGAATGACGGTTCTCCAGCTACCTTCCCCCTCCCCTTCCCGCCCGCTAAGCATCCTGGATGTCGCAAGCCACACGCATCCTCGCCGCTTTAGGCCTCGGGCTCCTGCTCGGCATCCTCACCGCCCAGCTCGTCGTCGCGCCGCGGGCGATCGCGATCCTCGAGCCGGTCGGCGGGCTCTGGCTCGACGCTCTGAGGATGACGATCGTGCCTCTGATCGTCGCCCTGCTGATCAACGGAATCGCCGCGTCGGCCGAGGCGGCGCGGTCGGGCCGGCTCGCCGGCCGGGCCGTGCTCCTGTTCATGATCGTGTTGTGGAGCGGCGCCATCATGGCGGCCTTCCTGACTCCGCTCCTGCTCAAGCTGTTCCCGATGCCCGGCGGCGCCGGCGAGGCGCTGAAGGGCGCGCTCTCCGCCTCGACCGGCAAGGTCGGCGAGATTCCGACTTTGAGCCAGTTCGTCCGCTCGGTCGTCCCGACCAATCCGCTGTCGGCGGCGGTCAACGACCAGATCCTGCCCCTGATGTTCTTCACCACCGTCTTCGCCTTCGCGATGACCCAGCTGCCCGAAGAGCCGCGCAAGCATCTCGCCCTCTTCTTCCAGGCGGTCGCCGACGTCATGCTGGTGGTGGTCAACTGGGTGCTCTGGCTCGCCCCGATCGGAGTCTTCGCGCTCGCTTATGTGGTCGGGGCCCGGGCCGGCGGCTCCGCCTTCGGAGCGCTCCTCCATTACATATTGATCGTCTCGGCGGTCGGCTGCGTGGTCTGGTTCGCGGCCTGGCCGCTGGCGATGATCGGCGGGCGTTTCGGCTTCCTTGCCTTCACCCGAGCCGTGGGTCCGGCCCATGCCGTGGCGATCAGCACGCAATCCTCGCTCGCTTCGCTCCCGGCGATGCTTCGCGGCTCCGAGAAGCTGGGGATCCCGGTCGCGGCGTCGGGCGTCACCCTGCCCCTCGCCGTCGCCTTGTTCCGGGCGACCGGGCCGGCGATGAACCTCGCCGTCGCGATCTACGTCGCCAATTGGTACGGCATCCAGCTCTCGCCGATGCAGATGGCGGCCGGAGTCGCCCTCGCCTCGACCACGACTCTGGGCGCGATCAGCCTGCCCGGCTCGATCACCTATATCAGCTCGATCGCCCCCATCTGCCTCGCCATGGGAGTGCCGATCGAGCCGCTCGTCCTTCTCGTCGCGGTCGAGACCCTTCCCGACATCGTCCGGACCACCGGCAACGTCGCCATGGACGTCGCCACCACCGCGACGGTGGCGCGCCGCACCGGCTTCGACGCCGAGCCGGCCACCGAGCAGGACCGGCTGCTGACGGAGGGCGAGAGCGCTTAGGGCCTCAAAAAAGGGGACAGTCCCCTTTTTTGGAAAGGCTCCGACGAGGCGGAAAAGGGGACTGTCCCCTTTTTCCCGTCGTCAGCCGAGCAGCCGCGCGACCGGCGATACTTCCGGCGCGTGGAACCAGGTGATCGCCAGCCACAGCGCGAGGCCGATCAGCAAGGCCGGCCAGGCTTCCCTGAGCCCGCTCCATTTTGCCCGGCCGGAGAGCAAAGCGGCGAAGGGCAGGAACGAGGTCCGCTCCATCCAGGCGCGCCAGGGCTCGCCGACGACGTTGAGCTTCTTGTGGTCCTGGCCGAACGAGCCGAGCAAAGCGAGCAGGAGGATTCCGCCGGCGACGATGAGGTTCTCGACGCTCCCCCACAGGGCGATGTGGACGAGGGCCCAGAGGATGAAGGCCATGTTCATCGGGTGGCGGGTGACCGCGAAGATGCCGGTCGCTGCCCTCGCCTTCGTCGGCTTGGCGCCGGGCTGGGGGAAGGCCGGGTTTCCGAAGAAGGATCCGGCGAGGAGGATGCAGGCGAGAAGGATGACGCCCGAGGCGACCCACCACGCCCAGGGCGGCGCCTGCCAGATCGGGAAGCCTTTCTCCACCGCCCGGTAGGCGAGGATCATCCAGCCCAGGGTGACGATCGACACCGCCGAATAGAGCGCCGCGAACCATTGCTCGCCGAGCTGCTGGACGAGCCGCACCCGAAGCGGGTGCGACATGGCGAGGTGGGTGCCGACGAAGGCGAGGGTCGCCAGCGCGAGACTGGCGAGTCCGATCACCTTTCGTAGGCCTTGGGCAGATCGCCCTCGGTCGGCGTCCGGTAGCGGTCCCTCAGCTTGGTCTGGTGATTATCGAGCGGCTGCTGGACTCCGTCGATCAGCACGACCTCGGCCGCGGAGCTGTTCTCGAGCGGATCGCCCGACCAGATGACGACGTCGGCGCGGCGGCCCGGCCGAAGCGAGCCGATCTCGCCGCCCATCCCGACCGCCTCGGCCGGCGCCGAGGTGATCGTCGCAAGCGCCTCGCCCCAGCTCAGGCCCGAGGCGCCCGGCACCCGGCCGACGGCGACGAGATTGCCGGCCTGCTGGCGTTCCAGCCGCACCTGGCGGGCCTCGTCGTCGTTGATCATTCCGAGCGCGACCTTGATCCCGGCCGCGCGCATCCGGGCGACGTTGGACTGGGTCGCGGCGAGCTGCTCGAAGGTGGCGGGGAGATCGTTCAGACCGTTGGCGATGACGGGGACGCCCGCGGCGGCGATCTTGTCGGCGATGGTCCAGCCTTCGGTGGCGCCGACCAGCACCAGCCTGAGGTTGGTGAATTCGCGCTTGAGCGCCAGCACCTGGAGGATGTCGCTCGCCCGCTCGACATGGACGAAGAGCAGCTGCCGCCCCTGCAGCACCGGAACGAGGGCGGCGGCGTCGAAGCGGGTGAGGAGCACGTCGTCGGGACGGGTCGCGCCGGCCGAGAGCAGGCGATTGTCCGGCGAGGTCTCGAGCGGAAGGTCGCGCTGGTCGTTCGCCCGCGGCTCGCGCACCGCGCCGCGCCCGCCGGCGATCGGCGAGGTGACCCGGCCGAGGTCGCGCGCTTCGCGAAGCGCGTTTCGGAACAGCACATAGGCGGCCGGGCGGCTTCCGCCGGCCTCGTCGGCGCCGGTCTCGCCCATCTCGACGAACTGGAAGGCGCGGGCGCGGGTCACCGCGTCCATGTCGCTGCCCATGTCGATCACGGCGCCCTGGCCGGCGAAGATGCTCTTCGCCGTCCCCGGCGCGACGATCGCCCGGGTGACCCCACCGGCGCGGCTGACCGCGATCGCCGTGGTGCGCGGGTTGATCGCCGGGGCGATGTCGATCGCGGCGCTGAACGGCGAATTGTTGGCGGCGACGTCGTTGGTCGCGCTGACCGCGTCGACCTCGACGATCCCGACCCGCGAGAAACCGGCGACGATCCCGGGAGCCACCCATTTGCCGGTCGCATCGACCCGCTGGGCGCCCGCCGGAATCGCGACGTTGCGCCCCGCCGCGACGATCCGTCCGTTCTGGATGACCACCGTCCCGCCTTCGATCGGCTCCGAGCCGTCGCCGAGCGCCACCGTCCCGCCGGTGATCGCGACGGTCTGGGCGAGCGCGCTTCCGGAGGTGAGGGCGAGGAGGAGCGCACCCGCTCCGCTGACGAGCCGAATCACTTCACATCCCCTTCGCCGGGCTGGCCGAGCTCGAAATCGCTGACCGGGCGGCGTTTCGGATCGTTGGCGTCGTACATCAGGGCGCCGTCGATCCAGACCCGCTCGGGCCGGGTGTAGACGCTGAACGGATCGCCGTTCCAAAGCACGACGTCAGCCATCTTGCCGGGCTTGAGGCTGCCGGTCTTGTCGGAGATTCCGAGCGCCTTGGCGGGATTGTAGCTGAGCCAGGTCCAGGCCACTTCGTCCGATATCTGGATCCCTATGCGCCGGCCGCTGGCGAGCGCCTTGGCGGCTTCCTGGTTCAGGCGTTGGATGCCGTTGGGATCGTCGGAATGGACGATCGCGCAGGCACCGGCATTGTGGACCAGCGGGATGTTCTCGTTGACCGCGTCATAGGCCTCCATCTTGAAGCCCCACCAGTCCGCCCACATCGCCGCGCAGATGTTGTTGGCCTTCAGGAGGTCGGCGATCTTGTAGGCCTCGACCGCGTGGTGGAAGGCCGAGACGTGGAAGCCGAACTCCTTGCCCATGTCGATCATGATCGCCATCTCGTCGGCGCGGTAGCAATGGTTGTGGATGAGGATCTCGCCGGCGAGGACTCCGCGGAGCGTGTCCATGGCGAGGTCGCGGGTGGGCATCTCTCCGCCATTCTTTTCGTAATTGTCCCACTTGCGCTTATATTCCTGGGCCCTCGCCCAGGTCGCGCGCATCAGGGCGACATTGCCCATCCGGGTGCCGGGCATCTGGTTGCGGCTGCCGTAGACCCGCTTGGGATTCTCGCCGCAGGCCATCTTGAGGCCGTAGGGCGCGCCCGGGAACTTCATCCCCTGGACGGTCCGCGCCGGGACGTTCTTGATCACCACCGAGCGGCCGCCGAACAGATTGGCCGAGCCGGGGAGAATCTGCATCGCGGTGATGCCGCCGTTGACCAGAGCCCGGCTGAAGCCCGGATCCTGCGGCCAGACGCTGTGCTCGGCCCAGACTTCGGGCCGGACCGGGCCGGTCGCCTCGTTGCCGTCCTGGAGCGCCTCGACCGAGGGGCTGGGATAGTCGCCGAGGTGCGAGTGGACGTCGATGATCCCGGGCGTCACCCACTTGCCATGGCCGTCGATCCGGGTCGCGCCCTCGGGGATCGCGGTGTCGGCGCCGCCCACGGCCTGGACGAGACCGTCGGCGAGGATGACGACCCCGTTGTCGATCCGCCCGCCCTCGCCGTCATAGACGGTGGCGCCGGTGATCGCGGTCAGGACGCCCGGATAGCGGTGGTAGGTCGAGGGATAGGGGTCGTGCGAATAGGTCTTTGGCGGAGTCCGCGGCGCCGGCGCGGCGGCGCTTTGCGGCGGGTCCGAGCGGGCGCATCCGGCGAGTGCGAGCGCGGCCGCCAAAGCGGCGAGGGCTGTGTTTTTAGTTAACGCCATGCATCCACTTCTTCAGGATCGGGGAGATGAGGAACAGGAAGCCGCCGATGACGATCGCGGCGATGCCGATCTTCTCGAACACGCCCATGTAGGTCGAAAGGCTCAGCGCGGGGTTGGTGACCTCGCCGCCGACCGTCTCGACGCTGGCGAACTGGGCGACGATCCCGCCGACATATTGCGCCATGGACGAGGACAGGAACCAGACGCCCATCATCAGCCCGACGACCCGCGCGATCGAGAGCTTGGTGATCATCGAGAGCCCGACCGGCGACAGGCAGAGCTCGCCGATCGAGTGGATGAGGTAGGCGAGCGCGAGCCAGATCAGAGGTACCTTGTAGTCGCCGCCGGCGAAGGTCGCTCCGAACACCAGCACCAGGAAGCCCGCGCCGACCAGAGTCAGGCCGATCGCGAACTTGACCGGGATCGAGGGCTCGAGCCGCTTCCGCGCCAGCGCCACCCACATCATGCTGAACAGAGGCGCGAGGATGACGATGAAGATCGGGTTGAAGATCTGGGTCTGGCCCGCCGGCATCAGATAGGGGCCGATGGCGCGGTTGGTATTGCGCTCGGCGAACAAGGTGAGCGACGAGCCGGCCTGCTCGAACAGGGTCCAGAAGACGGTCGAGAAGACGGTGAGGATGACCGCCACCACCATCATCTGGAACTCGGCCTTGTTGCCGGCCTTGTAGGCCCAGATCGGGATTCCGATCACGGCCGCGAAATAGGTCCAGAACATGACCTGGCCGAGCAGCGGCAGGGACAGGATGTAGCCGAGGATGCCCGCATTGCTCTTGGCCGCGGCGGCGGCGGCGGCGGCCTGCACCATCGTGTTGTTGAGCAGGAACCAGGCGACCGGGATCATCAGCAGGGCGCCGATCGTCACCATGATCAGGGTCGAGCTGCCATGGCCTTCGGGCGGCTCTCCGTAGCCGTCGAGCTTGCCGAAATCGAACTGGAACAGGGCCCAGGCGATCAGCATGCCGAAGGCGGCGAGGCCGAAGCCCGCCCACCAGCCGAACCACAAGGCGAGCAGCGGGCAGAAGAACTGGCTGATCAGCGAGCCGAGGTTGATGCCCATGTAGAAGATGGTGAAGCCCGCGTCGCGGCGGCTGTCCGTGGAGTCGTAGAGCGAGCCGACGATGGTCGAGATGTTGGGCTTGAACAGGCCGTTGCCGACGATCACCGAGGAGAGCGAGAACAGCATCAGCATGACGAAGAAGGGATCGCGCTCGCCGTCGGTCCTGAACTGGCCCTTGGCGATCGACGCGGGAAGCGCCGGCGCGGCGGCCGGACCAGCGGCCGGCGCGGCGGGATTGGCCACAGGCGCTGCGGGGGCGGGGTTCGCGGCAGGCGCGGCGGCGGCGGGATTGGCGGCCGGCGCGGCGGCGGGGGCGGTGAGGTTCACCGATCCGTCCTCATTGCCCTTGAGGAGGTAGCGCTGGCCATTGGCGATCACATATTGGGTCGAATCCTCGCCCTTGCGGTCGATCTGGACCTCGTAGCGCTGCCCGCCATATTCGAAGAAGGGCTTGGCCGCGCTTCCGTTGAAGCAGAGGCCGAGATAGCCCAGCGACATCAGGAGCGCGCCGAGCTTCACCGAGCGCTTCGAGCCGAGGTACCGGTCGGCTACGAGGCCGCCGATCAAAGGGGTCAGGTAGACGAGGCTCGTGAAGGCGCCGTAGAGGCCGCCCGCGGTCGCGTCGCCGAACAGGAAATGCTGGGTCAGGAACAAAACCAGCAGCGCGCGCATGCCGTAATAGCCGAACCGCTCCCACATCTCGGTGGTGAACAGCCGGGCAAGCTGGCGGGGGTGGCCGAACCAGGTGTCGCCGTCGCTTCGGCTGACGTCGGGGCGTTCGCCCTCGGTGGTGGTCTCGGGGGGAACGTTGACCATCTCATACTCTCCTGGTCGGCCCGCTCGTACCGGCGGGCTCTGTTCAGCCGCGGCACCCTAGCGGCGAATCCCCGCTTGTGAAGCCGGATTGTTGCGCCCTGCCAAGGCTGGTAGCGGCGCGGGGATGCTGAACGACCGCACCTCGCTTCTCGCGCATCTGGCGACGCGCCGCTCGACCCGCCCGCGCGACCTCGTCGAGCCCGGGCCCGACACCGGGCAGCTTCGCCAAATCCTCGAGATCGCCGCCCGGAGCCCGGACCACGGCAAGCTCGCCCCGTGGCGCTTCGTCCACGTCGCCGGCGATCGGCGCGAGGCCTTCGCGGCGATGCTCGACCAAGCCTATCGCGCCGGCAAGTCGGACGCCCTTTCGCGCCCCGAGATCGAGGCCGTCCAGCGCTTCGCCACCCAGGCGCCGGAGCTGATCGTCCTCCTCTCCAGCCCGGTCGAGGGCAAGATCCCGGCCTGGGAGCAGGAGCTCTCTTGCGGCGCCGTCGCCATGAACCTGCTCCACGCCGCCGCGGCCCTGGGCTTCGACGGCGGCTGGGTCACCGGCTGGGCCGCTTACTCGCCGCGCGTTCTGGAGGGACTCGGCGCTGCCCCGCCGGAGCGGGTCGCCGGCTTCCTCTTCCTCGGCACGGCCGGGGTCGAGCTCGCGGAGCGCCCGAGGCCGGCGCTCGAGGGTGTCGTGCGGGAGTGGTAATTCTCCCATGCTTGACTGCCACACTGTATTAGCTCACTATAGCGCCGTGTCAGAAGAACGCCCCGTCTATCTCCGCCTGCGCGATTCCATCGCGGCGATGATCCTCGAAGGCCGGGTCGCCGACGGCGATGCCTTGCCGTCGGTGAGGAGCCTCGCCGCCGAGTTCGGCGCCAATCCGCTCACCGTCGCCAAGGCCTATCAGAGCTTCCAGGACGAAGGGCTCGTGCTCGTCCGGCGCGGGGTCGGCATGTTCGTCGCACCGGGCGCCACCGACCGGCTCCGCAAGACCGAGCGGGACGAGTTCCTCAACCAGCGCTGGCCGGCCATCGCCGCCCAGATCCGCCGCCTCGGCCTCGACGCCGGGGAGCTGCTGGGGCGGGTCTCGGCCTAGCCGTCATCCCGGCGCAAGCCGGGACCCATGAACTCGGCGGTCCAAAAAAACCTGATGAATTCGGTGTTCGTGGGTCCCGGCTTTCGCCGGGATGACGCATTGGCTGACACAATTGACACCAACTTCCGCGCGCCGCGACATGCGGCCGCAACGGGCGGCCTCCAGAAAGGCGATGCGGCTTCGGCCGGTGCACGTTTGCCCCCTCCGCGTAGCGACCGGAGCCGCTCCCATTCCCGCCGATGGAGGCGATTCGTGTTCGGTCCCCTGCCACCCCGTCGCCCCAAGCCCGAAGCCAAGACGACGCATGTCAGCCCGGTCCGCGCCTTCCTGGCCTCGCTGTCGCTGAGCCTTCTGGCGCTGACGCTGAGCTACCAGGCCGCCGCCATCCCCGCCGCCTTCGCGCCGCCGCCGCCGCCGCCGCCGAAGAGCGACGCCTGGATCGCCAATGCCGAGGCCGTGCCCGCCAAGGGCCGGACGCACGACGACATGTCGCAGCTGGCGCCCCTGCTCTGATCCCTTGCCCCGGCGAAAGCCGGGGCCCCGGCGGGCGAAGAACTCAGGTGCTCTTCGCCCGCCGGGATCCCCTTTCCCCGTTATGAGGCCTAAGCCGCCGCGGTTCGCTCGCGGATCCGGCGCTCGAGGATGGTCAGCGGCATCGCGCCGTCCTTCAATATCTCGTGGAACTGCTTGAGGTCGAAGCGGCGGCCGAGGGTCCGCTGGGCCTGGACCCGGGCCCGGGTCCAGGCCATGTGGCCGACCTTGTAGCTGCACGCCTGCCCCGCCTGGGTGCAATAGCGCTCGACCTCGCGCTGCGAGCGCGGGCGGGCGAAGCCGGTCGTCTCGACGAGATAGTCGGTCGCCTTCTCGCGACTCCATTTCTGCGAGTGGAGGCCGGTGTCGACGACGAGCCGGGCGGCGCGGAACAGGAAGGATTGCAGATAGCCGGCGCGCTCGAGCGGGCTCTTATAGGCGTGAAGCTCGTCGGCAAGCTGCTCGGCATAGAGCGCCCAGCCTTCGGAATAGGCGCTGAAGAAGCCGATCTTCCTCAGCGTCGGGATGTCCTTCGATTCCTGGGCGAGGCTGATCTGGAGGTGATGGCCGGGAACGCCCTCGTGATAGGTGAGCGAGGGAAGCGAATATTTCGGCCAGTCGCCGGTATCCTTGAGGTTGATGAAGTAGATGGCCGGCCTCGACCCGTCGAGCGAGGCGCGGTTGTAATAGCCGTTCGAGGCGCCGTCCTGGATCTCGGGCGGGACCCGCCGGATCTCGAGCGGCGCGTTGGGAAGGGTCGCGAAGGCCTGGGGCAGCTTGGCGTACATGCCGCGGACGCCCTCATTGAGGCCGGCGATCAGCTCGGCGCGGCCCTCGTCGGTATTGGCGTAGAGCTGCGAGGGCGAGACGTTGAGCTCGGCCAGCCGTGCGCCGACGCTGCCGCGGGTCATGCCCTGGCTGCGCAGGATCCTGTCGATCTGGGCGCTGATCTCGGCGACCTGCTGGAGGCCCATGCGATGGACCTCGTCGGGCGTGAATTTCGTCGTCGTCGCCTGCTCGAGGGCGACCGCATAGAGCTCGTCGCCGTGCGGCACGCGCCAGATTCCGTCGCCGGGCTGGGTCGTCGCCCTGAGCTCGCGAACCAGCGCCATCTGCCGGTCGAGCGCGGGATAGACCTGCTCCTCGACGATCTTCTCCGCCCGGTGCTCCCAGCGCCCGTCGATATCCTTCGCCTTGGCGCGCTTGACGAGCGACTGGACGAGCCCGCTGTCCTCGGCCTTCTGCTCGCGAAGCTTCGCCATCTGACCGAGCGTCAGATCGAGGGACCAGCCAGGCGCGACATAGCCGCGCGCCGCCTCGATCCGCTGCATCGCGCTGTCCTGGTCGAGCGCGACCGCGAACGCCCCGAGCCTCGACAGATAGGCCTCGGCGTCGTCCTTGGTGTTGATCGTGTGGGCGGTGTTGAGGAAATCGGGCACCGAGAAATAGGCGCCGCCCTGCTGGAAGATCCGATAGGGCCGGATCGCGCTGTCGAGCCCGAAGCGCTGCGGCGCGACGGTCTGGGTGGTCAGCGAATAGGTGATGACCTCAAGGTTCAGCTTCGCCGCCGGCGACAGGGTCGAGCGGTCAACCGCGGCCAGCTTCGAAAGCGCCTCCTTCGTCTCCGCCAGCTGCCTTGCGCGCTCGGCGAGCGTCCGCGGAGTCAGCTGTCCCTTGAGCGCGGCATTCTCGCCCTTGTCGAGCCCGAGCGACGTCGCCTGCTCGGGCGAGCGCTGGATCGTCTGCTGGAAGATCTCCTCGAACAGGGCGTTGAGCGCGGCATCGCCCGAGCCGGCGCGCTGGGCGAAAGCGACCTTCGGGGCAAGGGCCGTGGCAAGGGCGGCGGCGCCCGACGAAGCGATGAAGGTACGACGATCCAAGGGAAATCTCCTTCCGGTTCGGCGCGGCGATAGACCCGCCGGGTCGAGTGGGGAAGGCCCGTCATTGCGAGCGAAGCGAAGCAATCCAGCGCGGCGTATGACCCGAACGCCGCCGCTGGATTGCTTCGTCGCTTACGCTCCTCGCAATGACGGAACTACCAGATGTGCACCCTCTGCTCCGGCGGCAGATAGAGCTTGTCGCCCGGCTTGACGTCGAACGCCTTGTACCAGGCGTCGACGTTCCTCACGACTCCGTCGACGCGGAATTCGGGCGGGCTGTGCGGATCGCTCAGGAGCCGCTCCCTCAGCGCGCCTTCGCGGATCTTCGAGCGCCAGGACTGGCCGTAGGCGATGAAGAAGCGCTGGTCGCCGGTGAGGCCGCCGATCACCGGCGGCTCGCCATGCTCGGCGGTGTAGCGCTTGTAGGCGGCATAGGCCATTTCGATCCCGCCCAGATCGCCGATATTCTCGCCCATGGTGAGCTTGCCGTTGATCTTCGTGCCGGGGATCGGCTCATACTGGTCGTATTGCTCGCCGAACCTCTTGGTGCGCGCTTCGAACTGCGCGGTCGCCTCCGGCGTCCACCAATCGCGAAGCTTGCCGGTCGCGTCGAACTGCCGCCCCTCGTCGTCGAAGCCGTGGCCGATCTCGTGGCCGATGATCGCGCCGATTGCCCCGTAATTGACCGCCGGATCGGCCTTCGGATCGAAATAAGGCGGCTGGAGGATCGCCGCCGGGAAGGTGATCTGGTTCATCAGCGGGTTGTAGTAAGCGTTCACCGTCTGCGGGGTCATGTCCCACAGGCTGCGGTCGACCGGCTTGCCGAGCCGCGAGAGCTGGAGCTTCCACTCGAAATCCTCGGCCCGGATCATGTTGCCGAGCAGGTCGTTGCGGTCGACCCGCATCGCGCTGTAATCGATATATTTCTGCGGATGGCCGATGCGCGGGTCGAAGGCGGCGAGCTTGACTCGCGCCTGCTCCTTGGTCGCGGCGTCCATCCACGGCGAGGCGGCGATCCGGGCCTCGAGGCCGGCGCGCAGATTGGCAATGAGCTCGGCCATCTGCCGATCGCTCTCGGGCGGGTAATGGCGCTCGACATAAGTGCGCCCGACCGCCTCGCCGAGCGAGCCGTTGATCAGCTGCACGCCCCTCTTCCAGCGATCGCGCTGCTGCGGCTGGCCGCGCAGGGTCTTTCCGTAGAAGGCGAAATTGGCGTCGTCGAACGCCTTGGTGAGGCCGTTGGCGTGCGCCCGGATGAAGTGGAAGGCGAGATATTCCTTCCAGGTCGAGAGCGGGACGGTGTCGAGCATCTTGCCGGTCTCGGTGATCGCGCTCTTCTCGGCGGCGATGACGGTGTCGATATTGCCGAGCCCGGCCTCCTGCAGATAGGCGGGCCAGTCGAATTGCGGCGCAAGCTCGGCGAGCTGGGCGCGGTTCATCGGATTGTAGACCTGCTTGATGTCGCGCTGGCGGGCCGGGTCCCACTGGATCTTGGCGAGCGCGGTCTCGAGCGCGATGATCCGGTCCGCCTTGGCTTCCGCGTCGGGAATTCCGGCGAGCTTGTGCATCTGGACGATGTAGGCGCGATAGGCGGCCCGGATCGCGTCGTACTTCTCGCCGGTGAGAAGATAATAATCGCGGTTGGGAAGGCCGAGCCCGCCCTGGCCGGCGCCGGCGACATAGTGGGTGGGATCGGCCGGATCGGGGAGGATTCCGAGGCCGACCGGGGCGGTATAGCCCGGGGCCGCGAACAGGCGGATGAGGTCGGAGCGGGTCTTCACCGCCGCGATCTTGTCGAGATAGGGCTTGAGCGGCGCGGTGCCCCGCGCCTCAAGGCCGGCCTCGTCCATCCAGCTGGCATAGAAATCGCCGACCTGGCGGCCGACCGGGCCCGACGCGGCGGGATTGCGCGCGAGGTCCTCGACGATATCGCGAACCTGCGCCTCGGCCTCGTCGACGAGGAGGACTCCTGCGCCGGCGCTGGTGCGGTCGGCGGCGATCTCGGTATTCTTGTCCCAATTGCCGTTGACGTAATGCCAGAAGCTGTCGCCGGGCTTCACCGAGCGGTCCATCGCCGACAGATCGAGCCCGAAATCGCCGTAGCGCGGCTTGGAGGCTGCGGCTGCGGGCGCGGCCGCTCCGGTCTGGGCGAGAAGCGGCGTGGCGGCGCCGCCGAGCAAAAGGGCCGCCGTAAAGGCGAGACGGAAATTGCGCATGTTCGAAACCTCCACGGGCCGGGATTCGGCCTTCGCGCCGGACGCTAACAAGAGCGCTTTGCCACCGCAACGGCTACAGATGTAATTGCGCAATCGCTGTCGCCTTCGTTCCGGCGTCGCGCCGCCTCGTCGCGCCGCGAGCGCGCTGGACTCGCGCCGCTCCCCGAGCGTAAAGGCGCGCGAGGGAAGGGTTTTCGACTTGCTGCCGATCCGCCGCCGCCTCCGGGCCGCCGCCTTGATTCTCTATGGGCTCGCTTCGGCGGGAACGGCGGCGCTCGCCCAGGACACCAACACGATCGGGCCGCCCCAGCTGAAGGGTTTCACCCTCCCCGGCCAGCGCACCACGCCGCCGGCGACTCCGCCGCCCGTCGCGACCCCGCCGGTGACGACGACCTCGCCTCGCACGGCGCCCGCGACGGCTCCCTCCACCGCCCCGGTCGTGGTGCGCGAGCGCCCCGCCGCCCCGGCGGCCGAGCGTCGCGAAGTGCCGCCGCCTCGGCGCGAGGCTCCGGCCACGACCGCGCCCGCCCCGGTCGCAGCGCCGGCCCAGACGGTGCCCGCCGCGCCGGTCGAGACCGCGCCGGCTCCTCCGACTCCGGCCGCCAAGCCCTCCCCCGCTCCGGCCGAGGAGCCGGGCAATGGCTGGCTCTGGCCCGTCCTCGGCCTCGGCGGCCTGCTTCTGCTGGGCGCGGCTTTCCTCCTCATCCGCCGTCGGCGGCGCGAGACGGAGGCGGTGCAATCCCGGGCGGCGGCGCGCGAGGATCTTGGCGGGGCACTGCTCCCCGGCGCGGCGCCCGAGCCGGAGCCAGAACCCGAAACGCCCCGTCCCTGGCTCGACCTCGACATTGCGCCGGACCGCGCCGCGGCCACCGACGCCGAAGCCGTCGTCCATTACAGCTTGACCCTCACCAACAACGGCGAGGCCGAGGCGGGCAACATCCGGATCGACCCCCGGCTGTTCAATGCCGGCGCCGAAGGCGACATCATGGCCTTCTTCCAGGGGCCGATTCACGAGCAGAGCGGCTCGCCGCACATTCGCCTCGCGCCCGGAGCGTCGCTCAGGCTGATGGGCGAGGTGGCGATGCCGAAGGCCGAGCTTCGCGAGATCGAGATTCAGGGCCGCCGCATCTTCGTTCCGATGGTCGCGATAAACGTCGCCTACGACTGGGCGGGCGGCTCCGGGCGGACCTCCAAATCCTGGCTCGTCGGCCGCGAAGCCGAGACTCCGTCGGCCAAGATGGGCCCCTTCCGCCTCGACCTCGGCCCGCGCATCTACCGCTCGGTCGGCCGCCGCGAGGGCCGGCTGGTCCGGGTCTGACTCTCCCCTAGAGGAAGAAGTCGTTCTGGCTAAGCGGAGTCGCGCCCTGCAGCGTCAGGGCGATGAGGAAGTCGCCGCTGCCGTCGCCGTTGGTATCCCCCTCGACATACCAGGTTCCGCTCTGCTCATAGGCGCGAAGCTCGCCGGCCGAGCTGGCTCCGGCGCCGGTGAAGGCATTGGAGTCGATCCAGTGGAAGGCCTGGTTGCCGTCGACATTGGTGTCGGCGTCCATCCGGGTAAGCTCGATCTTGTCGGTCCCAGGCGTGAAGTCGAGGATGTGGTCCATCGAGCTCGCCGTCGATTCTCCCGACTTCTGGTAGCGGAACGTGTCCGCTCCGCCGCCGCCGGTCAGGGTGTCGGCGCCGAAATTGCCGTGGATGAGATCCGCTTGTCCGCCGCCCTTGATCGTGTCGTCCGAGGAGCCCGCGAAGATCCTGAGGAAGCCGTCCGTCTCCTGGCTGCCGTCCACCACCATCGTCTCGAACGACTGGAGAAGGGTGCCGTTGATCGTGAGCGTCACGCCGGCGGCCAAATTCGCGTCGGCGAGGGTGATCGAATAGTCGAACTCGCTCGGGCCGCCACGCGCGTAGCGCGTATCGCTGGCCGAGGTCAGAGTCATGCTCTCGATGCTGTTGAACTGGCCGGCATAGCCCGGCGCATTGAAGTCGATCGTGTAGTTGCCGCGGAAGTAGACGCTGTCATAGCCCGCGCCGCCATTCACCGTGTCTCCGGGCGCGAACTGGAGCTGCTCGGCGAAGAAGAAGATGTCGTTGCCGAGGCCGCCGGTCAGCGTGTCGACGCCCCTGCCGCCATAGATGACGAAGCTGGCGTCGGTTTCGTTGGAACCGTTGAAGGTGAAGTCCTCGCCGGGGAGCAGGGCGCCGGCATTGACCCGCACCTGGAGCCCCGCCGCGAAGTTCGCGTCGTTGGTGGTGATGACATAATCGTAGAGATCCGTCCCCGGAGCACCGATGCTGGTGTTGGCGCCGTTGAGGATCGAGAGATTCTCGATGTTGGTGACGTTGGCGGTGAGGGTCAGGCCGCCTGCATAATTGCCCTGGATGATGAGGGTGTCGGTATTGGCGCCCCCGTCGATGACGTCGCTGGAATCGATCGACGCGCCGAAGAAGAAGAGGTCGTCGCCGGCGCCGCCGTGAACGGTGTCGGTGCCCACATCATAGAGCTTCATAGTGTCGCTGCCGGCGCCGCCAATGATGACGTTGTTGCCCGAATTGCCGCGGAAATCGTGGGCGACGTCGTTGGTCGCGGTGAGGTTCTCGACATTGGGACGGCTGGCCAGGCTGTAGGTGAGAAGGCTGGTGCGGACCTCGTCCACGCCCTCGCCGGCATTCTCGGTCACCGTGTCGGCCGCATTGTCGACATAATAGATGTCGTCGCCCGTGCCGCCGACGAGGATGTCGGCGCCGGCGCCGCCGTCGAGTATGTCGTTGCCGGCCCCCGTCTCGAAGCGGTTGACGCCGCTTCCGCCGAGCATGGAATCGTTGCCCGCGCCGCTGCTCGCGAACTCGATTCCGACGAGAGTATCGATGGTGCCGTAGGTGTCGCGCGCCGTATTGGCCGCGAGCAGGGTGCCCCCGACCATCGCGGCGGCGGCGCTCAGATTGACCGCGACGCTTCCGCCGCCGGTCTCGAGATCGTAGGCCGCCCAATCGTCGGCGCCGTCGCTGCCGTCCTGATAGCCTCCGTTCAGAATGTCGTTGCCGAGGCCGCCCGCAAGCCGGTCGGTGCCGCCATTGCCGATCAGCGTATCGGCCCCTCCGCCGCCGAGGATGACGTTGCCGAGATCGTTGCCGGTCAGCGTCTGGCCGGTGGAGGCCGTGCCGGTGAGATTCTCGACGGGGCCGCCGCTGGCGAGGGTGGCGAGGCTGTAGCTGGCGAGGCTGGTGCGCACCTCGTCGGTTCCGACCGAGCCGAACGGCTCGGTGACCGTGTCGCCGGCATTGTCGACATAATAGACGTCGCTGCCCTCGCCGCCGCTCATCGCGTCGGCGCCCGTTCCGCCGTCGAGGATATCGTTGCCGTCGTCGCCGTTCAGGATGTCGTTGCCGCCCTTGCCCTCGAGCAGGTCGCCGCCGAAGGAGCCGTCCACCCGCTCACCCGAATCGCTTCCGAGGACGTGGTCGTCGCTGGCGCTGCCGCGGACATATTCGATTCCCGTCAGGGTATCGATCGTGCCGTAGGTGTCGCGGGCCGTGTTCGGCGCCAGCAAGATGCCGCCGACCACCGCCGAGGCGCCACTGAGGTTGACCGCCGCGCCGCTCACCACGCCCGTCTCGAGGCTGTAGTCGACCCAGTCGATCTCACCGTCGCCGCCGGCCTGCTCGCCGCCGATCAGATTGTCCGCGCCCTCGCCGCCGCTCAGCGTGTCCGTCCCGGCGCCGCCGACCAGGGTGTCGGCTCCGGCGCCGCCGAGCAAGGTGTCGTTGCCACCCGCTCCCGAGAGAGAATCGGCACCGGCGCCCCCGTCGAAGTAGTTGGCGCCGGCCGAGCCGAGCATGTGATCGGCGCCGCTATTGCCGCTGATCCGGTCGATGGCGATCAGCGAATCGGTGTCGCCGAACGTGTCATGGGCCGTGCCCGGATCGAGCAGCACGCCGCCGAGCGTCACCTGGCTGTCGCTGAGGTTGACGAACACCGCTCCGCCGCCCGTCTCTAGGTCGTAGCGAACCCAGTCGATCGTGTTTCCGCCCCAGCCGGTGATGATGTCGTTGCCGGACCCGCCGATATATTGGTTCTCGCCGATCCCGATCTGAACGTCGTTGCCGTTGAGGACGTCGTCGCCCGCGCCGCCGTCGAGCAGATCGTCGTAATTGCTGCCCTTGATGACGTCGTCGCCGGTCCCGCCGACCGCGGTGTAGAGCCCGATCGCATTGCCGTTGATGGCGGTCATGTCGATAAGGTCGTTGCCCGCCCCGCCGTCGGCGTGGAACGGCGCGCCGCTCGAGCCCTTGGCATAGATTTCGTCATTGCCGGCGCCGGTGGTGACCGTTCCGGTCTGGCCCCCGAAGCCGAGATCGACCTTGAGGATGTCGACTTCGTCGCCGAGGCTGAGGTCGCCGTTGAACAGCTTGACGGTGAGCTCGAGCCGCTCGATCGACGTCCAGTAGACGTCCCAGCCGATTCCGCTGCCCTGGCGGATGCGCACGTGGCCGTCGAAGCCGGTGGCCGATGCGAAACCGTAGGCATAGCCGGTATCCAGGATCAGGGTGTCGAAGCCGGAACCGCCGTTCACCGTCACCGTCTCGTTGCTCTGGATGGTGGAGAAGGGCGCAGTCACCGTAATGATGTCGTCGCCACCCAGAGCGTCGATCGTCTCGTTGCGCAGGGTGCGATCGTTGACGAGGTTGTCGTTGCCTTCGGTGCCGGTGGTCATGATCCTGAATCCTCATTCTCGTTGAGCGCATTTCGTCCCCCCGCTCGCGAGGGTCGCCGCGCTGTGCTGCCGATGACGGGGGCGACCACGACCTCGCCCGTCCTGCCGTTGGCGACGAGTCCCACGGTTCGTCGCCTGTTTTCAATAGCTTGCTAGCGCGATTTTAGCAACGGCCGCAAGCTCGGCTATCGGGCCTTCCTTTGCATCGTCCTCCGCCTGCGCGGAAGGACACAAAGCGAGCATCCGAAATCCCGTCTTGCCCCTATTTCGGCGGGAATTTCGCCGGACTTTCCCTGCACTGCACGGGCCGGCGTCGGCCTCCCCGCCCGCCGCTCCTAGAGGAAGAAGTCCCCCTGGCTCAGCGGAGTCGCTCCCTGAAGCGTCAGGGCGATGAGGAAGTCGCCGCTGCCGTCGCCGTTGGTGTCGCCTTCGACGAACCAGGTGCCGTTCTGCTCGTAGGCGCGAAGCTCGCCCGCCGAGCCTGCGCCGGTGCCGGCGAAAGCGGCGGAGCCGATCCAGTGGAAGTCCTGGTTGCCCGCTGCGAGCGTGTTCGCGTCCATCCGGGTCAGCTCGATCTTGTCGGTCCCAGGCGTGAAGTCGAGGATATGGTCGAGCGAGGCGGCGGTGCTTTCTCCGCTCTTCTGGTAGCGGAAGGTGTCGGCTCCGCCGCCGCCGGTCAGGGTGTCGGCGCCGAAATTGCCGTGAATGAGGTCGTCCTGGCCGCCGCCCTTGATCGTGTCGTCCGACAAGCCCGCGAAGATGCGGAGGAAGCCGTCGGTCTCCTGGCTGCCGTCGACCACCATCGTCTCGAACGACTGGAGCAAAGTGCCGTTGATCGTGAGGGTCACACCTGCAGCGAGGTTGGCGTCGGCGAGCGTGACATTGTAGTCGAACTCGCTCGGCCCGCCGCGGGCGTAGCGCGTGTCGCTTGCAGAAGTGAGGGTAATGCTCTCGATGCTGTTGAACTGGCCCGCATAGCCCGGAGCGTTGAAGTCGATCGTGTAATTGCCGCGGAAATAGACGCTGTCGTATCCGGAACCACCGTTCACCGTATCGCCGGGCGCGAACTGGAGCTGCTCGGCGAAGAAGAAGATGTCGTTGCCCAGGCCCCCGGTCAGCGTGTCGACCCCGCGGCCGCCGTAGATGACGAAGCTGGCGTCGGTCTCCGCCGAGCCGTTGAACGTGAAGTCCTCTCCGGGGAGCAAAGCGCCGGCATTAACTCGGACCTGCAGCCCCGCCGCGAAGTTCGCGTCGCTGGTGGTGATGACGTAATCGTAGAGCTGGTTGCCCGAAGCGCCGATATTGGTGTTGGCGCCGTTCAAGATCGAGAGGTTCTCGATGTTGGTGACGTTGGCGATGAGGGTCAGGCCGCCGGCATAATTGCCCTGGATGATCAAGGTATCGTTATTGGCGCCGCCGTCGATCACGTCCGCCGCCGTCAGCGCGGCGCCGATGAAGATGAGGTCGTCGCCCGCGCCGCCATGGACGACGTCGTTGCCCCCGTCATAGACCCGGATCGTGTCGTTGCCCCCGCCGCCGGTGACGACGTTGTTCGCGCTATTGCCCCGGAAATCATGGTTGAGATCGTCGGTCGCCGTGAGGTTCTCGACGTTGGTCGCAAGCACGTAGACGGCAAGGCCGGTGCGCACCTCGTCGGTCCCCTGGCCGGCATTCTCGACGACGATATCGCCGGCATTGTCGACATAATAGATGTCGTTGCCGTGATAGCCGATCATCGTATCGGCGCCGAGGCCGCCGTCGATGACGTCGCCCTGGTTGTTGAGCAGGGTGCCGATGATGCGGTTGTCGAGCGCGTTGCCGATCAGGGTCTGGGCGATCGAGAAGCTGACGGCCTGCAATTCCTCGACATTGTCGGGAAGCGTGTAGCTGGCGAGCGTGGTCCGGACCGTGTCGGTCCCCTCGCCTTCAAGCTCGACGATCGTGTCCCCCGCCGAGGCGTAATAAAGGTCGTTGCCCTTGTGGCCGATCATCGTGTCGCCGCCGCCGGCCGAGATGATCCACTCGTCGCCGTCGCTTCCGACCAGGGTCTGCTTGGCGGACGTTCCCTCGACGATCTCGACTCCGACCGGGATCTCGTAATAAGCCAGGCTCGTATACACTTTGTCGCTGAAGACCTGGACCACGCCCGTCGCCTCGACGACGACGTCGCCGGCATTGTCGACATAATAAGTGTCGCCGCCGAGGCCGCCGATCATCGTGTCGGCCCCGGCCTTGCCGTCGAACGTCTCGGATTCATCGGTGCCCTTGAGGACGTTGTTCAGCTCGTTGCCGTTGAGCGTGTTGAAGGCGAGCTTGGTCAGGGTGCCGTTCTCGACATTGGCGGGCAGAGTATAATTGCTGAGGCTGACCAGCACTTCGTCGGTGCCCGCATTGGCGGCCTCGTTGACCTTGTCGAGGGCGTCGTCGACGACATAGGTGTCGTTACCGGCGCCGCCCGCCATCGTGTCGCGCCCGGCGCCGCCGTCGAGCCGGTCGTCGCCGCTATTGCCGGTGAGGACGTTGTCGCCGCTGCTGCCGGTGAAATTCTGCCCGGTGGTCAGGAGCCCGACGATATTGTCGGCGCCGGTGCCGACCAGGCTGAAGCTCGCGATCGAGACCCGGACCGTGTCGGTAACGGCGATCACACTGGCGAGCGGGTCGTAGGTGAAGACATCGTAGACCACGTCGCCTATGTCGTCGACGACATAGGTGTCGTTGCCGTTGCCGCCCTCCATCCGGTCGGCGCCGGCGCCGCCGTCGATCCAGTCGTTGCCGGTCGTGCCGGTGATGAGGTTGGCGCCGCCATTGCCGGTGAGCGTCAGCCCGACCGTGCCGAGGCCGCGCAAAGTCTCGAAATTGGTGCCGAGAATCATCGACCGGGTCGTCCAGACGGTGTCGGTGCCGGCATCGGCGGCCTCGGTGACGACGTCGCCCGCGGCGTCGACATAATAGGAATCGTCGCCGAGCCCGCCGATCATCGTGTCCGAGCCGGTGCCGCCGTCGAGGCTGTCATTGCCGTCGCCGCCTTCGAGCCGGTCGTTGCCGCCAAGGCCGGCGAGGCTGTCATTTCCGGCGGCACCGATGAGGACGTCGGCGGCCGAGCCGCCGGTCAGCGCGAACAGCTCGATGCCGGTGAAGCCCAGTTGATGGCCGGCGGCCGTGGCGATGCTTCCGGACCAGCCGCCGACGCCGTCGGGCTGGGGCGCAGACATGGTCACCGCGACGGCGAGGCTCCGATAATCGCCGACCAGCGTGTCGCTGCCCGCGCCGCCGGCCGCGAATTCCAATCCGCCCGCGGCGGAATCCGCGACATGAGTCAGGCGATCGTCGCCGTCGCCGCCGTCGAGACTGTCATTGCCGGCGCCGCCGTCGAGGCTGTCGGTGCCGCCGCCGCCCTGCAGCTGGTCGTCGCCGGCGCCCCCGACGAGCGAGTCGCCGCCCTCGCCGCCTTCGAGCAAATCGGAATCGTCCCCGCCGTCGAGGATGTCGTCATCGGCACCGCCAACGAGATGATCGATCCCCGCCCCGCCGGAAAGCGTGTCGTGGCCGGCGCCGCCGTCGAGGCTGTCGTCGCCCGGACCGCCGTCCAGCCAATCGTCGCCCGCGCCGCCGTTCAGCGTATCGCCGCCGTCGCCGCCATCGAGCCGGTCGTCGCCGCCGAGGCCGGTTAGCGCGTCGCCGCCGCCGAAGCCGTGGATCACGTCCAGGCCTTCGGTTCCGGAAATCGTATCGGCGCCATCGGTGGCCGGGCTTACGATGAAGCGCTGAAACTTGACGCCCGAGCCGCTGGAATCGCCGCCAATGCCGCTGAGGTCCACCCAGACCGACGTGAATCCGTCCGCCGAGGCGGCGATTGCGGTCGCATATTGGCTTCCGGCCGTTGCCGTCGCGACGAGGAACTCGCCGGTGGTCGCGGTCCCGGTCGAGTCGAACAGGCGCGCCTTGGCGCCGTTGCCGCTGGTGTCGAGGCCGAGGCGGCTGGTGTCGGTCCAGGTCACCGCGAAACCGCCGTCGGCGAGACCGGTCACGAACGGGCCGGACTGGGTGTTGGAGCTTTCGACATGGACGACGATCTCGCCGCCGAGCGCCGCCCCGCTCGAATCGAACATCTGGGCGCGTATGCCGCTGCCGCCCGTCGCGGCGGATTCCGAGCCGTCTTCCCAGACGACGACGAAGCCGCCCCCGGCCAGGGCGGCGACCGCCGGATGCGCCTGATCGCCCTCGATGGTGGTGTTGACGGCGAACTCGGCGCCAACCGGACTGCCCGACGAGTCGAACCTCTGCCCCCTTACGTCCATGAAGAGGTGCTCCCAGACGATCACGAAGCCGCCGTCGTCGAGCAGGGCGACCGACGGGCTGCCCTGCCGGCTGTTGGTCGAGCTGTTGACCGCGATCTCGGCGCCGACGGTGGCGCCCGTCGAGTCGAAGCGCTGCGCCCTGATCTCGCCGTCGGCGGTGGGCGTCTGGTCCATCCAGGTGAGGATGAAGCCGCCGTCGGCGAGCGGCGCCGCTTCCGGGGCGGACTGGGACAGGGCCGGGTTCGAGCCGACCAGCAGCTCGCCGCCGACTCGGGCCCCGGCCGAATCATAGACCTGGGCCTTTACGTCGGACGCCGTCGTCCAGACGATCGCGAAGCCCCCGCCGGTCAGAGCGGTGACGCCCGGATAGAGCTGGTCGCCCGCGGTCACCGTATCGGCGAGGAACTCCGCGCCCGATTTGCTGCCGTCGGCGTTGAAGACCTGGCCCCGGATCGAGGTGCCGCTGGTATCGCCGCCGCTCGCGCTTGCGTCGCGCCACACGATGACGAAACGGCCATCGCTCAGATAGCTGATCTCGGCGCCGTCCTGGTGGCCGGCGATGGTCGTATTGGCGAGAGCTTCCCCGCCCCGCTGCTCGTAGGTCAACTCAATCTCCTGCGGCGGCGGCGAACCGTCGCAGCCGCCCCCCGATGTGAGCGGCGCTTTAGCCCGGCCGGCGTCGGAGCGCCAGCCTCTTCGAGTCAAAATACTCTATAAATCATAGGCTTGGGATCAAGCGGGGTCGAAGCCGTAGAGCAGGCCCGCTCCTGCCGTCGCCGCCGCGGCGAGGCCGGCGGTTTCGGGGACGACATGGTGGAGATAATAGAGACAGGCGGCCCGCTTTCGCGCCGCGAACGCGCCGTTTCCCGTGGCTTCCGGCAATTCCAGCGCGTTAAGCTGGCGCTTCATCAGCCACCCTGAGACCAGGGTCGAGAGCAGGGTGAGGAATGGATAGGATCCGGCGAGACGGTCGTCGGCCCCCATCGCCATGAGCCGTTCCGCGGCACCTTCCGCCACGGCGAGAAGCTCGGCGAGCGGACCGTCAGCGTCTTCGCCGATCTCGGCGAGCAGCCGCCTCAGCGTCTCGCCGCCCTCGAGCCCCATCTTACGGCCGACCAGGTCCGCCGCCTGTATGCCGTTCGTCCCCTCGTAGATGGGGCTGATCCGGATATCGCGATAATGCTGCGCGGCCCCGGTCTCCTCGATGAAGCCCATTCCGCCATGGACCTGGACTCCGAGGCTCGCCACTTCGCAGCCGACATCCGTCCCATAGGCCTTGACCAGAGGGGTGAGGAGGTCCGCCCGGGCCTGGGCGCCGCGCTCGCCGAGGCCGGCGCGGTCGGTCTGGCCGGCGGCGTAATAGCAGAGCGCCCGAGCGGCCTGGGTCAGCGACATCATCCTCAGCAGCATCCGCCGGACGTCGGGATGGTCGGCGATCGCCGCCGGCTTTCCCTCGCGGGTGCCCTGTACGCGCTGCGCCGCATAGGCGATCGCGGCCTGGGTCGCGCGCTCGCCGATCGACACGCCCTGGAGGCCGACGTTGAGGCGGGCATTGTTCATCATCGTGAACATCGCCCGCATCCCCGCCTGCTCGTCGCCGATCAGCCAGCCGCGGCAGTCGCCGCCGTCGCCGAACGCCATCACGCAGGTCGGCGAGGCGTGGATCCCGAGCTTGTGCTCGATCGACACGCAGCGAAGGTCGTTGGCCTTTCCGTCGGGCAGCACCTTCGGCACCAGGAAGAGCGAGATGCCCTTCGTGCCGGGCGGAGCGTCCGGGGTGCGCGCCAGCACGAGGTGTACGATATTGTCGGCGAGATCATGGTCGCCAAAGGTGATGAAGATCTTCTGCCCGCTCACCCGCCAGCTGCCGTCGCCGACCGGCTCCGCTTTGGTCTTGAGCGCTCCCACGTCGGAGCCCGCCTGGGGCTCGGTGAGGTTCATCGTCCCGGTCCACTCGCCGGTCACCAGCCTCGGCAGCCACTCGGCCTGCAGCTCCTCCGAGCCGTGATGCTTCAGCGCCTCCACCGCGCCGGCCGAAAGCATCGTCACCAGCGAGAACGCCATGTTGGCCGAGCCCAGATCCTCCATCACCACGGTGGCGAGGACGAGAGGGAGACCCTGGCCGCCATGCTCGGGCGGCCCGGCCAGGGTACCCCAGCCGCCTTCGACATAGGCGCGATAGGCCTCGCGGAAGCCCGGCGGCATCGTCACCCCGTCCGCCGACCATTTCGCCCCGATCTCGTCCCCCGTCCGGTTCAAGGGCGCGAACTCACCGGCGGCGAACTGGCCCGCGCCTTCGAGGATCGCGTCGACGAGGTCGGGACTCGCCTCGGCGAAGCGATCGTGGCCGGCGAGCTCGCCGATCCGGACGATATGATCGAGCACGAAGCGCTGGTCGGCGACGGGGGGCGTATAGGTCATCTCTGTCCGGACGTTGCGCTGCTGGAACGGGCGCTATAGCGCGGTGCGGTGAGCGCGCAAAACACCCGCGTCCTTCCCTTCGGCCCGGAGGCCGTGGCCGAGGCCGCGCGCCTGATCGCCGCCGGCGACGTCGTCGCCGTTCCGACCGAGACGGTCTACGGCCTCGCCGCCGACGCCACCCGCGCCGAGGCGATCGAGCGTATCTACGAAGCCAAGAGGCGGCCCCGGCGCAACCCGCTGATCGTCCACGTCGCCTCGCTCGACGAGGCCCAGAGCATCGCGGACATGTCGAGCGCCGCTCTGTCCCTCGCCCGCGCCTGGTGGCCCGGCCCGCTGACGATGGTTCTTCCGCTGAGGGAAGGCCACCCGATCAGCGCGGCCGCCCTCGCCGGCAACGAGACCATCGCGCTTCGAATGCCCCGGCACCCGGCCATGCAGGCACTGCTGGCCGCGAGCGGCAAGCCGCTTGCCGCGCCCTCGGCCAATGCGAGCGGAGGGATCAGCCCGACCCGCGCCGAGCACGTTCTCGCCAGCTTGGACGGGCGGATCCCGCTCATTCTCGACGGCGGCCCGACCGAGCGGGGCCTGGAATCTACCATCGTCGCCGTCGACGGAGATGGCATGCGACTACTTCGGCCGGGGCCGATAAGCTTCGAAGGCCTGGCGGATACGTCCGGCCCCTCCACCGACGGAAGGCTCGAGGCGCCGGGCCGGCTGGCCAGCCACTACGCCCCCGCCAAGCCGGTGCGCCTCGAGGCCGTTTCGGCGGACCCCGACGAATGGCTCATCGGTTTCGGCCCCGTGGCCGGCGACTACAATCTCTCCCGCTCGGGCGATCTCGACGAAGCCGCCGCCCGCTTGTTCGACGCCCTCCACCGGGCCGATCGCCAGCCCCGTCGCGCCATCGCCGTCGCACCCATTCCGAACCACGGCATCGGCCTCGCCATCAACGACCGCCTGCGCCGCGCCGCCGCGCCAAGAGGAGAAAGCCGATGCCGCTAGCAATCCAGGCCGGCCTCTGGGGGCTGCTCAGCGGCTCGGCGCTGCTGATCGGCGCCGCGGCCGGCTGGTTCCTGCCGATGTCGCGGCGGGTGATCGCCGCGATCATGGCGTTCGGCGCCGGAGTCCTCATCTCGGCGCTCTCGTTCGAATTGATGGACGAGGCCTGGGGCCGCGGCGGCTTCTGGTCCGTCGCGGGCGGCTTCCTCGGCGGGGCGCTCCTCTACACGATGTGCAACCAGCTGCTCGGCCTGTGGGGCGCCCGCCATCGCAAGCGCGCCGACCCCGCCCTTCGCGCCACCCACAAGGCGCAGAACCAGAATAACGGCGCTGCGCTCGCGCTCGGCGCCCTGCTCGACGGGATCCCCGAATCGATCGTCATCGGAGTCAGCCTGCTCGAGGGCGGCGCGGTCGGCTTCGTCGCGGTGATCGCCGTCTTCCTCTCCAACCTCCCCGAAGGCCTGTCGAGCGCGGCGGGGATGAAGGCCGAGGGCAAGAGCGCCGTCTACGTCTTCCTGCTGTGGACCGCGATCGCGCTCATCGCCGGCGCCTCGGCGCTCGCCGGCTACGTCCTGTTCGCGGGCGTCAACCCGGCGGCGGTCGCCGCCGTCCAGGCCGTCGCCGCCGGAGCGATCCTCGCCATGATCGTCGACACGATGGTGCCCGAGGCGTTCGAGGGCACTCAGGACTATGCCGGCCTCATCGCCGTCTCCGGCTTCCTCACCGCCTTCCTGCTTTCGAAGCTCGGCGGCTGAACCGTCAGAACTTCAGCGTTCCGACGACCTGCCTGTATCGCTGCAGGTCCTTGTCGAAGAAGTGAATTGCCGGCGCTTCGTAGGTTACCAGGTAGAGCTTGTTCCCGACAACGGCGCCGACTGCTTCGCCCTTCCTTTGCACCTCATCGTCCGCCCTGACGTAACTATAGGTAAAGGCAATTCCCTTGTGCCCTCCGACAACCGCCGGCTCCTGGCTATCGATACTGATCTGGCTGGCTTGGAACTGGCTCCGATAGCTTGTCTCAAGCAGGGTCGGAATGTCGGTTATCAGCATGTTCGAGGTCACCCGAGGCAGAGGCTGATTCTTTTTGTCCACCTCGCGAAACAAGGGCTGACCGACGGGGATGCCGCCATAAAAAGTCACCTTGTTCAGCTCCGGACCGTCGACCGTCCAGGTCTCGACGTTCTTGCCCGCGCGCAAACTCAGGCGGTTCCATTCGCCGTTTGGCGATACGGACATGCTCGAATGGGCAACCTTGGGCTGGGGCCCCGGAGAGACCAGCGAGTTGGCAATGGCGGGGCCTGTCGCCGCCGCGGCAGCAGCAAGCAAAATCGGCAAGAATAGCTTTCTCATCAGGCTTCCTAATTCTGGAGGAGGGCTGAAATGGTCTTCGCGTCCATGGCATCGGGCTTCAGGCGAAGGTATTCGGAGAGGGCCGCCTTTCCGTCCGTCGTCTGACCGCTGCGAAGCAACGACAGACCCAAATTACGGTGAACCTCGGGGGATGTGTAACCCGCGCTAAGCGCGTCGCCATAATATTTCGCTGCGGACACCAGGTCGCGCGGATTGCCTCGAAGACGGTAGAGTTCGCCACGGGCGAAGAGCAGATCGCCAGTCCAACCCTGGGCCTTTGCGAGTTCCGTTAGCAAATATTCGGAGCCGCCAAAATCGTTCAAGCCGATCTGGCCCTTGAGGAACAACGGGAGGTGCGGTGCCATAGCGGCGCGATACTGCTCCGCCGCCGCATCGCCGGCATGTCCGCTCTTTGCCGCCGCCGCCTTGAGGTAAAGCGCCCGATTGAGTTCGGTCGGATGCGTGTCGAAGAATCCCGCCGAATAGCGCTGCTTCGGCTTCTGGCCACGACCGGCCGCCGTTGCGTCCGCTTCTGCCATGGCATGTTGCCAAAGCTCGGAGGCGGCCGAAGAGGGATAAGGAGAGGAATCCAGATACTGCAGCGCCAACAGGTCGGCCGCCTGCTCCTGCTCCCGATCGAAGCGGAACATCGAACCGATCAGCGCGAGCTGCAGGAGGCTCGTATCGGTATTGGCCAAACCTCCGAGCACGCTTGCCCATGCCATCACATCGGTGGCGGTTCGCTGGTGCTTGAACCCCTTCAGGGAATGGCGAAGTTCGAAATGGGCGAATTCATGCCCCAATACGGCACCCAGCTCGGCCTCGCTGCGAACTCGGAGCAGCAACCCCGTCCAGACATTCATTGCCCCGTTGGGAGTCATTTCAGCGTTGAACGCGGGCACTTCCAAAATGTAGATTCGGACGGTCTTGCAACGGTCTTCACCGACGGTCCTGCAAAGGACCCCGCGCACATAGGCATTGAGCGCTTCGTCATGGACCACGAGCGGAGAGTCGCGAAGCCGCCGCTCGCGTTCATCGGCCTCCATCCACATCCCGCGTTCGTCGACCGAGCGCGGCTCATAAGCGGCCGAATAAGGCGGAAGCGTCGGGGCTTTGGGCGCCGCGGCCACAAGGGAGGCAGCTGCCGCGGCGAGCAGCCCCACCGAATATAGACGCGCCATCTTAGCGCCCCGCCGCTGAGGTTGCTTCCGGCGCTTCGGGCGGACGGCCCGGGAATCCTTCGAGAAGCTGACGCACCCTTTTCACCGCCCCGTCCGCCGTCCGGACATCGCCGCCCATCTGCCGATCCGCGTTCAGCCAGACGAGATCGCCGGTCCGAAGATCGATCAGCCCGGCATAGCCATGGTGGACGCCGGAGGTCACCGGAACTCCAGCCAGGAATCCGACGGCTTGCAGGACCTTCCGTCCAGTCGATCCATAGGCGTCCTGCGTATTGATGAAGAGCGCATAATCCGCGCCCTTCAGAGCGGCGACATCGGCAATTCCCGGGCCGATGCCCCAATCGAACTCGCTCTTTTGCTTCTTTTTCGTCGGCAGTCGATTGCCCTTGAAGAATTGATATTCGATCACGGAATCGGCCACTGCGCCGAACAGATTGCCATATTGGGTAGTGAGCGGGCCGTCCGCGCCTACTCCTTCCTCATAGACAATTACCTCATTCCCCAGTCGGGATTGCAAATCCTTGAGTGCAAGCGTGATGTTTTCGCGCGCCTGGGTGGTCCAATCCGCGTTCGGCTCGAACATGCCTCCAGTAGATTGAGCGCCGACCCGAATGGCGGGACGCATCAATACAATCCGCGCCGTTCCGGGCTGAAGCGTAAAACCAGGCTTGGCGCCGGTCTTTTCTTGAGCCATCGCAGGCATCGCGACAGCAAAAGCCACGGCCAATAGGCCGGCGCGAATAAGCGCGCGAGCTGACATGTGAATCTCCCCCTGTTACGGGGAGTTTATCCACGAAACGGCTGAGATCAAGGGATTTTCGAACCCGACGCAAGAATCGACGCAAACCATCTTTGCCCCGATCGGACAGAGCCTAGTCCTCGAAACAACCTGCCCGCTCAGGCTTCTTCCAGCACCGCAGCGCCTCTTCGAAGCTCGCGGCCGGAGGCGGATTGCCGTTCTGGAAGGCGTATTGGAAGATGAACACGCCCCGTCCCATGGCCGGCTCCCGGAAAATCACCGGATCGCTCGCGCCTTCTCCGTTCTGGACGATCAGCGTTCGGAAGCGGGCGAGATCGGCGGGGCGGAGCGTGCCGACGGCGCAGAGCTTCCGGGCGGCCGCGGCGAAGCGCTCGCGGGTGGTCTCGGCAAGGCGGGCGAGCCGCTGAGGGCCGGCCTCGTAACCGGCCTCGGCGAAGCTCGAATCGGCCTTGGCGGTGACCATGATCGCGCAACCGCCGGAAGGCTGGGCGGCGGCAAGCAGGAGGAGCGCGGCGGCGAGCATGGTCAGGCCACCGTGTCGCTCTTCACCCGGTGGGCGAAGCTCTTCCGCAGCTTCTTCAGCTTGGGCGGGATGACGGCGAGGCAATAGGGGTTGCGCTGGCCTTCGCCCGCCCAATAATCCTGGTGATAATCCTCGGCGGGGTACCATTCGCCGAGCGGCTCGATCGTGGTGACGATCGGCCCGGGCCAGTCCGCGCCCGCCCGCTCGATCGCCCGGCGCGCGGCTTCCTCCTGCTCGGGCGAGAGGGGGAAGACGGCCGAGCGATATTGCGTTCCGACGTCGTTGCCCTGGCGGTTGAGCTGGGTCGGATCGTGGGTGGCGAAGAAGAGGTCGAGAAGCTCGTCGTAGGAGATGATTTCCGGATCGAAGGTGACCCTTATCGCCTCGGCATGGCCGGTAGCGCCGCCGCAAACCGCCCGGTAGCTCGGATTGGCGACATGGCCGCCGGTATAGCCGCTCTCGACACGGCTGACCCCGATCACGTCGTTGAACACCGCCTCGGTGCACCAGAAGCACCCGCCGGCGAGGATCGCTTGCTGTTCGGCCATGTCCGTCTCCTTTGCTTCCGAGATAGGAAGGCGCCCGGCGTCGGCAAGGCGAAACCTTCCATGGCGTGGAGAGACAGGTGGTGTAGGAATGGCTGATGTCCCGAACGGTCCCAACACTTTTCCTGGCTCTTCTCGTCCCGCTTGCCGCCGGCGCCGCACCGCGCGCATTCGGATCGATCGAGGAATTCGCCCGCGTCGTCGGCCTGAAGAAGGGGGGCTGGCACACCGACATCAAGTTGACGGTCCTCGACATCGACGCACCCCCCGGAATCGATCCGGCCGTCACCGCCGGGCTGAAGACCCAGATCGAATCGAGGGCGGCGACAAGGGACGGGATGGACGAATGCACGAGCGATAGCTCGAGCGCCGTGACGCTGCCCGGCATCCTGCTCGAGAAGGGCTGCACCTTCAGTCGAATCGAAGGCGGCAAAGGGCGCTGGGCCTTGTCGTCGACCTGCACGGTCGGGCAAGGCAGCACCAGCCACTTCGTCGCGCAAGGCACCTATTCGGCGAAGAAGGTGACCGGCCGGCACGAGATGGACCTCACGCTCAACGGGGTGGTCGTTCACATGAAGGTCGCAACCGTGAGCCGCTTCATCGGCGAGTGCCGCCCACCGCCGCCGCCGGTCTCGATCGACGTCCAGAGGCCGAATTAACCCCTCGGGTAATTAGTGCACTGTCACCGATTTAGGGACGTAAATCGGTGACAGTGCACTAATTGCAGGTGGGGAGGGGACCAGGCTCGCCTCGCCTCCCGCCCCGTGCCGTGCACGGGGAGGCAGATTAGCCCCGCGGCCCCTCCGGCAGAGTCTGTCTTACCTCCAGCATCTCCGCCCAGGGATCGCCGCGCTGCTTGCGGAGGAGGGCCGGAACGGTCTCTACGGTATAATCGCACGGATCGAGCCCGGCCTTCACCTGGTCCCACCTTATCGGCATCGCCACCGGAGCGCCCTTGCGAGAGCGGGTGGAGTAAGGGGCGACGGCGGTCGAGGTCGGATCGTTGCGCAGATAATCGATGAAGATGCGGCCCTCTCGCTCCGCTTTCGAGACCTTGGTCAGGAACTTTTCGGGCGAGTCCGCGGCCATTTCGGCCGAGACGCCCTTGGCGAAGCTCTTCACTTCCTTCCAGGGCGCGGTCGCCTCGACCGGGACAACGACATGAAGCCCCTTGCCGCCCGTGGTCTTGACGAAGCTGACGAGGCCGAGCGCCTTCAGCCGCTCGCGCACCTCCTTCGCCGCGCCGATCACGGCCTCGAAGCTCAGCCCTTCGCTGGGATCGAGGTCGAAGACGATGCGGTCGGCGCGGTCCGGCGCCTCGACCCGGACTCCCCAGGGATGCATTTCGAGCACCCCCATCTGGACCATCGCGACCAGCCCGGCGACGTCGACGATGTAGAGATAGGGCTCGTCGAAGCCGGGGATCGTCACCTCGCGAAGCTCGGCCGGGACTCCCGATCCGGCGTGGCGCTGGTAGAAGCATTTGGTCTCCTGCCCCATCGGGCAGCGGACCATCGTCACCGGCCGGAAGGCGATGTGGGGGAGCATACGATCCGCCACCGCGACGTAATAATCGGCGAGTTGGTCCTTGGTGATGCCCTGCTCGGGATAGAGGATCTTGTCGGGGCTGCTGATCCGCACCCCGGCGACGATGCGCTCCGGCTTCATGACCCCGCGCCGAGCTTCGCCGCCAGCGCGTCGGCGCGGGCCTCGGGCTGGAGCTGGTCCATCCGGCACTGGGCCGGCGCCTTGTCCGGCCGCCAGCGAAGGAATTTGGTGCCGTGGCGGAAGCGGTTGCCGGTGACGTGATCGTAGCGGACCTCGGCGATCAGCTCGGACCGCAAGGGCTGCCACTCGCCGGTGCGCTCGGTCGACCAGCGGCTCGGCCCGCCCGGCGCATCGCCGGTGAAGCCGGGCGCCTCGACCATCGCCTCCAACCGCTTCGTCAGCGCCGGCCGTTCGTCGGCGGGGATGGACGAGGTGAAGCCGACATGGTGGAGAAGCCCGTCCTCGCCGTAGAGGCCGAGCAGGAGGGAGGCGACCTCGCGGCTGTTGGTGCCGTAGCGAAAGCCGCCGACGACGCAGTCGGCGGTGCGCATCGCCTTGATCTTGAGCATCGCCCGCTCGCCGGCCTCGTAGCGGCCGTCGACGCGCTTGGCGATCACCCCGTCGAGCGCCTCGCCGACCTCGTCGAGCCAGCGTTGCGCCGCCGCCCGATCATGGGTGCATGGCGAGAGGAGGAGGTCGTCATGCTGCTCGGCGGCGTAGATGATCTCGAGCGAGCGCCGCCTCTGCTCGAGCGGAGCGTCGAGATAGCTGGTCTCCTTGGAGAAGAGCAGGTCGAACAGCATCAGCTGCGCCGGAGTCTCCTTCGCCAGCCGGTTCACCCGGCTCTCGGCGGGATGGAGGCGAAGCTGGAGCGCGTCGAACGAGAGGGCGCCGCCGACCGGGATGACGAGCTCGCCGTCGAGCACGAAGCGGTCCGCCTCCATGCCGAGCACCGTCTCGACCACTTCGGGGAAGTAGCGGCCGAGCGGCTTGCCGGACTTGGACATCAGGGCGACGTCGGGCCCGTCGCGGAAGACGAGGCAGCGGAAGCCGTCCCATTTGGGCTCGTACTGCCAGCCCTCCCCATCGGGCAGAGCGTCGACGAGCTTCGCCTCCATCGGCGGCAGCCCGGGCTTGACGGAAAGGCGGTCGAACTCGGCCATGGCAGGGGTTGAAGACGCTTCCACGGCCTGCCGGGTTCCCGGCACGCTTCACCGACGCCGTTACGGGCCGGTAACCAACCGGCGCGAATTTGTGCGGTGAGCCGCGCTCCGAACGCGGCGAGTCGGACCCAGTTCACTGGAACTTAAGGACAAATGGGTTACCTAGAAATGCAGGAGCTGAGGGGAAAATCTTGATCTACTCGCGCAGGCAATTGCTTGGGGCCGGTGTTGCGGCGGCCGGAGCCGGACTTCTCGCCACGGCGGCGCAGGGCCAGACCCTCGCCGAGATCGTCGCGGGCCTCAAGGATCCGCAGCCCATGCCGACCGTCCGTCCGGCCACCGTCCCGGCGCAGCCGCGCACGATGGTCGACGGAGTGATCGATCCCCGCCTGCTCGCCCGCGCCCGCGCCTCGTTCGATCGCCACCGCTCGTCGCTGGCCCATACCGACGTCGTCGGGATCGCCGATTTCAGCCGCCCGTCGCGCGACCATCGCTTCTTCCTCTTGAACACGGCCAACGGCAGCGTCAGCAACCATCTCGTCGCCCACGGCCGCGGTTCGGACCCCGATCACAGCGGCTATGTCGAGCGCTTCTCCAACGCGATGGGCTCCGAAGCCTCGTCGCAGGGCGCCTACGTCACCGACGATTTCTACGAGGGCAAATACGGTCGCTCGATCCGGCTCTCGGGCCTCGACTGGAGCAACAGCAACGCCCACGCCCGAGCCATCGTCGTCCACCACGCCTGGTATGCCGAGCCCGACCAGCTCGAGCAGTACGGCAAGCTGGGCCGTTCGGAGGGCTGCTTCGCCCTCCCCTATAGCAGCCTCCAGCAGGCCCTCGCCCGCCTCGGCCCGGGCCGCCTCCTCTACGCCGACAAGCTGGCCTAGCTCGTCATTGCGAGCGTAGCGAAGCAATCCAGCGCGGCTTCGGACGCCCGCTGGATTGCCGCGTCGCTTCGCTCCTCGCAATGACGGCTCAGCCGCCCGCCCAGGCCTTGCACTCGATCTCGATCCGCCCACCGAGCGCGAGGCCCGAGCTTGCGAAGGCGCTTCGGGCGGGGAGCCTGTCCGGCTCGAAATAGTCGAGATAGATACGGTTGAACGTGCCCCAGTCCGCCATGTCGGCGAGCATCACCAGGCAGTGGAACACGTCGCCGAAGCCGAGCCCGGCCTCGGCCAGCACCGCTCCGACATTGTCCATCGCCTGCCGCGCCTGCGCCTCGATCCCGTCGGGCAGGCTGCCGTCCGGGAGCGCGCCGATCTGGCCCGAAAGGTAGAGGATGTCGCCGACCCGGACCGCCGAGGAGAAAGGCAAAGTGAAGCCGCCCGCTTTGGCCGCCTCGGCGGCGGGGCCGGAGGGTGGATAATGCTGGATGGTTGGGCGCTGGGCCATGGCTGCCTCCGTTAGCTCGTTCCCCCGGCGAAGGCCGGGGGGCCGGATATTCCCTCGGTGGAGCTGGGCCCCGGCCTTCGCCGGGGAACGACTACACGATTGCGAAGCGGGAGGAGATCAGTGTTCGTCGTCGGCGATGAGGTCGATGCGCAGGTGCGGCTCCGACGGGCGATGGACTCGCCGGCTTCGGCGCCACAACACGAAGACGGCGAGCAGGAAGAGGAGCAGGATCGCGTAGGCGATCAGATGCCGCTCCGTCATGACCCCCGCCATCCCGATTCTCCTTTGATGCGGCGCAGTAACGTTCTTCGCGGGGGCGCGTTCCTCCCTCACCAGCGAAACGGCCACACCGCCAGGATCAGGGGCACGCCGACGACGGCGACCAGCGAGTGAACGCGGCAATGGCGTTCGCGCTCCCGTCATTGCGAGCGAAGCGCGGCAATCCAGTACCGCGTCCGAGGCTGGCTGGATTGCTTCGTCGCTGCGCTCCTCGCAATGACGAGGCTCACCCCTCCCTTACCGCCCCGTCCTCCACCCTGAGCAACCGCCCGCACGCCGCCAGCGTCGACGCCCGGTGCGCCACGGTGACCAAGGTCATCCCCGCGGGAAGCGCCTTGAGCGCGGCGAGCACCGCCGCCTCGGTGGCCTCATCGAGCGCGCTGGTCGCCTCGTCGAGGATGAGGATCCGAGGCCGGCGATAGAGGGCGCGGGCGAGGCCGATGCGCTGGCGCTGGCCGCCGGAAAGCCGGATCCCGCGCTCGCCGACGCTCGTCGCAAGCCCGTCGGGAAGCGATTCGAGGAAGGGATCGAGCTGCGCGGCGCGGACCGCTTCGGCGAGCCGTCCCGCCTCCGCCGTCTCGACCGGGCGCGGGAAGACGATGTTGGCCGCGATGCTGTCGTCGATCAGGTAGATGGCCTGGGGCACGTGGGCGAGCCCGGCCTGCCAGCCTGCCCGGCTGTCCGCATCGAGCGGCACCCCGTCGATCCTTATCTCGCCCTCGCCCGGCTCGAGCAGGCCCATCAGCAGGTCGAGCAGGGTCGATTTGCCGCCGCCGGTCGGCCCGGCGATCCCGACATGCTCGCCCGCCGCGATCCGGAAGCTGACCGCGCTGAGCGCGAACGGTCCGCCGGCATAGCTAAAGCCCACCCGGTCGAACTCGATCGCCTCGCGGAAGGGCGCGGCCGGCACCGGAGCCGGCTCCGGCGGCACGGGCATCGTCATCATCCCGAGCACGTCCTGGAAGGCGCGGTAATTGCCGCTCGTCGCGCTCCAGCCGAGGAAGGCCTGCTGGAGCAGCGGAAGAAGCCGCTGGGCTCCGAGCGCGAGTGCGCCGAGCACGGGGATCGCCTTGACGATCCCGCCCGGCTGGGTGCTCATCGCCAGGGTGACGAGGGCGATCGCCACCAGCCCGGCCGCCTCGAGGATGAAGCGCGGGCTGGCGGCGATGAACTGGTTGACGACGAGGCCGCGCCGCCAGCGCCGGTAGATGTCCCGGAACCGCGCCTCGACCCGCTCCTCCGCCCGGTCGAGGATGATGTCGCGAATGCCTCCGAAGCTCTCCTGCACCGTTCGGTTGCGCTCTCCGACCGTCCCCGCGATCGCCACCGAGTTGCGCTCGAGCCGGCCGCGCGTGGCCAGGCTGATCCCGAGATAGACCGCCGCGATCGAGAGTGCGGCGATCCCCGCGGCGAACGCGTCGATGGTGAGGAGGAGAGCCGTCACGAACAAGGCGATGACGCTTCCGATCAGCCCCTGCATCGCCGGCTGGAGCGATCGCATCACCACCGTCTGGACGTTCTCGAAAGCGGCGAGGATGTCGGCGCTGTTGCGCATGACATGGACCGAATAAGGCTGGCGAAGCATCCGTCCGAAGATCCGGGCGGTCATCTCCTCGCCGACGTTCATGACGAAGAGCTGGCTCCCCCAGAGCAGCAGAAGCCTGATGCCGGTGGTGACCAGCGCGACCAGGATCAGCACCAGCGCCGCCCCGGCCACCGGGCTACCGCCGATCGCGGCGAGCAGCCGGATCAGCCAGGGTGGGATCAGTCCGGTCCCGGGATTGGCGACCAAGGCGAGGAACGGCAGAGCGGCGCCGATCGTCACCACCTCGGCCGCCGCTCCGACCAGCATGAGCAGCAAGGTCGCCCAAAGCTGGCGGCGCCGGACCGCCGGAAGCAGCCGGTAAAGGGTGACGAACGCGCTCATCGGAATTGCGGCATAGTTCGATTCGACCCGTCATTGCGAGGAGCGAAGCGACGCGGCAATCCAGCGGGCCTCAGGAGCCGCACTGGATTGCTTCGCTTCGCTCGCAATGACGGGGGTCGCTACTGCCCCGACGAGGCCATCGCCGTGCCGCTTCGGTCGGTCAGCGCGGCGAGCACCTTGGAATCGCGGCCGTAGAGGTCGGAATAGCTCATCGGCGGGCCGTCGCTGGTCGCGGCGACGGTGAAATAGACGATGTAGACCGGAACGGGCGCGGCGAGATTGGCCTGGACCGACTTGCCCGACGCGACCGTCTGGCTGATCCTGGCATGATCCCATTCGGTGCCTTCGAGCAGGGTCTCGGCGAAGCCGACCGCATTCTCGGTCCTGATGCAGCCGTGGCTGTAGGCGCGCGCCTGCTTGTTGAAGAGGTTCTTGGCGTTGGTGTCGTGAAGGTAGATGGCATAGGGATTGCCCATCACCAGCTTGACCCGGCCGAGCGCATTGCCCGGCCCCGGCGGCTGGCGCCAGCGGACGCCCTTGCCGCTCGGTACCGAGACATAGCCCTTGCGGCCGGCGACCTCGCCCGAAAGGCTGGTCGGAACCTCCCACCAGGGGTTGAAGATCGCGCCGGTGATCATCGCCGAGAGCTGCGGGGTCGGGGTCTTGAGCGCCCCGGCGACCGCGCGGCGACGGTTCAGCGTCTGGCCGTCCTCGACGATGGCGACGGTATAGGCCGGCACGTTGACGATGACGTATTTGTTGCCGAGGTCGCGCGGAAGCCAGCGCCAGCGATCGAGGTTGATCCGGATCCGGTCGCGGGTCTTGGCGTCGGTGGCGGGATCGGCGAGCAGGGTCTTCAGGGCCGCATATTGGGGGTGCGTCGGAAGCAGCGAGCGAAGCGTGCCGGTGACGTCGCCCTTCACCGCCCGGTCGAGAAGCGCCTGCTGGTCGTAGGCGTTGAGGCTGTCGTCGGCGACGTGCCAGTCGAGGCGGTCGTCGCCGCGGACGTGGCCGAACATGAGGTCGGAGGCGACCTTGAGGAAGGCGGCGGTGGCGGCGGTGTCGAGCGCGTCGCCCTTGGCGGCGATCGCCTGGCGCAGCGCGTCGGGGTTATAGTCGGCCGGATCGAGGCCCTCGGCGCCGATCCCCTCGATGAACGCGGCCAGCTCTTCGGCGTCCTTGCGCGACCAGTCGGCGGCGATCGGGGCCGGCGCCGGAGCGGCCGGGGCGGCGGGGGCCACGGCCGGCGGTGCCGCCGGAGCGGGCGCATTCTGCGCCGCGGCGGGCATGGCGGTACCGAGCGCGAGGAGGGCGAGCAAGCTGCGGCTGTACATGGTTCATCCCCGTCGATGGGCGGCCGCGAACCAACTCGCGCGGCATCCTCACCATCGTCTGAACGTCTATTAAAGCGCCCTGAACGGGGCGGCAAGCCGCTGTGCAAGCTTCGGAAAGAAAAAGGGAAACGGCCCGGCGCGAAGCCGGGCCGTCTCACCTTTGCAACAGTCCCGTCATTGCGAGCGCAGCGAAGCAATCCAGTAATGCGTCTGTGCTGGCGCCGGAGCTGGATTGCCGCGTCGCTGCGCTCCCCGCAATGACGGTCGGCCTCTCAGACGCGATCGCCGGCCGTGTCGCGATTGACCCAGCCGAAATAGGCCGCGACGAGCGCGAGCAGGGCGTGGAGCCAGACGTCGGCGCCGTAGATCGGGATCATCCCGAAGGTCGTCCGGGTCACCGGCAGAAGGCCGAGGATGGTCAGCAAAGCGTAGATGATCGCCACCGCTCGGGCATAGGTGCGGGCGCCGGCATAGCTGCGATAGGCGAGCACGCCCCAGATGCCGAACAGCAGATGGACGATGTTGTGAAGCAGGTTGATCGGGAACATGCCAAGCTCGTGGCCGAAGCCCTGTCGCATCGTCAGGCCCGGATCGGGCATCGCCGTCATGTCGGTCATGCCGGGAATGAACCCGCCCGCCCCGACGATGAGAAAGACGATTCCAAAAATCAGCGCGAAGGTCCGCGTGTTCATGATCAAACTCCCCTGTCGTTTCTAGTTTTACGCTTACTCGGATAGCTTAGCCTAATAACGGCTGCGTAACCAGCCGGGTTCCTGCATGCGTTGGATGGCGGCGCTGGCAAAACGTTCCCCGGATTCGCGGTCGTAGCCGAGATAGAGGTCGGGCTCGATCAGCTCGAGCTCGATCAGCTGCGGCGTCCCATCGAGGCCGCGGGCGAGGTCGATGCGGGCGTAGAGCAGCGGCTCGTCGACGGCGGCGAGCACGCGGGCTGCGGCGTCGCGCTCGTCCTCCGCCGGAGCGCAGGCGGCGATGATCCCGTCGAATTCGGGCTGGACCCTGAAGTCGCCGGGCTGCGGCCGCTTGGAGATTGCGTGGCTGAACGCGCCGCCGAAATAGATGAGCGAGATCTCGCCCGAGCGCTCGATCTCGGGAAGATAGGGCTGGACCATCGCTGCCCCCTCCGGCCCGCCGTCGAGCCCCTCGCCCGGCGACCAGCGGATGGTCTGCCAGGCGGAGGAGGAGATTCGCGGCTTGGCGACGAGCCGCCCGGTTCCGAAATCGCGCGCCGCCTGCTCCATCAGCGCCGGCGTGAGCCGCTTCGCGTAGAGGGTCGGAACGACCGGCGCGCCGCGTGTCCCGAGACGGCCGAGATAGGCCTTGTCGGCGTTCCAGCGCAGCACCGGCGCCGGATTCTGCACTCGAACGCCGGATTTCTCCCACCCGGCGACGACGGCCTGCCACCGCTCCGGCTCGAACGGATAGCCCCAGGCGAGGAGCGGCAGGACGAGGTCGAACTCCGCGAGGTCCGGCGCCGTCCAGGCGCGATCGACCACCTCGAGCCCCGCCGCTTCGAGCGGCTCGGCGTTTTGCGCGAGCACGTCGGGCCAGCGGGTCCGGTAGCCCTCGCTTTCCGGGTCCGGAGTGAGGATCGCGACCCGGGCCGTCATGGCATCGAGAAGTTGATTCCCTGCGCCAGCGGAAGCTCGCGGCTGTAGTTGATCGTGTTGGTCGCCCTTCGCATGTAGCTTCGCCACGCGTCGGAGCCGCTCTCGCGCCCGCCGCCCGTCTCCTTCTCGCCGCCGAACGCGCCGCCGATCTCGGCGCCGGAAGGCCCGATATTGACGTTGACGATCCCGCAGTCGGAGCCCGCCGCCGAAAGGAAGGCCTCGGCCTCGCGAAGGTCGTTGGTGAAGATGGACGAAGCGAGCCCCTGCGGCGCCGCATTATGCGCCGCAATCGCCTCGTCGAGCGCGCCGTAGCGCATGACGTAGAGGATCGGCGCGAACGTCTCGGTGAGCGTGATCGCGCTCTGCCCCGGCATCTCGACGATCGCCGGGCGGACGTAGAGCCCGTCCAGCCGCTCGCCGCCATGGACGATCCCGCCTTCCGCCCGGGCCCGCGCCAGAGCGGCCTGCATCGCCTCGAGAGCGGCCTCGTCGATCAGCGGCCCGACGAGATTGCCGGCGGCGAGCGGATTGCCGACCGGAACCTCTTCCCAGATCCGCTTCAGCCGCGGCACCAGCGCGTCGTACACGCCCTCCTGGACGAACAGTCGGCGGAGCGTCGTGCAGCGCTGCCCGGCGGTGCCGACGGCGGCGAAGGCGATCGCCCGCTCGGCGAGCTCGAGATCGGCGCTCGGAGCGACCACCATGCCGTTATTGCCGCCGAGCTCGAGCAGCACCCGCCCGAACCGCGCCGCCACCCTCGGCGCCACCGCCCGGCCCATGGCGGTCGAGCCGGTCGCCGAAACCAGTGCCACGCGCGGATCGTCGACCAGCGCTTCGCCCGCCTCCCTCGCGCCCTGGACCAGCTGGCTGAGCCCGGCCGGAGCGCCGCCGAACCGCTCCGCCGCCCGCTCGAACAAAGCCTGCACCGCCGCCGCGCAGAGCGGGGTCTTCTCCGACGGCTTCCAAACCACGCTGTCGCCGCAGACGAAGGCAAGGCAGGCGTTCCACGCCCACACCGCGACCGGGAAGTTGAACGCCGAGATCACGCCGACCACCCCGAGCGGATGCCAGGTCTCCATCATCCGGTGCCCCGGCCGCTCGGTGGCGATGGTGAGGCCGTACAATTGACGAGAGAGGCCGACCGCGAAGTCGCAGATGTCGATCATCTCCTGGACCTCGCCGAGCCCTTCCTCGACGATCTTCCCCGCCTCGAGGCTGACCAGCCGCCCGAGCGCTTCCTTCTCCTCGCGCAGAACCGCCCCGAACAGCCTGACCAGCTCGCCCCGCCGCGGCGGCGGCACCGCGCGCCAGGCGAGGAAGGCGTCCTGAGCGCGGCCGACGGCGGCGGCGACGTCCGAAGCGGAAGCGGTCGCGACCCCGCCGATCGTCCGCGCGTCGATCGGCGACAGCGAGACGAGGTCGCCCTGCGGCGGCTCCAGCCCGAGCCGCTCGAACAGAGCCCGGGCCTCACGCGTAGAATCGAAGTCCATGCGCGCGCTCTAGCCGGTGAACAGCGCTTTGGCAGCCCGCATCGCCTCGACTCCCGCCGCCAGGGTCTCCGGCTTCTTGGCGAAGCACAGGCGAACGACGCTGGTCACCGCATCGTCGGCGTAGAAAGCCGAGAGCGGGATCGCCGCCACGCCCGCTTCGCGAACCGCGCGCTCGCAGAAGGCGAGGTCGTCCGCGTCGATCCCGGAGGCGGGAAGGTCGACCCCAACGAAATAGGTGCCCCCGGCAGGAAGCGTCTCGAAGCCCGCCGAGTGGAGCCCGGAGACGAGATCGTCGCGCGCAGCCGCGAAATCCTGGCGCATCGAATCGAAATATCCGTCGTCCTTGCCCAGCCCATAGGCCACCGCCGACTGAAGGTTGGGCGCGGTCGCGAAGGTGAGGAACTGGTGCGCCTTGGAGATCGGGCCGGCCAGGTCCGGCGGAGCGACGACCCAGCCGACCTTCCAGCCGGTCAGCGAGAAGATCTTGCCCGCCGAGCCCACCTTCACCGTCCGCTCCGCCATTTGGGGCAGGCTCGCCAGCGGCACGTGGCGGCGGCCGTCGAACGCGACATGCTCCCACACCTCGTCGCTGAGCGCGATCGCGCCGTGCCGGACGCAGGCCTCGGCGAGCAGCGCCAGCTCCTCGCGCCCGAACACCCGCGACGAAGGGTTGTGCGGATTGTTGAAGACGACAAGCTTCGTCCGCTCGCTGAACGCCGCGGCGAGCGCCTCGCGGGTGATCCGCCAGTCCGGCGGGGCGAGCCGGACGAACCTCGGAACGCCGCCCGCCCGAAGCACCAAAGGCAGATAGGCGTCGTAGAGCGGCTGGAAGAGCAGGACCTCGTCGCCCGGCTCGATCAGCGCCATCAGCGAAGCCGCGAGCGCCTCGGTCGCGCCCGAGGTGACGATGACGGTGTCGGGATCCGTCTCGAGTCCCTGATGGACGCGATAGTGATCGGCGACCGCGCGCCTAAGCTCCGCAAGGCCGGGCATCGGCGCGTACTGGTTGGAGCCGCGGATCAGGGCTTCCGCGGCTTTCGCGACGACATCGTCCGGCCAGCCGAAATCCGGAAACCCCTGCCCGAGATTGACGGCCCCATGCTCGACGGCCAGCGCCGACATCCGCGTGAAGATCGTCGTCGGCAGGCTGGCGAAGATCGGGTTCATGGCTCCCTTTAGCCTCCCCATGCGCAGCATAGGCTACAAAATCAGATCTGTTCACGCGAAGGCGCGAAGCTGCGAAGGGTTCGTGCGAACTCTCAGGTCACGACCCTCATCGAACAGGCCGGGATTTCGGCGATCGGCTCGGCCCCCTTCGCGCCTTCGCGCCTTCGCGTGAACAATTGGGCCTTCGGCCCGCGAGGCGGCGGCGATGGAAAGGCGCTACAATCGCCCGATCAGCGCCTCCGCCGCCGCGGGGTTACGCACCTTCGCCCCCGAGATGAAGAAGACGTACGTCTCCCGCGCCCGCGCGGGGGGTGCCTCCGCGACATAGGGGAAGCCGGCCGGGCTCTCGCCGCGCGCCCAGGCTTTGGCCACTTCCGCCCACCGGTCGAGCGCATCGGCCGAATAGCCGGTCGCCACTTCCTCCACGCTGCGCTGCAGCCGCGCATAGACGACGTCGCCCGACAGATCCGGGATGCACGGAAACTCGTCGCTGTCGGCGAAGGCGATCGCCACCCCCGCCGCACGCGCCATCGCGACGAACTCGGCGCAGCGGAAGCTCTCGTGCCGGGGCTCGACGACATGGCTCATCTGTGGACGCCCCCTTCAGCGCAAGAGGGTTTTGGAGAGTTCGGCACGTCGTCGGATGCTGCCATCTGTCCGGCCTCTCGGTGCAGCGTTGGGGCTGCGGGCCTGCATGGGAGTACGCGGACCGGATCCAGATCACGCGAGCGTGCTCGATCGCACGGTGAACACAAGCTGGTTTTTCCGGCCCCGTCTCTCCGACTGTTGTGCCATGCCCTCC
>JBJMTX010000041.1:0-5310 GCA_045811485.1 Allosphingosinicella sp.
CGCCGCGATCGCCGCCGCGTCCACCGCCGCCGCCGCCGCGTCCGCCACGGCCGCCGCGCGGACCCCGGCCTTCGGGACGGCCTTCAACGGGCGCGGGCGCAGCCTCGGCCGCCGCGGGAGCGACGGAATCGGTGACCTGCTCGTTGACGGTCTCGGGATTGTTTTCGTCAGCCATTTAAAACTCCAATCCGCCTTCGCGGGCGGCATCGGCGAGCGCCTTGACGCGCCCATGGAACAGGAAACCGCCGCGGTCGAACACCACGCGGGTGACTCCCGCCGCCTTGGCGCGCTCGGCGACTCGCTTGCCCACGTCCTGGGCTCCGGAGACGGTCGCGCCGGTCTTGCCGCGCGCTTCCTTCTCGAGAGTCGAGGCGGAAGCGACGGTGCGGCCTTCGGAATCGTCGATCACCTGGGCGTAGATGTGACGCCCGGAGCGATGGATCGAAAGCCGCGCGCGGGTGCCCGCGCGCTTGCGGAGCGAGGTGCGGACGCGCTGACGGCGCCGGTCGAAGAGGGTGAGTTTCGCCATGGCTACTTCTTCTTGCCTTCTTTGCGGAAGATATACTCGCCGCGATACTTGATGCCCTTGCCCTTGTAGGGCTCGGGCTTGCGCCACTGGCGGATCTCGGCGGCGAGCTGGCCGACCTTCTGGCGGTCGTTGCCCGAAATCTCGACGGTGGTCGGATCCGGCGTCTTCACCTCGAGGCCTTCCGGCACCGCGATGTTGACGTCGTGGCTGTAGCCGAGCTGGAGCCTCAGATTGCGGCCCTGCGCGGCGGCGCGATAGCCGACGCCGGTGATCTCGAGCACCTTGGTGAAGCCGTCGGTGACTCCGGTGACGAGGTTCTGAACCAGGGTGCGGTGCATGCCCCAGAAGGCCCGCGCCCGCTTGGTGTCGTTGGCCGGCTTGACGACGATCCGGCCGTCCTCGATGCCGTAGTCGATATCCTCGAGCATCGGCATGGTGAGGGTGCCCTTGGGGCCCTTAACGGACAGGATCTGGCCTTCCGTCGTGGCGGTGACGCCCGACGGCAGTGGGACCGGGACTTTTCCAATGCGGCTCATCAGAACACCTCCGCCAGCACCTCGCCGCCGACATTCTGCTCGCGCGCTTCCGCGTCGGAGAGAACGCCGCGTGGCGTCGAGACGATCGTGATTCCGAGGCCGTTGCGGACCCGCGGCAGCTCACTCGCGCCCGAATAGACCCGACGGCCCGGCTTCGAGATTCGGGAGACGTGCTGGATCGCGGGCTGGCCCTCGAAATATTTCAGTTCGATGCGCAGGCCGGGGTGCTGGCCGAGCGCTTCCTCGCGATAGCCACGGATATAGCCTTCGCGCTGGAGCACATCGAGCACCCGGGCGCGGAGCTTGGACGCGGGGGAGACCACGCTGTCCTTGCGCGCCTGCTGGCCGTTGCGGATTCGGGTGAGCATATCACCCAGGGGATCGGTCAATGGCATATCTATACCCTACCAGCTTGACTTGGTGAGGCCGGGGATCAGGCCCTTGTTGCCCAGCTCCCGCAGCATGATCCGCGAAAGGCCGAACTTGCGGTAGTTCGCGCGCGGACGACCGGTGAGGCCGCAGCGGTTGCGGACCCGGGTCGGGTTGCCGTTGCGCGGAATCTCCGCCAGCTTGAGACGGGCGATCAGACGCTCGGTGTCGTCGAGGGACTCATCGTCCGCGATCGCCTTCAGCCGGGCATATTTGCCGGCATATTTCTTGACGAGCTTCTTGCGACGCTCGTTCTTGTTGATCGAACTCAGTTTCGCCATGGGACTTAAGCTCTCTTCTTTCCAGCAGACCGCTTACGCGGCCTGCTTCTGGTCGTGGTCCTGCGGGAACGGGAAGTTGAAGAGGCGCAGCAGCTCGCGCGCCTCGTCGTCCGTTTTCGCTGTGGTGGTGACGATGACGTCCATTCCGCGCACCTTCTCGATGCGGTCATAGTTGATCTCGGGGAACACGATCTGCTCCTTGAGACCCATCGCGTAATTGCCGCGGCCGTCGAACGAGCGCGGGTTCAGCCCCCTGAAGTCGCGGACGCGCGGGAGCGCGATCGTGACCAGGCGGTCGAGGAACTCGTACATGCGCTCGCGGCGAAGGGTGACCTTGACGCCGATCGGCATGCCCTCGCGCAGCTTGAACTGGGCGATCGACTTCTTGGCCTTGGTGATCACCGGCTTCTGGCCCGCGATCAGCTCCATCTCGGCCGCCGCAGTCTCGACGCGCTTCTTGTCCTGGGTCGCCTCGCCGACGCCCATGTTGAGGACGATCTTCTCGAGCCGCGGGACCTCGAGCCGGTTCTTGTAACCGAACTTCTCGATCATCGCGGGGACGATGCGCTCGTCATAGTCCGCGCGAAGGCGCGGCGTGTATTTGGCTTCAGCCATTGATCAACTCCCCGGACCGGACAGCGACCCGGACCTTCTTGCCGTCGCGATCCTCGAAACGGACCCGGGTGGGCTTGCCCGTCTTCGGATCCTCGAGCGCGACCTTGGACACGTGCATCGGCGCCTCGCGGCGCTCGATCCCGCCCTGCGGATTGGCTTGGGACGGCTTGCGGTGGCGAGCGGCGACGTTGACGCCGCTGACGATCACCTTGCCGTCCTTCGGCATCGACTTGGTGACTTCGCCATGCTTGCCCTTGTCCTTGCCGGACAGGATCACGACTCGGTCGCCCTTCTTGATCTTCATAGCCACGGTTACAGGACCTCCGGCGCCAGGCTGATGATCTTCATGTGCTTCTTGGCGCGCAGCTCGCGCACCACCGGACCGAAGATACGGGTGCCGATCGGCTCGGCATTGTTGTTGACGAGGACGGCGGCGTTCGAATCGAAGCGGATCGTCGAGCCGTCGGGACGATGGATGTCCTTGGCGGTGCGGACGATGACGGCCTTGTGGACGTCGCCCTTCTTGACGCGGCCGCGCGGCGCCGCCTCCTTGACGGAGACGACGATGATGTCGCCGACCCCGGCGAAGCGGCGCTTCGACCCGCCGAGCACCTTGATGCACTGGACGCGCTTGGCGCCGGAGTTGTCGGCGACCTCAAGGTTGGATTGCATCTGGATCATCGATCCAATTCCTCTTTCTTCTCGTCATCCCGGCGAAAGCCGGGACCCATGAAAACCGGGATCAGAGCAAACCCTCGAACGCTTCCGTTCCTGGGTCCCGGCTTTCGCCGGGATGACGCCCTTTTTCCCTAAACTTACGCCACGTCGGCCTTTTCGGGCGTGGCGTGGGTGTCGACCCGGTCGATCACCTTCCACGTCTTCAGCTTCGAGATCGGCCGGGTCTCCTCGATCCGGACGGTCTCGCCGGCCTTGAACTCATTGCCCTCGTCATGGGCGTGATACTTCTTCGACCGCTTGATGATCTTGCCGTAGAGCGGGTGCTTCACCCGCCGCTCGACCTTCACGACCACGGTCTTGTCGGTCTTGTCCGACACGATCGTGCCGGTGAGAACGCGCTTGGGCATCTTCCCTCTACTCCTCAGGCCTGCGCGGTGGCGCGGGCGCGCTCGTTCTGAAGCGTGCGGATCTGGGCGATGGTGCGGCGCACCTCGCGGATCCGGGCCGGCTTCTCGAGCTGGTTGGTGGCCGCCTGGAAGCGCAGGTTGAACTGCTCGCGCTTCAGCTCGCCCAGCTGCTCATTGAGCTGGTCGTCGGTGCGGGTCTTCAAATCGTCGATCTTGGCCATGATCATGCATCCTCGAGAAGCGATTCGCCGAGGCGGGCGATCACCTTGGTCCGGATCGGCAGCTTCTCGGCCGCGCGCTCGAACGCGACCTTGGCGATGTGGCCGGGGACTCCGTCCAGCTCGAACAGGACCCGGCCGGGCTTGACCCGGGCGACCCAGAATTCGGGCGAGCCCTTGCCCGAGCCCATGCGGACCTCGGCGGGCTTGGACGAGACCGGCACGTCCGGGAAGATCCGGATCCACAAGCGCCCCTGGCGCTTGATGTGGCGGGTGATGGCGCGGCGGGCCGCCTCGATCTGGCGGGCGGTGATCCGCTCCGGCTCCATCGCCTTGAGGCCGTAGGCGCCGAAGTTCAGCGCCGTTCCGCCCTTGGCGTCGCCGTGGATGCGACCCTTGAAGGCCTTGCGGAACTTGGTGCGTTTGGGTTGCAGCATCTCTGATGTTCCTTAGCGGCGGTCGTCGCGCGCGGGACGCACGCCGGAGGTCTGGGCGTCCATCATCAGCCGGTCCTGCGCGAGCGGGTCGTGGCCGAGGATCTCGCCCTTGAAGATCCAAACCTTGACCCCGCAGACGCCGTAGGCGGTGTGAGCGGTGGCCTCGGCATAATCGACGTTGGCGCGGAGCGTGTGGAGCGGCACCCGGCCCTCGCGATACCATTCGGTCCGCGCGATCTCGGCCCCGCCGAGGCGGCCCGAGCAGGTGATCCGGATGCCCTCGGCGCCGAGACGAAGAGCCGACTGGACGGCCCGCTTCATCGCCCGGCGGAACGCGATTCGGCGCTCGAGCTGGTCGGCGACGCCCTGGGCGACGAGCTTGGAATCGATCTCGGGCTTCCTGATCTCGACGATGTTCAGCGACACGTCGGACGAGGTCATCGCGCCGAGCTGCTTCCTGAGCTTCTCGATGTCGGCGCCCTTCTTGCCGATGATCACGCCGGGGCGCGCGGCATAGATGGAGACCCGGCAGAGCTTGGCCGGACGCTCGATGACCACCTTGGAGATCGCCGCCTGCGGGATCGTCTTGAGGATGAACTGGCGGATCTTGAGATCCTCGAGCAGCAGCCGGCCGTAATCGTCGCCGTCCGCATACCAGCGGCTGTCCCAGGTCCGGTTGATCTGCAGCCGGAGGCCGATCGGAGAGGTTTTCTGACCCATGTCTTTACGCTTCCTGCTGCTCGCGGACGACGATGCGCACGCGGCTGAACGGCTTGACGATGCGGCTGGCGCGGCCGCGGGCGCGCGGCGTGAACCGCTTCATCGAGATCGACTTGCCGACCGAAGCCTCGGCGACGACGAGCGCGTCGACGTCGAGATTGTGGTTGTTCTCGGCATTGGCGATCGCCGAGGCGAGCACCTTGCGGACGTCGACCGCCATCGCCTTCGGGGAGAAGGAGAGGATGTTGAGCGCGTCTTCCGCCTTCTTGCCGCGAATGAGGGCGGCGACGAGGTTCAGCTTCTGGGCCGAGCCGCGGATCTGGGTGTTGACCGCCAGAGCCTCGTTGTCGGCGACCTTGCGGGGGGATGCCTGCTTGCCCATGGCTTACCTCTTGCCCTTCTTGTCGGCGGCGTGGCCGGGGAAGTAGCGCGTCGGCGCGAACTCGCCGAGCTTCATCCC
>JBJMTX010000042.1:0-12473 GCA_045811485.1 Allosphingosinicella sp.
GACGATTCCGTGGCCGCCGTAGAATTTATGCTCGACGCTGAACATGTGCATCGAGCCGCCCTTGCCCTTCGAGATGCCGGCGGCTCGACCGGTGAGCTCGGCCATGATCACGCGCGGATCGATTCCGTAGGCGAGCATGTGGCCGTGGTCGCGATAGCCGGTGATCACCGAATCCCTGCCGGGCTCCATCGCCGACTGGAGGCCGACGGCGACCGCTTCCTGGCCGATGTAGAGGTGGCAGAAGCCGCCGATCAGGCCGAGGCCGTAAAGCTGGCCGGCGCGCTCCTCGAATCGACGGATGAGAAGCATCTGGCGGTAATATTCGAGAAGCTCCTCGCGGCTCGCCTCGTAGCGCTTCGGCTCGGGCGGGCGCTCCCGGTTCGCAGGCGCGGGCGGGGCGGAGGCGCTGGGTTTCGTGGCTGCCTTGGCCAATTGAGGATTCCTGCGGTTAGAAGGGCGGCTCTATGGCGGCAAACGCCGAGCCGCGCAACTTGTGCCGGGGCGCGTCATTGCGAGGCGCGAAGCGCCGCGGCAATCCATAGCGCTTCAACTGGATTGCTTCGCTCCGCTCGCAATGACGGCTATTCGAGCGGGATGACGACCTCGTCGGGGCGGACGACTCCGAGCTCCTTCTTGACCATCTCGTCGACCAGATCGGGATCGGCGTGGGCGGGATCGAGGAGTGCGGCGCGGTGGGCGAGGCGGGCTTTCTCGGCGTTGAGATCGGCGAGCTGGACGAGCCTTTCGGCCTTCTGGCGGCGATAGTCGCCCCAGCTCAGAATGCCGTTGGCGCCCATGATCGCATAGCCGAGGAAATTGGCGATGATGAGGATCGCGAGGGCCGGAAGCGCCGCCCGCTTGATCGTCTCGAAAGTGTTGCGCCGCCCCGTGCTCATCGCAGGGTTAACAGAATCAGCAAAAGCGCGTGGAATCAAGCCTTTTGCGCTGCGGGGTGAAAAATTGTCGGACGAACCGGGCGGCTGGACCGCCCGGGCGTCGATCAGGCCTGTTTCCCGGCGAAGGCCGGGATCCAGCTCCGGGCGCCCGACTGGGCCCCGGCCTTCGCCGGGGAACATCGCTAGCGGAACACCCCGCGCCCCGCATAGCGCGCCATCGAGCCCAGTTCCTCCTCGATGCGGATCAGCTGGTTGTACTTGGCGAGGCGGTCGGAGCGGGCCAGGCTTCCGGTCTTGATCTGCCCGCAATTGGTGGCGACGGCGAGGTCGGCGATGGTGGTGTCCTCGGTCTCGCCCGAGCGGTGCGACATCACCGCGGTGTAGCGTGCGCGCTGGGCGTCGGAGACCGCTTCCAGGGTCTCGGAAAGCGTTCCGATCTGGTTGACCTTGATCAGGATCGAGTTGGCGATGCCCTCGCCGATTCCGCGGGCGAGGCGCTTGGGGTTGGTGACGAAGAGATCGTCGCCGACCAGCTGGATCTCGCCGCCGAGCCGGTCGGTCAGCGCCTTCCAGCCCTCCCAATCGTCCTCGGCCATTCCGTCCTCGATCGATCGGATCGGATAGTCGCGGGCCAGATCGGCGAGGAAATCGACCATCTCCGCCGGCGAGAAGGTCCGCCCTTCCCCTTCGATCCGGTAGGCGCCGTCGCTGAAATATTCGGTCGCGGCGCAATCGAGCGCGAGGACGACGTCGTCGCCGGGCGAATAGCCCGCCTGCTCGACCGACTTCATGATGAAGTCGAGCGCGTCGCGCGCCGAAGCCAGGTTCGGGGCGAAGCCGCCTTCGTCGCCGACCGCGGTCGAAAGGCCGGCGTCGTGGAGATTCGTCTTCAGGGTGTGGAATATCTCCGAGCCGCAGCGCACCGCTTCCGCGAGCGAGGCGGCGCCGACCGGCATCACCATGAATTCCTGGAAGTCGATCGGATTGTCGGCATGGGCGCCGCCGTTCAATATGTTCATCATCGGCACCGGAAGCGTCTGGGCCGCCACTCCCCCGACATAGCGGTAGAGCGGCAGGCCGCGCGCATCCGCGGCGGCCTTGGCGACGGCGAGGCTTACGCCGAGGATGGCGTTGGCGCCGAGCCTGGACTTGTTCTCGGTCCCGTCGAGGTCGATCAGCAAGGCGTCGAGCTCGGCCTGGTCCTCGGCGTCGCGCCCGGCGATCGCCTCGAAAATCTCGCCGCGAACGGCATTGACCGCCTCGCACACGCCCTTGCCGAGATACTTGCTCTTGTCCCCGTCGCGCTTCTCGACCGCCTCGTGAGCGCCGGTCGAGGCGCCCGAGGGCACCGCCGCGCGGCCCATACTCCCGTCCTCGAGCAGAACGTCGACCTCGACCGTCGGATTGCCCCGGCTGTCGAGGATCTGGCGGGCGTGGACGTCGAGGATGGCGGTCATTGTTACGGCCTCGTTCTGAACTATATGGAGCTGGACGACAGGAGCGGCTGGGCGCGGCTTATCGGCGCGGCGCACACGACGCAACTTTCGTCGCGGGGCGGCGGAACGCGACGCCGGGCTCGCCGGTTCTCGGTTCGAACAACCCCTGGCTGGAGAATGAACATGCCTCCTCGCGACGACGAGCTGCCGGAAGGCACCGATCACATCATCAACGGCGCCATGGAGACCGGCGAAGGCGATACGGGGACCGGCGGCGGTGCCAGCTCGGGCTTCATCGGCGCCTCCGGCGGCGACGGCACCGGCGGGACGGCCTCGGGAGGAGGAGGAACGACAATGGCAAGGACACCGACTGACAGCGGCCAGGACACCGAGGCCGGAAACGGCGTGACGGACCAGCTTCGCGGCCAGATCTACAATCTTCGCGACCAGGCCGGAGGCAAGGTCCGCGACTTCGCCGAAGGCGGCAAGACCCGCGCCAGCGAGGTGCTCGACGAGCTCTCGCGGGTGGTCGCCGACACCGCCGATTCGATCGACGAGCGGCTCGGCAACAATTACGGCGAATATGCCCGCAAGGCGTCTGACGGGGTCGCCGGGCTCGCCGAGAGCCTTCGCGGCAAGGACGTCGACGAGCTTTACGACAATGTCCGCTCCGCCGTGCGCAAGAGCCCCGGAGTGGCGATCGGAATCGCCGCCGTCGTCGGCTTCACCCTCGTCCGCCTGATCAAGGCGGGAATGCCCGAGGAGCGGGACGAAGGCTCGAGCGGCGGCCGGCGGACCAACAGCGGCGGCACGGGAGCCTGAACTTGGACTCGCCGGCGGGGAAGGACGAAAGCTCGATCGGCGAGCTGTTCGGTCGATTGTCCGACGATGCGCGCGCCTATGCGAGCGCTGAGGCGAAGCTCTACCAGGCGATCGCCCGCCGCCGGATAGGCCGAGCCCGCAACGGCGCGATCGCCCTCGTCGTCGCGGCTTTGCTCGCCAATGCCGCGCTCAGCGTGTTGCTGATCGGCCTGTCGCTCGAGCTTGCGCTCCATGTCGGCCCAGCCCTGGGCGGGTTGATCGTCACGGTCGTCGTCCTGGGCATCGCCTTCCTGCTCGTCCGCTTCGGGGCGGCCAAGCTCGGCGCGCTCGGCGGCGATCCGGAGGAACGTGCAGCGCTTCGGGCCGGGGAGAATCTGCCGTGAGCGCCGACGACATCAGGCTCGCCAGACGCGACTCGGAAGCCGCCCGCCGCCGGCTCGCCGCCACCGCCGCCGAGCTTCAGCAGAGGCTGAAGCCGGGAACCCTCGCCGGCCAGGCCTGGGCCGGGGTGAAGGACAAAGGCGGCGAGCTCGCCGACGACGCGGTCGGCGCGGTCAAGGCGCGTCCCGTGGCCGTCTCGGCCGCCCTCGCCGCCTTCACCCTCTTCCTCGCCCGGGCCCCGATCAGGAATGCGGTCGGGCGGCTTCTCGACGACCGCGACGACGAGGAAACCGAACCCCAAGAGACGAAGGACGCCCGCCCGCGCCGGCGGGTCCGTAAGCAAGGAGCAAGCGTATGACCAGCACCACCGACGAACGGCCCGCCGCGGCCTCCGCAAGCAACAGCGGCGCCGGCCGCGACGGCAAGGAAGCCGGCGGACGCATCCCCGCCGCCCGGCAGGCCTTCGAATCCGCCCGCGAGCGCACCGCCGCGGCCTATGCCGCCGCCCGCGACCGGGCCGGAAGCGCTTACGAGACGGCGGGCCGCCGCGCCGGCGACGGAATCGACGCCAATCCGGTGGCCGCCGTGGTGGGCGGCCTGGCGATCGGAGCGATCGTCGCCGCCATGCTTCCGCGCACCCGCCGCGAGGACGAGCTGCTCGGAACGGTCGGACGGCAGATCAACGACAGCGCCCGCGAGGCGGCCCGAGCCGCGCGCGAGGCGGGAATGACCCAGCTCGACGAGCTCGGCCTCAGCCGCGACGGAATCCGCGGCAAGCTCGACGAGTTCACCGGCCGGGCGGTCGGAGCGGTGAAGACCTCGGCCGGCGCCGCCGCCGGCTCGGTCCGGACCAAGAAGAAGGGCTGATCCCCTGAGCAAGCTGCACCTCGTCTTCGGAGGCCGCGTGAAGGATCCGCGCGGCCTCGATTTCGACCTCGGCACGATCGACCTGGTCGGCCTCTTCCCCGATTATGCCAGCGCCCTCGACGCCTGGCGCGGGCGGGCCCAGCGAACGGTCGACGATGCCGAGATGAAATATGTCGTCGTCCACCTCCACCGCCTGCTCGAGCCGGAGCTGGAGAAGCCGGCGTAGCTTCTGGATCCGTCATTGCGAGGAGCGAAGCGACGCGGCAATCCAGTGGGCCTCCGAGTCTCCACTGGATTGCTTCGCTTCGCTCGCAATGACGAGCGGCGACGGGAACGTCCGCGCTCATCCTTGGTTCGATCCGCACAAACAACGATAAGGTGCGGAATTGAAAGGCCTCGGTTACCTCGTTTCGATCCTCAGCGTCTTCCTCCTCGCCGCCGGCTCGTTCAAGAACGCGTCGCAGAACCCGGTGCTCCTCGTCTGCCTGATCGCGGGCATGGCGACCTCGATCGCCGGAATGGGATTGCGCTACCTCTCATACCGGCGCGAGCAGCGGGAGAAACAGACCTGATGCGCGCGGCCGCGGCCTGGCTGGTGCATCTCTTCACCGCAAGCGGAGTCGTCCTCGCCTTCCTCGCCCTTGCCGCCATCGACCGCGGCGAATGGCGCCTCGCGCTCGTCTGGCTTCTGGTCGCGCTCGCCGTCGACGGGATAGACGGATCGCTGGCTCGGGCGGCGAAGGTGAAGGAATATGCGCCGCGGATCGACGGCGAGGCGTTCGATCTCATCATCGACTATCTCACCTACGTCTTCGTTCCGACCGTCTTCATCGTCCGCGCCGGCCTGGTTCCCGAAGCTCTGGCCCTCTGGCTGGCCGCCGCGATTCTGCTCTCCGCGCTCTACGTCTTCGTTCGCCGCGACATGAAGACGGAGGACAATTATTTCCGCGGCTTTCCGGCCTTGTGGAACGTCGTCGCGCTCTACCTCTACGTCAGCCGTCCGGACGGCGTCGTGGCGTCAGCCGCGATCGTCATCCTCGCAATCCTCAGCTTCGCACCGATCCATTTCGTCCACCCGTTCCGGGTGCGCGATTATCAGCCCTGGCTGAAGATCGCGGCCTTAGCCTGGGCACTTACCACCCTGGCGCTGCTGTGGCCGGGATGGAGCCCCGCCGCGGCCCAGGCCTGGCTGTGGTCGTCGCTCGCGCTTGCCGTCCTTCTCATCGCGCTCGGGCTCTGGCGAAGCGCGCGCGGGTTAACGCGCTCTTAGCCAAGCCCCCTCAGCGCGTTGCAAGTATTTGCAACTAGTTGGGCACGCTCCCGGCCACATCGGAAGAGCCGACCATGCCCCTGCGCGCCTTTCTCGTCCTTCTCCTCTTCTGGAGCCATGCCGCCACTGCCGCGGTTCCGCTCTGGCGGATCACGGAAAGCGCCGGTGCGGTCCAGGTCGAGCATGGCGGGCACATGACCCGGGGCGCGCGCGGCGCCGTCCTCCAGCCGGGCGACTCGGTCGCGACCGGCGCCGACGGCCGTGCGGTTCTCGTCCGCGGACAGGAATATGTGATCGTCGCGGCGCGAAGCCGCCTTCGACTGCCGCCGCCGCAGGAAGCAGAGGGCGTGGTCCAGATGCTGATGGATCTCGGCCGAGCCACCTTCGGCGTCGAGAAGAAGGAGGTCCCGCATTTCGGCGTCCGAACCCCCTATCTGGTCGCTCTCGTCAAAGGGACGGTGTTCACCGTCTCGACCGACGACAAGGGCGCTTCGGTGGCGGTCACCGAGGGCCGGGTCGAAGTCGTGACGCCGAACGGGTTCGCGCGCGAGCTGGTCGATCCCGGCCGGACCGCCGCGGTCGCCGCGATCGACCGCAACGGAATCAAAATCGTCCCGTCGAGCGAGATGCCGGCGGCGGCGGGCGACGCCGCCGATGTCGCGGTGGCCTGCGCCGGCCGGACCGGCGGGTTCTGCGGTCCGAGGCTCGACTATAGCGCCGTCGACAGCGGCGACGAGCCGGCGGGCCGTCCCGATACGCCCTCGTCAGCGCGCCCGGATGAGGCACCGGCTCCCGAGAAACTGGACGCTCCGGCGGCCCGTGGCCCCGCCTTCGCGGACGCGGCGATCCCGCCGGGCGGGGCCCAGGCCCACCCTGCCCCCGATACGAATCCGGGCGGCGGCAATCCGAATCCCGGCAGCGGCAATCCGGGCAATGGAAACCCCAACCCGGGTAACGGCAATCCAGGCCCAGGCAACGGCAATCCCAATCCGGGCAGCGGCAATCCCAGTCCCGCGCCCGCGCCGTCGCCCGCACCTTCGCCGACGCCTGCCCCTTCGCCAGCGCCTGCGCCGGCACCGGACCCTGCGGCCCAGCCGGCCCCTGCTCCGGCTCCGGCTCCGGCTCCGGGCGGCGGGTCAAACTCCGGCCCGGGCGGTGGCTCTAACTCGGGGCCTGGCGGCGGTTCCAATTCCGGCCCCGGCGGCGGATCAAATTCGGGCCCCGGCAGCGCTCCGGCACCTGCTCCGGCTCCAGCGCCCACTCCGGCTCCGGCTCCTACCCCGGCGCCGACTCCAGCGCCCGCTCCGGTACCTGCCCCGGCGCCTGATCCACAGGTGTTGCCGCCTGCCCCCGCTCCGGATCCGACTCCTGCGCCGGTGCCGGCACCTGCTCCGGCCCCAGCGCCCGCACCGGCACCCGCTCCGGTCCCCGGACCCGCTCCGGACCCGCAGGTCCTGCCGCCGCCGCCGGCGCCCGCGCCGACGTGCCGGCTGATCAACCTGCTCGTAGTCTGCCTCTGAGTGTCGAGGAACGGTTAAACCGTTCCTAAACATAGTCCTGCTAGCAATTCCTCGAACGCTGAAGGGCGCCAGGGGAGCAGCGGACGGGAATGGGGAAAGGGCGGTCAGCGCTGGCGGCGCTCGCGGCGGGCTGGTTCTGCCTGACCGCGCTCGCGCCTCCCCATCTCGTTGTCGCCCGGTTGCCCGAGCCGGCGGCGCTCCTCAGCGCCGGAGGAACCGCCGCCGAGCCGGTCGCGCCCGGCGAGCAATATCCGCCCGAGCCGCATCAGCGCGCTTTGCCCTCCGCGCGCCCTGCGCCGCGCCGGGCGCCCGACGTCCGTCTCGCCGTCGACGTCAGCGCCACGGCGGACAGCAACCGTACCAACGGCAGCGATCTGAAGACCGTGCCGATCGATTTCGGCAACGGCCCGCTGCCGGTGCCGCTCGACCCCAATCTTCGCGAGAAAGCGGGCGTCGGGATCGGCGCCTCGACCACCGCCAATGTCCGACTCCCGGTCGCGAAGGACCTTGCGCTCGCGCTGGATGCGGAAGGCTATGTCGTCGACTATGCGGGCGGCGCCAGCGACGATCAGTCGCTGCTTCTCGCCGGCGGCTTTGAGTTCGGCTCGGGCGCGGTCCCCGACGCGTCCGTCCAGCTCATCGCCTTCGATCGCTGGTATGGCGGCGTGAACGCGATGGAGGGGGTCGGCCTCCGAGCCAATTACCGCCAGCCGCTCGGCAAAGGCGAGACCCTTCGCCTCGCCGTCGACGCCCGGGTCTTCGATTCGGCCTATGGCGAGGCGTTCGGCGGAAGCCAGGCCAGCCTCTATCTCAGCTATGACAGCGTTCTCGACCCTTCGACCTCGGCCTCGATCGGCGGCTGGGCGCATCGCGAATGGCTCAACGACGACGTCTTCTCCTACACCGAGGCCGGGCTCTATGGCGGGCTCAGCCATTATCTCGGCCCTTCGCTGACCGGCGGAGTCACCGCCGGCGTGAGCCGAACCTGGTTCGACGCGCCGTTCCTGATGCTGGGTCCGGACGCCCGCCGTGACTGGCGCCTCTACGGAAGCGTCTGGGTGGCGAGCCGGCGGCCGGTGCTGCTGGGCGTGACTCCGTCGCTGACCTATACCTACAACCGAACCTCGAGCTCGATCGGCTATTATCGGAGCGACCGTCATCGCCTTCGCTTCGGCCTTGGGCGGAAATTCTGAGATGAGCGGCTGGCGCATCGGCTCTGGGTGGCGCTTCGTCGCGCTTGCGGCCGCGGGCGTCCTTGGCATCGTCCTCCTCGTCAGCCATGCCGGAGCCGGCTTCGAGGAGGCTTTGCGCAACGCTCGCGATAGCTGGCGCGAGCATCCCGCCAGCGGCCAGGTCGAGATCGTCGAGATAGACGGCCGAAGCATCGCCGCCTTCAAGCACTGGCCGTGGCCGCGCCACATCCATGCAGAGGCGATCGACCGGCTTCGCGAGGCGGGCGTGCGAAGCATCGCCTTCGACGTCGATTTGTCGAGCCAGTCCGATCCGAAGGAGGATGCCGCACTGGCGGCCGCCTTGCGCCGCGCCGGCGGAAGCGTCGTCCTTCCGGCCTTCCGGCAGGCCGCGGGCGCCAACCATTCGGGCTCGCTCGACTTCTCGCCGATCCGGCCCCTTCTCGACCATTCGTTCCTGGCCGCGGCGAACGTGCTTCCCGACGCCGACGGACAGCTGCGCACCATGTTCTACGGCCTGGAGATAAACGGCGCGCCCCGGCCCTCGCTGGCCTCGATGGTGGCGGAACGGTCGGGCGGAGCCGGTGACGCCTTCATGATCGATCGCTCGATCGATCCCGATTCGATCCCGAGGCTTTCGATGATCGACCTCGTTTCCCGGCGCTTCCCGCCCGGCTCCCTCGCCGGAAAGCGGATCATCGTCGGCGCCACCGCCGTCGAGCTCGGCGACCGTTACGTGGTCCCCCGGCACGGGCTTCTCCCAGGCGTCGTCATCCAGGCGATGGCCGCGGAAACCCTGCTCTCGGGCGCCGTGCCGAAGCCGCCCGGGGGCGCCCTCCCCCTTCTCCTCGCGCTTGCGATCGGAGCGCTGGTGCTTCGCCCCAAAGCGCGCATCGGGACGACGTTGATCGGAGCGGCGGCGTGGCCGGCATTCTTCGCGCTCCCGTTCGTCGGCCCCTTCGCGATCATGCCTGCGCTCGCGGTGCTGCTCGCCGCCCAGCTCAGCGCCGGAATCGCATTCGCCCTTGCCCGCTATCGCGCCCGGGCGCTCAGCGATTCCGCGACCGGCCTGCCCAATCTCGCCGCGCTCGAGGCGGACTGCGCCGAGCGCGCCGAACTTCTCCTGGTGGTTGCTCGGATCGAGGATTTCGCAACCCTGGCCTCGGCCGTCGGTGCCGCCGGAACGAGCCAGCTCGTCCGGAGGACCGCCGAGCGGCTGGCTTTCGCGGCGCCCTCGGGCCGCGCCTATCGCGTCGACGAAGCGACCCTTGCCTGGGCGGAAAGCCCGGACGCGGCGCTCGAGGAGCGGTTCGCGGCGATCGAGATATTGATGCGAACCGCCGTCGACGGCAGCCAGGGCGCCGCGGACGTCCGCCTCCATTTCGGCGCGGCTCGAGGTACCGGCGCCGACGCCCGCCAGCTCTGCGCCGACGCCGGCCTTGCCGCCCGCCACGCCAGCGAAAGCGGGCTTCGCTGGCTGCTCTTCACCCAGCGTCACTCGCAGGAAGCCAACCTCAAGGTGGCGCTCCTCGCCGACCTCGATTCCGCGCTGGCGGAGAACCAGCTGTGGAACGCCTACCAGCCCAAGATCGAGCTCGCCACGGGGCGGGTCGTCGCCGTCGAGGCGCTCGCGCGCTGGAGCCACCCGGAGCTCGGCTCGCTGGCGCCGGACACTTTCATCCCCGTCCTGGAGCAACACGGCCGCGCCGGCGACCTCACCCTTCACGTCACCCGCGAAGCCCTGCGCGACCTCGCCGGCTGGCGGTCGGCGGGCTTCGGCCTCGGGGTGGCGATCAACATCTCCGCCACCCTGCTCGACGACGGCCTGTTCATGCTCCGGCTCGAGGAGATCCTGCGCTCGAGCGGGATCCCGGCCGGCTGCATCACGCTCGAGGTCACCGAGACGGCGGCGATGGCCGGCCCGGAACGCGCGGTGGCGACGCTCGATCGCTGGCGGCGGCTCGGAGTCGGAGTGTCGATCGACGATTACGGCACCGGCCAGTCGTCGCTCGCTTACCTTCAGACCCTGCCCGCGACCGAGCTCAAAATCGACAAGACCTTCGTCGGGGCGATGAACGAGGACAAGCGCAACCTCATCCTCGTCCGCTCGACCATCGCCATGGCCCATGAGCTCGGGCTCAACGTCGTCGCCGAGGGCGTCGAGGACCAAGGCTGCCTCGAGCGGCTGAGGGAGATGGGCTGCGACCAGGCCCAGGGCTATCATATCAGCCGACCGGTGCCCGCCGGGGCGGTGCTCGACTTCGTCCGCCGGACGAGCGTGAATCTTCGCGCCGCCGGCTAGGCGCCCCGCCACTTCAGCAGGAGCAGCGGCTTGGCCAGCAGCATCCCCACGAGGAAGCCGGCAGCATAAGCGGCGACGGGGAAGCGCTCGCCGCTCGTCTCGAAGGTCAGGCCGACGAGGAGCTCGACACCGATCCAGGCCGCCGCCAGCCACAGAGCGTGGAGGAGGGTGGCGAGGCGGTGGTTCGCCGTCTTCCCGCGGTTTCGGCTGAACAGCAGGGCATAGGCGCCGAGCGGCGCGGAGATCGCCCCGCCCGCGCCGATCAGCGGCGCGACCGAATGGGGCGCGACCGCATATTGCGCGGCTGCGGCGGCATAGGCGCCGACTAGATAGAGGATGATCATGCCGGCCCTGCCGAGCACCTTCTCGACCGAGCGGCCGCTGAACAGCAGGAAGAAGAGGCTGACGGCGAGGTGAGGAAGTCCGGAATGGACGAGGGTGGCCGTGAGCGGGGTCAAGGCCACCGGGACGTGAAGGACATCGTTGGGAAGCCCGGCGACGCGCGCCGGGATGAAGCCCGCCTCCACCGCCGCGCTCTGGCTCCAGCCCGGCAGCCAGGCGATCAGCCAGGCGGCGGCGGTCAGGGCAGCGATGGCGAGGGTGACCGGCGCGGCGCGCAGGTCGTCGGGCGGGCGCACGAGCCTAGATGAACTCGACCTTCTCGATCGCGTAATAGCGGTCGCCGGACGGGGTCGTCACTTCGACCTCCTCGCCGACCGTGCGGCCGATCAAAGCGCGGCCGAGCGGCGAGTTGTACGAGATCCGGCCGACTCGCGCGTCCGCCTCGGTCTGGCCGACGATCTGATACTTGATCGGCTTCTCGTCCTCGTCGAGCAGATGGACGGTGGCGCCGAAGACGATCTTGTCGCCGCTGAGCGTCGTCGGATCGATCACCATCGCCCGGCTGAGCCGGTCCTCCATGTCGGCGATCATTGCCTCGACCTGGCCCTGGCGCTCCTTGGCGGCGTGATATTCGGCATTTTCGGAAAGATCGCCGTGGCCGCGGGCGACCTCGATCGCCTCGATCACCGAGGGGCGCTCGACCATCTTGAGGTGCCGCACTTCGCTCTGAAGCTTCTCATAGCCCTCGGCCAGCATCGGCATCTTCTCGACCGTCGCCATCGCCACACACCTTTCGTCAAAGTCTCGTCTGGGGGCTGCCTTTCGCGAAAAAGACGCCCTGCCGCGTGTTCAATTGTTCAGGATCACGCTCTGGAGGCTGAATAATAGTCCTGCAGCGACCTTACTTCAAGGCTGTGCTCCCCGAGCGCCGCGATCGCCCGGACTACCGCCGCGCTCGAGGCCGCGGTGGTGAAATAGGGAACCTTGGCCATCACCGCCGAAGCCCGGATCGAGGCGCTGTCCTTGTGGCTCTGCCAGCCCTCGGTGGTGTTGAAGACGATGTCGACGGCGCCGTCCTTGATGCGGTCTACGATGTGCGGCCGCCCCTGAGCGACCTTGTTGACCCGCTCGACCTCGACCCCCTGCCCCGCCAGCCAGGCGGCGGTGCCGCCGGTCGCGATCACCTCGAAGCCGAGCTCGGCCATCGCGCGCACGGCCGGCGCGATCAATGGCTTGTCGCTGTCCTTGACCGAGACGAACAAGGTTCCGCCCGACGGAAGCGTGAGCCCCGCGCCGACCTGCGACTTCAGGAAGGCTTTTACAAAATCCGCATCGATTCCCATGACTTCACCGGTGGACTTCATTTCCGGCGACAGGATCGGATCGATCCCCGGGAAGCGCGCGAACGGGAATACCGCTTCCTTGACGGCGATATGGTCGAACTTAC
>JBJMTX010000043.1:0-41710 GCA_045811485.1 Allosphingosinicella sp.
CGCGGACGCGAGGTCGTCGAAGCGCTAAGAGAGCGAAGGAGGGCATGGCACAACAGTCGGAGAGACGGGGCCGGAAAAACCAGCTTGTGTTCACCGTGCGATCGAGCACGCTCGCGTGATCTGGATCCGGTCCGCGTACTCCCATGCAGGCCCGCAGCCCCAACGCTGCACCGAGAGGCCGGACAGATGGCAGCATCCGACGACGTGCCGAACTCTCCAAAACCCTCTTGCGCTGAAGGGGGCGTCCACAGATGAGACAATCTTCCAACCTCCTTGCAGCGCTCGACCGCATGAATTTGCTCACACGCAAAGCCGCAAAGCCGCAAAGAGTCCGCGCGGCCCAGGCTTCGCGTACACATCGCTAAGGCTCTTCGGTTAACGTAATTCTGGAGGAAGCGCTACGCGCTTTTATGGGACGATAATGGGGATTCAGCTCGATCCGATGGCCCTAGGCCTTCGACAAGTCCAGGCCGGCGGGCTAGGGCGGCGGCCAACGGAGGAGGAACCATGACCGAAGCCTTTATTTGCGACGCGGTTCGGACCCCCATCGGGCGCTACGGCGGAGCGCTCGCCCATGTCCGCGCCGACGATCTCGCCGCGATCCCGATCAAGGCCCTCATTGACCGCAACCCGGGGGTGGACTGGGAGGCGCTCGACGACGTCATCCTCGGCTGCGCCAACCAGGCGGGCGAAGACAATCGCAACCTCGCCCGGATGGCGGGCCTGCTCGCCGGGCTTCCCCACCAGTCGGGCGGCGTGACCTTGAACCGCCTCTGCGGCTCGGGGATGGACGCGGTGGCGATGGCGGCTCGGGTAATCCGCGGAAGCGAGGCGGACATGGTCATCGCCGGCGGCTCGGAGAGCATGAGCCGGGCGCCCTTCGTCATGGCCAAGGCGACCAGCGCGTTCGACCGCAATGCCGAGATGTACGACACCACCATCGGCTGGCGCTTCGTCAACCCGAAGATGAAGGGCGCCTATGGCGACGACACCATGCCCTCGACGGCTGAGAACATCGCTCAGGAATGGCAGGTAAGCCGCGAGGATCAGGATATTTTCGCGGTCAACAGCCAGGACAAGGCGGCAGCCGCCCAGGAGAATGGCCGGTTCGCGGCGGAGATCGTCCCGGTCAGCATTCCGCAACGCAAGGGAGATCCCGTTGTCGTCGACCGCGACGAGCACCCGCGCAAGACCAGTGTCGAGGCTCTGGCGAAGCTGAGGCCGATCGTCCGAGGCGACGGGACCGTGACTGCCGGCAACGCGTCGGGCGTCAACGACGGCGCCGCGGCGATGGTGGTGGCGTCCGAGGAAGCGGCCATCCGCAACGGCCTCACCCCGCGCGCCCGCTTCGTCGGCGGCGCGGTGGCCGGCGTTCCGCCGCGCATCATGGGCATCGGCCCCGCCCCCGCTTCTCGGAAACTGTTGAAGCGTCTCGGCCTAAGCATCTCGGATATGGACGTTATCGAGATCAACGAGGCTTTCGCGGCCCAGGCCCTGCCCGTCCTTCGCGAGCTCGGCCTTCCCGACGACGCCGAGCACGTCAACCCGAATGGCGGCGCCATCGCGCTCGGCCATCCGCTCGGAATGTCCGGCGCCCGACTCCTCCTCACCGCCGCCGAGGAGCTCCACCGCCGCGGCGGCCGCTATGCCCTGTGCGCCAGGTGCATCGGCGTCGGCCAGGGCATCGCTACGGTGATCGAGCGGGTGTGAAACCCTAGCGCGTTTCTCCAGACCCCGTTTATGCTATGTTCCGATCATGGCCGCCCCTCTGCCCCTCGCCCCGACCTGCCCGAAGAAGGGCCTCCGCGCAGCCTTTGCACGCGGCTCTCGGCAACCCTCAACTTCCTCAACTTATTTGAATGTCGGTGGGCGAATCGCCGCCGCCACTCAAGCGCGGTTCGCGCGTTGTTTGCCGGGCAGGGCCCGCTCTGCTAGCGCGGCGGCCGGGAGAAGCTGATGTATACGACCGAGCTCAGCAAGAACGCCAAAGTCGCCTCGACCGAGGATCCGGACAAGCTCGCCGCCTTCGAGGCGCGGGTCGCCGCCGACGAGTTCATCGAGCCCAAGGACTGGATGCCCGAGGCTTACCGGCGCACCCTCACCCGCCAGATCTCGCAGCACGCGCACAGCGAGATCGTCGGAATGCTCCCCGAGGGGAACTGGATCAGCCGCGCCCCGTCGCTCCGCCGCAAGGCGATCCTGCTCGCCAAGGTCCAGGACGAGGCCGGCCATGGCCTCTACCTCTACAGCGCCGCCGAGACGCTGGGGACGTCGCGCGAGGAGATGATCGAGGCGCTCCACTCGGGCAAGGCCAAGTACAGCACCATCTTCAACTACCCGACGCTCACCTGGGCGGACATCGGCGCGATCGGCTGGCTGGTCGACGGCGCCGCGATCATGAACCAGGTGCCGCTCCAGCGCACCTCCTACGGCCCCTATGCCCGGGCGATGGTCCGGGTGTGCAAGGAGGAGAGCTTCCACCAGCGTCAGGGCTACGAGATCATGATGGTGATGGCGGCCGGAACCGCCGACCAGAAAAGAATGGCGCAGGACGCCTTGAATCGCTGGTGGTGGCCCTCGCTGATGATGTTCGGCCCGCCCGACGCCGACAGCCCCAACACCGCCCAGTCGATGCGCTGGCGGATCAAGCGCGACACCAATGACGAGCTTCGCCAGCGCTTCGTCGACATCACCGTCCCCCAGGCCGACTCGCTCGGCCTGAAGGTCCCCGATCCCGCCCTGAAGTGGAACGAGGATCGCGGCCATTACGATTTCGGCGAGGTCGACTGGGAGGAATTTTACGCGGTCGTCCGAGGCGAGGGTCCGGTGGCCAGGGAGCGGATGACGGCCCGGCGCGAGGCTTGGGAAGACGGCGCCTGGGTCCGCGAGGCAGCCGCGGCCCATGCGGAGAAGAAGGCGCGGAGGGAAGCGGCGTGAGCAGGACCGTCGCCCCAGCGAAGGCTGGGGCCCCAGCGAGAATTGGCGCCGAGCCTTTCACCCCCCGGGGTCCCAGCCTTCGCTGGGACGACGGCGAATGAACGACTGGCCGCTCTGGGAAGTCTTCGTCCGCTCGAAGGGCGGGATGGCCCACCGCCACGTCGGCTCGGTCCACGCCCCCGACCCCGAGATAGCGCTCCGCCACGCCCGCGACACCTACACCCGCCGGATGGAAGGGGTCAGCCTGTGGGTCGTCCCCTCGGCGCAGATCACCGCTTCCGATCCCGGCGACGACGCCGCGATGTTCGATCCCGCCGCCGACAAGGTCTACCGCCACCCGACCTTCTACTCGATCCCGGACGACGTGAAGCACATATGAGAAGTCGCACCCTTGATCCTCCCCGGAACGGGGAGGGGGACCATGCGCAGCATGGTGGAGGGGGCCCGCGCCTTCGCTGCTTCGACGCGGGCCCCCCTCCACCACCGCCTCCGGCGGCGGTCCCCCTCCCCGTTCCGGAGAGGAGCTAGGTTATGGCCTCCACTCCTCCCATCGACCTGCCCTCCGCCGCCACCGGCGCCGGCACATTCGACACCCCGGCCCTCGACGAAGGCGGCGCGCTGTTCGAATATCTCCTCCGCCTCGGGGACGATTCGCTGATCCTCGGCCAGCGTCTCTCCGAATGGTGCGGACACGCCCCGTCGGTCGAGGTCGACCTCAGCCTCGCCAACATGGCGCTCGACCTGATCGGCCAGGCCACCCATTTCCTCGATCGTGCCGGCGAGGTCGAGGGCAAGGGCCGCGACGGCGACACCCTCGCCTTCCACCGCGACGTGCTCGACTATCGCAATTGCTGGCTGGTCGAGCAGCCCAACGGCGACTTCGCCCGGACGATGGCGAGGCAATTGCTCTTCTCGACCTGGCAGAAACTGCTCTTCCGGCACCTTCTCTCCTCGAAGGAGGAGCTGATTGCCGGGGTCGCCGAGAAGGCGCTGAAGGAGGTCACCTACCATGAGGAGCTCGCGTCCGAATGGGTGATCCGCCTCGGCGACGGCACCGGGGAGAGCCGCCGCCGGATCGAGGACGGCCTCGCCTGGAACTGGCGCTTCGTCCCCGAGCTGTTCGAGATGGACGATCTCGCCGGCTTCATGGCCGAAAAGGGCATCGGCGCCGACCTCGCCGCCTTCCGCGCCGACTACGATTCCCGGATCCGCGCCGTCCTCGCCGAAGCGACTCTCGAGCCTCCCGCCGACCAGCGCCCGATCCTCGGCGGCCGCCGGGGCCACCACAGCGAGCATCTCGGCCACCTCCTCGCGACGATGCAGTTCCTGCCCCGAACCTATCCGGACGCGACATGGTGAGGAACGCGCTGGCATCGTCATCCCGGCGAAAGCCGGGACCCAGGGACACGGACGTCCATGGTCATTCCGGGAATTCCGAGTTCATGGGTCCCGGCTTTCGCCGGGATGACGCGGAGCGGATCCGGGCCGTCCTCGCCGACGTCCCCGATCCCGAGATCCCGGTCGTCTCGGTCGTCGATCTCGGCATCGTCCGCTCGGTCGAGCCCGGCCGGGTCGTCATCACCCCGACCTATACCGGCTGCCCGGCCACCCAGGCGATCGAACGCGACATCCGCGCCGCCCTCGATGCCGCCGGCTATCGCCACGTCGCCATCGAGACCGTCCTCTCCCCCGCCTGGACCACCGAGTGGATCAGCGCGGAGGGCCGCCGCAAGCTCAACGCCTACGGCATCGCGCCGCCGTCGCAGGGAGCGGTCGCCTGCCCGCAATGCGGCTCGACCGAGACCGAGGAGATCAGCCGCTTCGGCTCGACGCCCTGCAAGGCGCTGTGGCGCTGCCGGTCCTGCGCCGAGCCGTTCGACCTGTTCAAATGCCATTGACCGCGACACCCTGTTCCCCGGCGAAGGCCGGGGCCCAGTCTCTCCGGCCGCATATCTGGGTCCCGGCCTTCGCCGGGAAACAAGCGCGGCGATGAGCGTCAACTTCCACAAGCTGACGATCGCCGAGATCGTCGACGAGACGGCCGAGGCCCGCTCGATCCGGTTCGCCCTTCCCGAGCCGCTGCGCGAAGCCTTCCGATTCAAGCCCGGCCAGCATCTGACCCTGAAGGCGGAGATCGGCGGCGAGGAGGTGCGGCGCAATTATTCGCTCTGCGTCGCGCCCGAGGACGGCCAGCTCAAGGTGACGGTGAAGCGGATCGCCGGCGGCCTCTTCTCGAACTGGGCCAACGACACGCTCAAGCCCGGCGACTCGATCGAGGTGATGGAGCCGCACGGCAGCTTCACCTGGGATTTCGACGCTCAGGCGGCGAACCATTATGCCGCCTTCGCCGGCGGCTCGGGGATCACCCCGGTCATGTCGCTGCTCAGGACGGCCCTGATCGAGGAGCCCAAGAGCCGCTTCACACTCTTCTACGGCAATCGCGACAGCCAGTCGGTCATCTTCCTCGACGCGCTCGCCCGGCTCAAGAACCGCTTCATGGACCGCCTCGAGGTCCACCATTTCCTCGCCGAGGAGGCCGAGGACATCGACCTGTTCAACGGCATGCTCGACCGGGCCAAGTGCGGGGAGCTGCTCGAGCGGCTGATCGAGCCCGATGACGTCGCCGCCTTCTTCATCTGCGGCCCCGGCCCGATGATGGACGCCGCCGAGCAGGCGCTCCGCGAGCGCGGCGTGGGCTCGGAGCGGATCCATCTCGAACGCTTCACCGCCGACCGGCCGCCCGAGGCGCTGCAGGCGCAGCTCGACGCTTTGTCGCGCGAGGCGCAGGGCCTCACCATCCTGGTCACGCTCGATGGGCGCAAGCGCCGGGTGCCGTTCAGCGCCGAGGCCGGCAACATCCTCGACAGCGCGCGCCTCGCCGGCCTCCCCGCCCCCTTCGCCTGCAAGGCCGGAGTCTGCGCCACCTGCCGGGCGCGGGTCGTCTCGGGCGAGGTCGAGATGGCCGCCCGCTACGGCCTCACCGACGAGGAGGTGGCGGCGGGCTACGTCCTCACCTGCCAGTCGGTGCCGAAGGGCGAAGGGCTGGAGGTCGATTACGACGCCTGACGTCGGGCTCTACCGACTTCCGACCTCGCTCGCCCCGTACCGCGCCATGCCGTAGCTCGACATATTCTGGTCGAAGCTGATCACCGCCCTGACCGTATTCTGCATCGCCGCCATCCGCTCGCCGAGCGGGGCCGAGGTCCGGCGGATCATCACCGCGACCGCGTAGGAGCGTCCGTCGGGCCCGGTGAGCAGGCCGATATCGTTATACCCCGCCTGCTCGCCGCCGAGCACCTGGCCGGTGCCGGTCTTGTGCGAAAGGTGCCAACCCGGCTCGAGCCCGCCCTTCAGGCGCTGCGGCCCGGTCTTGGTGTTGCCCATGATCGCGAGCAGCTTCTCGGTCGAGGCGGGCGAGAGCAGTTCGCCGCGCTTCAGCCGGCTGAGCGCGTCGACGATTCCGTTCGGGGTCGCGCCGTCCATCGGATTGGCGATGTAGCGCTCGAAGGCGGCTCGGCGGGCCGAGAGAGGCAGCGCGTTGCGCGCCTTGTAGAAGCCGCCATTATAGGCCCAGCTCTGCTGCCACTCGATGCCGGCGATCTGGCTCTGAAGCAGCCGCTCGCCCGGGCCGAAGCGGATCCCGTCGATATGCTTGTCGCGAAGGAAGGCGCGGACCGCCTCCGGCCCGCCGGTGCGCCACAGAACGGCGTCGTTGCAGGTATTGTCGCTCTGCTGAAGGGCCCGGGTCATCAGGCTCTCGATCGTCGTCGTGTAGCCGTTAGCGCCGATCTGGGCGGCGATCGGCTGGTGGAAGAGGGTGATGTCCGATTTGGTCAGGGTCACCGGCCTCGACAGGCTCAGCTCGCCGCGGTCGGCCTTGTCGAGCGCGGTCAGCGCCACCCAGAATTTGCTTACGCTCTGCTGCGGGAAGAAAGTGTCGCCGTCGAAGCTCGTCGACCAGCCGTTCTGAACGTCCCTCACCGCGATTCCGATGTCGCCGCTGAAGGCCTGGCCGAGCGCCCGCACCTGGCCTTCGAGGATCCGCCGCGCGGCAGCTTCCTGCGGAGTCGCCGCCGGCACCTCGGGATTGGCATAAGCGCGCGAGGGAGACGGGTAGCGCGGCGAGGATGCCGGCTGCGCCTGGGCGCCGTCGAGCGAGGCCGCGGCGAGGCCGATGACGGCGATCCCCGCAAGCGCGGCGAAACGACTGGATTCACTTGCGAACCGACGACTCGATAGGCTCACTTTGCCCCTCCTAACCCCTTAACCCTCAACGGAATCATCATACCGCTTGGCGCCTTTCCGCCAGCTTAAAGATTCCGCCTTTCGATGAGCCGTTCCGCGCTTGCGACAGACTCCCGGGAACAGGGAACTTAGAAGCTCAAATGCGCCGTCAGCCTGATGTCGCGGCCGGAAAGCGGGGCGAAATCCTTGAGGAAGCTCGCATGCCGCCGGGCGTCGACGTCGAAGAGGTTGTTGGCCGAAAGCGTGAGGCTGGTCGCCTCGTTGCCCTTGAGCGGCTTGAAGACGATCGAGGCGTTGACGAGCGTGAAGCCCTGCGTCGGAGTCTCCAGCGCCGCCAGCCGATCCTGCCGCGCCGTCCGCTCCGCTTCCAGCCGCCCGCTCAGCCGGTCCGATTGCGCCTCGATCCCGGCGAGGACCCGGAAAGGCGGGATCCGCGGCGCCGGCCCCACCGTCTCGATCGTCGCCTTCACATAATCGGCAAGGGCGTCGGCATTGAGAGTCACCCCGCCGATCTCGGCGACCCGGACGGAGCCGTCGACCTCGAAGCCGAGATAGCGGGCCTTGGCCTGGCGATAGTCGAACACCGGCAGGTCGTCCTCCATCGCTCCGGTCGCCTGCTCGTAGATATAGTCGTCGAACCACATCCGGTAGGCCGAGGCGCCGACCGTGAAGCCGTCGCCGGTGCCCCTCAGCGTAAGCTCGACGCCGTTGCTCTTCTCCTTCGACATCGTCGGATCGCCGACCTCGAACGCCTGGGTGCCCGGATGCGGGCCGTTGACGTACAGCTCCTCCGCGCTCGGCGCGCGCTCGGTGTGGGAGAGGTTGAGGCCGACCCGGAAGGTCTTCGGCCCGACGCTCGCCCCGGCCGAGGCCGAATAGGCATTGAAGCTCCGGGTCAGGTCCGGATTGCCGATGACGGGATCGGCGTCGGCGTCGACCCGCTGGCGCTCGTAGCGGACTCCGGCTTCGGCGTTGATTATGCCCTTGCTGTAGGTCTGCAGGGCGAACAGGCCGAGCTGGCCGGTGGTGTTGACCGGAAGCGACTTCTCCTCGCCGACCGTGTCGAGATGGCGGTGGTAATATTGCGCTCCGAAGCCTCCGCCCCAGCCGCCTCGGTTCGACTGGACGACTTCGAGCCGCCCCTCATAGCCCTGGTTGAAGAAGGTCGTTCCGACCGCGCCCGATTCGTCGAGCTCGCTGTGGCGATAGTCCGAATAGCCGCCGCGCATCCGCACCAGGTCGAGAAAGCCGCTTCCGAGGTCGAACTCGGCTCGGCCGTCCACCCGCGTCTGCTTGAGATCGATCCGGGGCGCCTCGGCCTCGACGGCGGGGTCGAGCGAGAAACGGATCGGGATTCCGTAGAGGCTGTCGAGGCGGTTGACCGAGAACCCGACATTGTTCTGTCCGTCGATCCAGGCGACGCCCGCGGCGAGGTCGGAGGTTCGGCCCGCGCTGTTGGGGAGCCGCCCGCGAAGCCCGGCGAGCGCCTGGATTTCCGGGTCCGGGCTGGCCAGAGCCTTGGCGCGCAAGGCGGGCGAGAGGAAGAAGCCGCCAACCCGAAGGTCGTCGGTCTTGCTGTAATTGCCGTCGGCGTGGAAGACGAAGTGGCCGGCCACGGGCACGTCCACCGTGGCATTGCCGGAGCGCTCGTTGGCCGCCGTGCCGTAGGTCAGGATTCCGGCCACGTGGACCGCATCGTCGGGGATCCGGCGCGGGATTCGGGCGTCGATGACGTTGACGACCCCGCCGATCGCCGACGATCCGAACAGCAGGGCGGACGGGCCGCGAAGCACCTCGATCCGCTCGGCGGTCAGCGGGTTGACGGCCACGGCGTGGTCGACGCTGGTGTTGGACACGTCGAGGCTGCCTATGCCGTCGGTGAGGATCCGGACCCGCTCGCCCTGGAAGCCGCGAAGGATCGGCCGCGACGCATTCGGCCCGAACGAGGTTGCGGAGACGCCGGGCTGGCGCGCCAGGGTCTCGCCGATGGTCGGCCGCATCTCGCGGACCAGCTCCTCGCCCGACACCGTCGAGGTGCCCGACAGCACGTCCTCCCGGTTGCTGCGCTGGCCGGTGATGACGATGTCCTCATTGTGGTCGGCATGGGGACCATCCGCTTCAGGCGCGGCAGAGTCCGCCGCCGGCGCCGCGGCGGCTTCCGCAGGAGAGGAAGAGTCATCCACGGGCGCGGGGGCTTCTTCGGCAGGCGCCGCACCGCCCGAATCGGAGGATTGCGCGATGGCCACGCCGGGGAGCAGCGCGAGGGCGGCTCCCGTCAACAACACTGAACGAATCATGGGTATTTTCCATTGTCGGCTGCCGAAACGGCATTTGGATTTCGCCCCCGGGGGCGGCGCTGTCGGACGGGAGGCGGGCGCACAGGCGGCCCGCGCTCCGCTCAGGCCGCGGGCGGTTCCAGCAATGGAGTTATGGTCGCGCCGGGCGGGACCGATGAATCCGCCAGGCTACGCTCGACCGGCACAGTCGGGCGGATCGGCACCGACAGATCGGGCGCCGGAAGCGTTCCCGGCGGCCACGACGCCGGATTCGCGGTCTGCCCTTTCTTGGACGCGACCTTTCCGGCCGCTTCCTCGCCGAGCGCGACCGCCGCGATCCGCGCGTCATGGCTGCTGAGGGCAGCGACATGCTCGGCGGCGCTTTGATGGCGGCAGACCGAAGCGGCGACCGACGAGCCGTGGGCGATCACCAGGATCGCGATCATCATCAACGTTAGGAGGCGGCTCATAAAGGCGATTCAGCTTCCGAATTCAGGCTGGTGCGCCTTCATTGGGGCTTGAGAGACAATATAACAACCCTGCTCGTCGCAGGCTCGCCACGCTTCCCCGTCGCTGCGGCGGCGGCTAGAGCGGCGTCATGACCTACCGGACCATCCTGTTCACGAGCGAGGCCGGAATCGCCCGCCTCACCCTCAACCGGCCCGACCGGCTCAACAGCTTCACCGTCGAGATGCACGAGGAGGTCGCCGACGCGCTCGGCCGCCTCGACGGGGCGCGGGTGCTGGTTCTCACCGGCGCCGGCCGCGGCTTCTGCGCCGGGCAGGACCTGGGCGACCGCGCCGTCGCCCCGGGCGAGGCGGTCGATCTCGGCGAGTCGGTCGAACAGCGCTACAACCCGCTGATCCGCCGGCTGACCGGCCTCCCCTTTCCGGTCATCGCGCGAGTCAACGGAGTCGCCGCCGGGGCGGGCGCGAACATCGCCCTCGCCTGCGACATCGTGATCGCGGCCAAGTCCGCCAGGTTCATCCAGTCCTTCGCCTCGATCGGCCTCATCCCGGACAGCGGCGGCACCTGGGTCCTTCCCCGGCTGGTCGGCCAGGCCCGGGCGCTCGGCCTCGCCCTCACCGCCGATCCGCTTCCGGCCGAAAAGGCCGAGCAATGGGGCCTGATTTGGAAGGCGGTCGAGGACGAGGCGCTCGACTCCGAAGTGGATGCCCTGGCACAGCGCTTCGCGGCCGCGCCGACGCTCGGCCTCGCCCGGATCAAGAAGATGATCCGCGAGAGCTGGGACCACAGCCTCGACGAGGAGCTCGACCTCCAGCGCGACGCGATGCGCGAGCTCGGCTTCAGCGACGATTATCGCGAGGGCGTCGCGGCCTTCATGGAGAAGAGGAAGCCGAACTTCACGGGGAAGTAGGCCGTCATTGCGAGCGAAGCGTGGCAATCCAGTGCGGCCTCGGAGGCCCGCTGGATTGCCGCGTCGCTTCGCTCCTCGCAATGACGATCAGGTCACCAGCTCGGCGAACTTCGCGAGATCGATATTACCGCCCGAGACGACGCAGACGATCGGCCCCTCGCCCGCTCTCCCGCTCAGTGCGGCTGCCACCGACAGCGCCCCTGCCCCTTCGGCGATCACCCGCGCCTTCTCCGCAAGCAGGCGCATCGCCTGGCGCGTCTCCTCGAGCGAGACGGTGATCGCGCCGTCGGTCACCGGGACCATGCGCTGCCACATACGCTCGGTGACGCTCTGGCCGCCGGCGCCGTCGACGAACGAGGCCTGCCAGTCGGGGAAGCGCCGCGGGCCGCCCTCGCTCAGCGACAGGGCGAAAGGCGCGGCGGTCTCGGGCTCCGCGCCCAGCACGCGCGCTTCCGGCCGGTGCGCCTTGATCGCGCTTCCGACGCCGGTGATCAGCCCGCCCCCGCCGATCGCGGCGATGACGGTGCGCACCTCCGGCGCGTCCTCAAGTATCTCAAGACCCATGGTCGCGTGGCCGGCGATGAAATCGTGATTGTCGAACGGATGGATGAATACCCCGTCGGCGCCGTCGAAGGCGTGCGCCTCGACCGCTTTCCAGGCGTCGTCGTAGGAGACCGGGACGATCCTGGCGCCCAGCGCGGCCATCCGTTCGAGCTTGGTGCGCGGCGCCGTCTCGATCGCGACCACCGTGCAGGAAATACCGAGCGCTCGCGCCGCATAAGCGACGCCCTGCCCCGCATTGCCGGCGCTCACCGTCCAGACTCCCCGGGCCCGGTCGGAATCGCTCAGGCGGGCGAGCGCGTTGACCCCGCCGCGTATCTTGTAGGCGTTGGTCGGCTGCAGATTCTCGAGCTTCACCCTTACGTCCGGTCCGCCGGGCCCGAGATCCAGCCGGACCAGCGGCGTTCGAAGGACGATCCCGGCGATTCGCCCGCGGGCTTCCTCCATGTCCTGGAGCGCGATGGGTCTTACGGGCTCGATCATGCCGGCAAGGGTCGCGACGAAAGCGGGCCTATGTCAATGGCCGCCGTCCCCAACAATGCATTAACGAACCCCTGTTAAGCGCTCTTCGCCAACGGGTTGTTCGGCGGGGACGTTCGCGAACAGATGATCAGCTTCAATCCGGCCTCGCTGCGGAAAGCGCCCGCCCAACCGGACCCCGCCCCTGCGGGCGCGGCTCCGCCGGTCGCCGAGGACGGATTCGTCGCAGCGATCGAAGACAGCGGCAAGGCCTGGTTCTGGGAAGTCGATGAATCCGGCGTCCTGACCTACGTCTCGCCCCACATCGCCTCCATCCTTGGGATCGCCCCGGCAGAACGGCACCGCCTCAGCGATCTCGCCAGCACGCGCCGGGACGAGGAAGGCGACGGCATCGGAAGCGAGCGATCCCTGGCCTTCTATCTGTCTACGGCGATGCCGTTCACCGACCTGCCGGTCAGCCCGCACAGCAGCCCTTCGGCGCTCTGGTCGCTGACCGGCCGGCCCGTGCTCGGCCCGGCGGGCAAGGTCACCGGCTTCCGCGGCATCGGAATGGACCTTGCCGAAAAGACCCGCGCCGAGGCGGAGCTTCGGCGGGCTGCCAAGTTCGATGCTCTCACCGGTCTTCCCAACCGGGCGACGATCCTCAAGACGCTCGAGGACGCGCTGAGGGTTCCGAGCGCCGGCGCCTGCGCGCTTTTGATCGTCGATCTCGATCGCTTCAAGGAGGTCAACGACACTCACGGCCACCTCACCGGCGACGAGCTGCTCAAGAGCGCCGCCGACCGGATCAGCCAGATCGCCTCGAAGAAGGGAACGGTGGGCCGGCTCGGCGGCGACGAGTTCGAGATCGTCGTTCCGCGCGGCTGCTCGCCGGACGAGATGCAGGAGCTGGCCGAAGCGATCATCCGCTACGTCTCAATCCCCTACCGGATCGGCGAGCGCTCGCTCGCCATCGGCGCCTCGGTCGGGATCGCCTTCGCCGAGCGCGGCGAGACCGACCCCGAGGAATTGTTCAGGAAGGCCGACCTGGCGCTCTACCGGGCCAAGGAGAAACGGGGCGCGGCCCGCCAGTTCGAACCCGAAATGGCGGTCTGCGCGGCGAACCGGCACACGCTCGAGCTCGACCTCCGCGCCGCTCTCAGCAATGGCGGCCTGTCGCTCCACCTGCAGCCGATCGTGGTCGGGACCTCGGAGCAGCTTGCCGGCTTCGAAGCCCTGGTGAGGTGGAATCATCCCGAGCAGGGCCAGATCTCGCCCGGCACCTTCATCGAGATCGCCGAGGATGCCGGGCTGATCGGCCCGCTCGGCGAATGGGTGCTCCGAACCGCCACAAGGGAAGCCGCCAAATGGCCGGGCAAGCCGTTCGTTGCGGTCAACGTCTCCCCCACCCAGTTCAAGGATCCCAATTTCAAGGCGCTGGTCCTGCAATGCCTCGCCGACGCCGGCCTTCCCGCCGCGCGCCTCGAGCTCGAGGTCACCGAAGCCGTCTTCCTCAGCGACAATCCCAAGATCGACGAGACCTTCGCGGCCCTGAAGCGGATCGGGGTTCGGCTCGCCCTCGACGATTTCGGGACCGGCTATTCGAGCCTCGCCTATCTGGAGCGGGCGCCGTTCGACAAGCTCAAGATCGACCGGTCGTTCGTCCAGGGCGCGTGCCTCGAAGGCAGCAAGAATCTGCCGATCCTCGAATCGATCGTCGCCCTCGCCCACCGGCTCGACATGGAGACGACCGCGGAAGGGGCGGAGACCCATCAGGAGCTTGAGCTGATCCGCCGGCTCGGCTGCACCTACGTCCAGGGCTTCATCTTCGGCCGGCCGATGGGTGCGGAGGAAGCCGCCCGGCTCGCAGACACCGCCGCGCCGGTCGACGCCGACGGCTTCACGATCAGCCGCGCACCCCGCCACCGGCTGATCCGAAGGGCCGTTCTCCACCTCGGCGGCCAGACCCTGCCGGTCATCGTGCGCAACGTCTCGCACGGCGGAGCCCTGATCGAGGCGCCGCGCGAGATGGCGCCCGGCACCAGCGGCAAGCTCGAGATGCAGGGCTTCAACCTGCTCGAGGTCGAGGTGCGGTGGTCGCACATGAAGCGGGCGGGATTGAACTTCCTCGGCGAGTTCGACCTCAGCGGCCTGCTCAGCGGCGCCGCGGCGCAAAGGATCGTCGCTCCCGCAGCCGCCGCAACCGCCTGAGGGTAGGTGCCCCCCGCCCCTTTTTCTTCTAAAGGGGCCGCCATGAAGACTCTCAAGCTGCTCAACTACGCCCAGGACCGCTGGTACGGCGCCGAGGGCGGACTCGCTCCGGTCGAGAGCGCGGTGACCGGCGCGGTGATCGCCGAGACGGGAAGCGGCGGGCTCGATTTCGCCGCGATGCTCGACCATGCCCGCCGGGTCGGCGGACCGGCCCTGCGCAGGCTCACCTTCCACGAGCGGGCGCACATGCTCAAGGCGCTCGCCCAGGCCGTGATGGCGCGCAAGGAGGAGCTTTACGAGCTCAACTACGAGACCGGAGCGACCCGGACGGACGGCTGGATCGACATCGAGGGCGGCGCCGGGACGCTGTTCTCCTTCTCCTCCAAGGGGCGGCGCGAGCTGCCCAACGGCCGGATCCTGATCGACGGCGCGCTCGAGCCGCTGTCGAAGGGCGGTACCTTCGTCGGCCAGCACGTCTTCACGCCGCTGCAGGGCGTCGCGGTCCACATCAACGCCTTCAACTTCCCGGTCTGGGGCATGCTCGAAAAGCTCGGGCCGACCCTGCTCGCCGGAGTCCCCGCCATCGTCAAACCGGCGTCGGCGACCGGCTATCTCGCCGAAGCCGCCTTCCGGATCATGATCGAGGCGGACGTGCTTCCGCCCGGCGCGCTCCAGCTGGTGATGGGCGGGGTGGGCGATCTGTTCGACCATCTCACCCTGCAGGACGTGGTCAGCTTCACAGGCTCGGCGCAGACGGCGATGAAGCTCCAGACCCATCCGGTGATCGCCCGCGAGAGCGTCCGCTTCATCGCCGAGCGCGACAGCCTCAACGCCTCGATCCTCGGCCCCGACGCGGCGCCGGGCACGCCGGAATTCGACCTCTTCGTCAAGGAGGTGGCGCGCGAGATGACGGTCAAGGCGGGGCAGAAATGCACCGCCATCCGCCGCGCCATGGCGCCGGCCGAGCATCTCGACGCCGTCCAGGAGGCTTTGATCGAGCGGCTCGGCAACGCCAGGATCGGCGATCCGCGCGAGGAAGGGGTGACCATGGGCGCCCTCGCCAGCCGCTCCCAGCTGCGCTCGGTTCGCGAGGCGGTCGCGGAGCTGGCCAAATCGGCCCGGATCGTCTCCGGCGACCCCGATCGCTCGCCGGTCGAGGGGAACGGATCGTTCATCTCGCCCATCCTGCTGCGCTCGGACGACCCCTGGGGTTCCGACGCGATCCACGACGTCGAGGCCTTCGGACCGGTCTCGACGATCATGCCCTATCGCGATCTTGACGACGCGATCGCCCTCGCCAATCGCGGCATGGGCAGCCTCGCGCTGTCGCTGTTCACCTTCGACCCGCAGGTCGCCGAGGACTTCGTGCTCCGCGCCGGGGCGTATCACGGCCGGATGGTGATCCTCGACCGGACATCGGCGAAGGAATCGACCGGCCACGGCTCACCCCTCCCGGTCCTCGTCCATGGCGGGCCGGGGCGCGCCGGCGGCGGGGAGGAGATGGGGGGCATAAGGGGCGTCACCCATTACATGCAGCGCACCGCTCTCCAGGGCTCGCCGGCCGTGCTTTCCAGCATAATCGGGCAATGGCTCCCCGGCGCGCCGAAGCCGGGAGGGGACCAGCACCCGTTCCGCAAGCGCATCTCAGAGCTCGACATCGGCTACACGCTGAAGACGGCGAGCCGGACCGTCAGCCTCGAGGACATCGAGCATTTCGCCGCCTTCACCGGCGACAATTTCTACGCGCACATGGACGAGGAGGCGGCAAAGGCGAACCCGATCTTCGACGGGCGAGTCGCCCACGGCTACCTCATCCTGAGCTTCGCCGCAGGGCTGTTCGTCGACCCCGATCCGGGTCCGGTCCTCGCAAATTACGGGCTCGAGACCCTGCGCTTCCAGACTCCGCTTTATCCGGGCGATTCGATGCGGGTCGAGCTCACCGTCAAGTCGAAGAGCGTCCGCAACGAAGAGATGGGCGAGGTGCGCTGGGCGGTGTACGTCTATAACCAGAAGGATGAAGTGGTGGCCTCCTACGACCTCTTGACGATGAACATGCCATGAGAAGGCTTGCGCTGGTGCTGCTGGTAGCGGTGACCGGCTGCGGCGCCTCGGCGCCGGCCGATCCGCCCATCTACGGCTACAAGGTGGTCAAGGAATATCCGCACGATCCGACCGCCTTCACCGAGGGCCTCTTCTACCTCGACTGCAAGCTCTACGAGAGCACCGGCCTCAATCGCCAGTCGACGATCCGCGAGGTCCGGCTCGAGGACGGCAAGGTGCTTCGCTCGACCAGCCTCGATCCGCAATATTTCGGCGAGGGCATCGTCAACTGGGGCAATGAGGTCCTCAGCCTGACCTGGCAGAACGAGGTCGGCTTCCGCTGGAACCGCTCCGATTTCCGCCGCACCGGCCAGTTCTCCTATCCGGGCGAGGGCTGGGCCCTGACCCAGGACGGCAAGAACGTCATCATGAGCGACGGGACGAGCGAGCTTCGCTTCCTCGATCCGGCGACGATGAAGGAGCGCAAGCGAATCCGGGTCACCTATCGCGGGGAGCCGGTGGAGCGCTTGAACGAGCTCGAATGGGTGAAGGGCGAGATCTTCGCCAACATCTGGATGGGCCGTCGGATCGCCCGGATCGATCCCGGAAGCGGCCAGGTCAAAGGCTGGATCGACCTTTCCGATCTCGCCGTCGAGAGCGCGAATGGCGACCCCGACAGCGTCCTCAACGGAATTGCCTACGACAAGGCGAAGGACCGGCTGTTCGTCACCGGCAAGAACTGGGCGAAATTGTTCGAGATCAAGATCGTGCCCAAGCCCAAGGGGGAGGACCGGGAGGATGACCCAAGCTGAGCAGAAGCCGATCGGGTCGGGCTTCGGCCACGGCTCGACCGCGCGCGAGGTCCTCGACGGGATCGACCTGGCGGACCGCAACTACATCGTCACCGGCGGTTATTCGGGGATCGGACTGGAGACGGTCCGGGCGCTGAGCGAAGCCGGAGCGACGATCACCGTCCCGGCGCGCGATCCGGACCGGGCGCGCGAAGCGCTCGCCGGGGTCGACCGGGTCGACGTGGCCGCGATGGACCTCGGCGACCTCGCCAGCGTCCGGCGCTTCGCCCAGGATTGGGCCGAGCGCGAGCAGCCGCTCCACGGCCTCGTCAACAATGCCGGAGTGATGGCCTGCCCGCTGAGCCGGGTCGGGCCGGGCTGGGAATCGCAATTCGCAATCTGCCATCTCGGCCATTTCGAGCTTGCCCGGCAGCTCGAGGCCGACCTCGTCGCCGCCGACGGCGCCCGCGTCGTCGCGCTGAGCTCGACCGCGCACATCATCACCGACGTCCACTGGGACGACCCGCATTTCGAGCGCCACGATTACGACAAGTGGCAAGCCTACGGCCAGGCGAAGACCGCCGATGCTTTGTTCGCGCTCGGCGCCGATCGGCTGTGGTCGGCTAACGGCGTTCGCGCCTTCTCGGTCCACCCCGGCGGGATCTTCACCCCCCTCCAGCGCCACCTCGGCGACGAGGAGATGGTGGCTTTGGGCTGGAAGAATGCCGACGGGACGGTGCCCGAGCGGGTCGCCGCCCTGTTCAAGACCCCCGAGCAGGGCGCCGCGACGACCGTCTGGGCGCTGACCAGCCCGAGGCTAGAGGGGATGGGCGGCCTCTATTGCGAGGATTGCGACATCGCCCAGCTCGCCGACGAGACCAGCCAGCGCTGGCAGCACGTCCGCCCCTGGGCCTGCGACGAGGACCGCGCCAACCGGCTGTGGGCGATGAGCGAGGCGATGATCGGGGCGGCCTAAGAGGCCTTGTACAACCCCACCCCCTCGTCGAGATGCGGGTTGTTCTCCTCCCTGAGCCGGGCCGCGGCGTCGTCGTAGAGGAAGGGGAGGAAGGCGTAGCGCGTGCCCTTCGTCACCGGCGTCGCTTCGTGGAGGAGCGAGCAGGAGAAGACGACGGCGCCGCCGGTCGGGGCGCGGTAGGTGCGGGCGCCGAATTCGGGGAAGCGAAGGTCGCCGCCCTCGTAATCGGGCGAATTGAGGTTGATCGTCACCGCGAAGCGGCGGTGGGCGGTGCCCTTGGTGGTGTTGTCGCGGTGGGGGCGGAAATGGCCGGCGCCCGCTTCGTAGCAGCCGACGATATAGCGCTCCATCCGGGTCGCGTGGAACTGGAAGGTGCGCTGGACCATCGGCACCAGCCGGGCGAGGATCCGGCCGCGAAGCAAAGCCCTCAGTTCCTCGTCCTCGACCTCGCAATCGCTGCGCATCTTGTGGCTGGGATCGGTGACCAGCTTCGTCTTACCGCCGATCTCGCGCATGAAGCCGGACGGCGTCCCGCCGCTTTCCCGGTAGAGCGCGACCAGCCGCTCGCACAGAGCGGGCTCGAGGATGTTGGGTGCCATCAGCACCGGAGCCCAGTCCGGCAGGGGCATCCGCTGGATGGCGGTGACGAAAGTCGCGATCGCGGCCTCGCCGGCCTCGATCGGGAAGGTGGCGACGGCTCGAAGCATCGGATCGACGATCAGCCAGTGCCGCCGCGGCGGCTCCCCTTCCGCCGCCTCGACGCCGAACAGGCGGGCGATGCCGTGATCCGGATCGAGGAAGAAGCGGATTCCGGGGAGCTGCTGCTTGACCCGGCCCGAGGCCTCGTCCGCCGGCTCCTCGGTCACTCCGAAGAAGCAGGCATGCTGGTCGTCGAACAAGGCGCGGTTGCGCTCGACGCAGGCGAGCGCCTGCGCGGCGGCCGGATCCTCGGCCCGGCCGAAGAAGAGCAGGAGGATGTAGCGGCCGGCGACGGTGTCGAAGACGTAGCTCGAATTGCCGCCCACCGCCGGGGCCCGGAACCAGGGCGCGGGCTCGCCGATGGTGAGCGGGCGGGGGCGGAGAGGGGGAAGCGAATCCATCCGCGCCTTATGCCGCGCGGCCGAGCGGGGCGGAAGCCGGTTAGCCACCGTCATCCCGGCGAAAGCCGGGACCCATGAACACGAAGATATCCGATGCGGTGACGGCGTTCGAGCACAGCATGCGGCCGCCGTGTTCCTGGGTCCCGGCCTTCGCCGGGATGACGGGCGCTCAGATCTCCGCCTTCACCTGGGCGTGGGCGAGCATGGCGAAGAGGCCGGTGCCGCCGATTATGTTGCCGGCGAGCGCGGGAAGGAGGAACCCGCCGACCACCCAGCCGAGCCCGGCCTTGCCCGCCCAGAGCAGCAGGAAGGCTTCCGCGGCGCCGGCGATGACGTGGGTGAAGCCGCCGATCGCGATCATGTAGGTCAAGGCGGTGATGATCCAGAAGCTGCTGTCGTCGGCCGCCGAGCGGATCCAGGCGATCGACGCGATCAGGAAGCCGGCCGGGATGCCCTGGAGAAGCACTTCGGATGGGCTCTTCTCGAGCAGCTTGGCCGAGACCTCCAGCATCGCCGCCGTCATCTCGCGCGACTGGAGATGAAGGTGGATGGCGGCGGCGGCGATCGCTGCGGCGCCGATCAGGTTGCCGGCGCAGACGATCCCCCACAGCCGCGCCGTGCGCTTGAGGTTGCGCCCCGTCCGCTCCGCCATCAGCGGGAGCACGGCGACCATCGTATGCTCGGTGAAGAGCTGCATCCGGCCGAGGATGACGATCAGGAACCCCAGGCAATAGCCGAAGCCGGCGACGAGCTCGCGCCAGGGGGCGTCGGGCAGGCCCTTGTGGAGCGCGCCCTGGGCGGCGACCGAGGCCATAATGGCGATGCCGGCCGCAAGGCCGGACCAGAAGAGCGAGCCGACGGGCCGCTCGAGCTCGTCCTCGCCCTGCTGGACGACGGCGGCGTGGACGACCTTGGCCTTGGGCGGGCTCCGCTCCTCGACCTCGCGCTCCTCGGCCTCGCTCAGCGGCGGAGGCTCTTCGCGGGGGGATGAGTCTTCGGTCATCCCGGCCCAACCGCTTGAGTTACGGGCGGTTCCGCCGGGCTATTTCAGCGCCGAATAGATCAGCGTCTTCAGCTGCCGCCGGATCGGGTAGGTGGAGGACGGCATGAGCTGGGTCATGAAGATCATGTGCAGACGCTCGACCGGGTCGATGAAGAAGGCGGTGGAGAACATCCCGCCCCAATAATATTCCCCCTTCGAGCCGGGCAGCATCGTCCGCGCCGGATCGAGGTTGACGGCGAAGCCGAGGCCGAAGCCCTGGCCGGCATTGACCGCCTCGCTGAACAGGGAGCGGCTCATCTCGGTCAAATCGGCGCCGCCGGGAAGATGGTTGGCGGTCATCAGCTCGATCGTCTTGCGCGATACGATCCGGGCGCCTTCGAGCTCGCCGCCATCGAGGAGCATGGTGCAGAAGCGGTGGTAATCCGCCGTCGTCGAGACCAAGCCGGCGCCGCCGGCGAGAAGACGCGGCTTCACGCTCCAGGCGCTCTTCGCGGCGGGATCGTACATCACCCTGCCCTTGCCTTGCTGGAACGCCCAGGCGTCGCCGAGCCGGTCCGCCTTGTCAGCCGGAACCGAGAAGGCGGTGTCGGCCATTCCGAGCGGCGCGAAGATCCGCTCCTCGAGGAAGCGATCGAGCGGAAGGCCGGAGACGCGCTGGACGACCAGGCCGACGACGTCGGTCGAGACCGAATAGTTCCAGGCGGTGCCGGGCGAGAATTCGAGAGGGATCTCCGCCAGAGCGGCGACGAAGCCGTCGAGATCATAGTCGCCGTGCCAGCCCTCGATCTTGCGGCTCCGGTAGGCGGCGTCGACGTTGGTGCGATGCTGGAAGGAATAAGTGAGCCCGGACGTATGGCGGAGGAGGTCGATCATCTGCATCGGCCGCTCCGGCGGCCGGGTCAGGAACGGCACGCCTGCGCCGCCGCCATTATAGACTCCGAGGTCCTTCCATTCGGGGATGACCGATTCGACCGGCTGGTCGAGGGTCACCCTCCCCTCCTCGAGCAGCATCATGAAGGCGATCGAAGTGACCGGCTTGGTCATCGACGCGATCCGGAACAGCGCGTCCTCGCGCATCGGCGAGCCATCGGCGCGGGCCTTGCCGGCGGTGGCGAAGTGGACGACCTTGCCGTCGCGGGCGATCAGCACCTGGGCGCCGGCGAGCAGCTCCGGGGCGAGGTAGCGCTCGTCGAGGAACCGGTCGATCCGGGCGAGCCGCTCCGGATCGAACCCCGCTTCGGCCGCGTCAATCCGTTCCATCCGCGCTCCTCTCCTCAAGCCGCGCGGCCTAGCGCTTGAGCCGAGGCGGAATCAACGTCATTGCGAGCGCAGCGAAGCAATCTACGCATCTGCGCTGCCGCGGACTGGATTGCTTCGTCGCTATGCTCCTCGCAATGACGGGGGAAGGCGCAAAGAGGAGGCGCGAGTGATCGAGGGCTTCGAGCTGGATCCCGACTGGCCGCGGATGAGCCTGAAGGAAGTGGACGCGCTTCTCACCGCGCCGGGGGCGCGCTTCGAGATAGAAGAGGCCGTGATCCGCGGCATCCCGACCCGGGTCTGGAAGAATGCGCCGTCGAGCCTCGACCTGCTCGTCCGCCACTCGCGAAGCCATGGCGAGAGGCTGTTCACCATCTACCAGGACGAAAGGGTGAGCTTCGACGCCTCGTTCCGGGCCACTGTCGCGCTCGCCGCGGAGCTCCTGCGGCTCGGGGTCGGCAAGGGCGATCGGGTGGCGATCGCCATGGCCAATCTGCCGGAATGGCCGGTGGCCTTCTTCGCGATCGCCTCGCTCGGCGCGATCGCGGTTCCGCTCAACGCCTGGTGGACGGGCGCGGAGCTGGAATACGGCCTCGCCGATTCGGGCGCGAAGGTGCTGATCTGCGATGCGCCGCGGCATCGGCTGATCGCTCCGCATCTTCCCGCGCTCGAGGCGCTCGAGCATGTTCTCGTCAGCCGCGGCGGCGAGGGGAAACGCCTCGAGGACGTCATCGGGCCGGCCTCGGCCTGGGCCTCGCTTCCCGATGCGGACCTTCCCGAGGTGCCGATCGACCCCGACGACGATGCCGCCATACTCTATACGAGCGGGACGACGGGGCGGCCCAAGGGCGCCCTCATCACCCATCGCAACTTCCTCACCAACATCCTCTCGGTCGGCTATTCCAACGCCCGCGCGGCGCTTCGCCGCGGCGACGCGCCGGCCCAGCCGGAGCCCAAGGTCTCGCTGATGGTCATCCCTCTGTTCCACTGCACCGCGCTCAGCGCGATGCTGATGGGGACGATGGTGGTCGGCCACACGATCATCTTCGTGCCCAAGTGGAATCCGCTCGAGGCGCTGGCGCTGATCGAGCGCGAGCGCGTGCAGCTGACCGGCGGGGTCCCGACCATCGCCTGGCAGCTGCTCGAGCATCCGGAGCGCGGCCGCTTCGACCTCTCCAGCCTCGAGACGATCAGCTACGGCGGAGCGCCGGCCGCGCCCGAACTGGTCCGCAAGATCTGGGAGGAGTTCGGGGCGCTCCCGGGCAACGGCTGGGGGATGACCGAGACCACCGCCACCGTCACCAGCCATGTCGGCGAGGATTATCTCAACCGGCCGGACAGCGCCGGGCCGCCGGTGCCGGTGGCGGAGCTCAAGATCATGTCGCCCGAGGGAGACCGCCAGCTGCCCGTCGGCGAGGTCGGCGAGCTTTGGGCGAAGGGGCCGCAGATCGTCAAAGGCTATTGGAACAATCCGGAGGCGACCGCCGCCACCTTCGTCGAGGGCTGGGTGCGCACCGGCGACCTCGCCCGGCTCGACGAGGAAGGCTTCTGCTACATCGTCGACCGCGCCCGCGACATGGTCATCCGCGGCGGCGAGAACATCTATTCGATCGAGGTCGAGAACGTGCTGTTCGACCACCCGGCCGTGATCGACGCGGCCTTGATCGGGCTTCCCCACCGGACGCTCGGCGAGGAGCCCGCCGCGGTGGTGCACCTGGCGCCGGGCACGCAAGCGAGCGAGGAAGAGCTCAAGGCCTGGGTGCGGGAGCGGCTGGCGGTGTTCAAGACGCCGGTGCGGGTGGCCTTCATGCCGGCGATGCTTCCGAGGAATGCCAACGGCAAGATCTTGAAGCACGAGCTGAGGGCCTTGTTCGATTAATCGTCAATCCTTCCACCCTTCCAGAACCTGGACGAACCTCGTCAGCCAGGCGTTGGTCTGGTGGCCGTCCACGACTCGGTGGTCGATGGTGAGGGAGACGTAGGCCATGGGGCGGATCTGGATCGCGTCGGCGCCGTCCACCTCGCGCACCACCACCCTTTTCTGGAGCTTGCCGACCCCGAGGATGGCGGATTGCGGCTGGTTGATGATGATCGGCGCGGCGAACAGCGAGCCGGAGACTCCGTGGTTGGAGATGGTGAAGGTGCCGCCCGAGACGTCCTTCGCCGTCAGCTGTTCGCGCCGCGCCTTCTCGATCAGCTCGTCGAGGCCGAGCGCGATGCCCTTCAGCGACAGGGTCTGCACCTTGCGCAGAACCGGGACGATCAGCCCCTTCTCGCCGAGCGCGGTACCGACTCCGATATTGACGTCGTCGAACAGCTCGAGCCGGTCGTCGTGCCAGCGGCTGTTGATCGCCGGCGCGACCTTCATCGCCTCGGCGGCGGCGGCGACGATGTAGGCGGTGTAGGTGAGCTTGGCGCCCTTCTTCGCGAACGCCTCCTTGTTGCGCTCGCGGTGGGCGATGATCGCGCCGAAATCGGCCTCGAACATGGCGGTGACGTGCGGTGCCTGGGTGAGCGAGGCGAGCATGTTCTCGGCGATCCGCAGGCGCATGCGGTCGTGCGGCACGTCGTGCGAGCGGATGCCCGAGGGCGCCGCCGGAAGCACGCCCTCGACGGGCCGCCCCACCTTGGTCGCCTCCTCCACGGCGCGATCGACATCGGCGCGGGTGATCCGCCCGTCGCGGCCTGTGCCTTCGATTCGGGAGGGGTCGATATCGTGCTGGACGAGGGCTCGGCGGACCGAGGGGGAGAGGCGCATCTCCGTCGCCCCAGCGGAGGGTGGGGCCCCGGGGGGTGAAGAAATCCGGCGCCTTTCACCCCCTGGGGCCCCAGCCTGCGCTGGGGCGACGTGTTCCTCATGCCCCCCCACCTCCGCCCCCGCCGCGATCCGGCCAAGCACCGCCCCCGGGACCGCCTCCGCGTCGGTATCGAGCAAGATCTCGCGGAGCACGCCGGCGGCGGGGGCGGGGACCTCCATCGCCACCTTGTCGGTCTCGAGCTCGACGAGGGGATCGTTGATTTCGACCCGGTCGCCGACCTTGCGCAGCCAGGAGCGGACCACCGCCTTGGTGCCTTCCTGCTCTTCGGGGACGAGGACGTCGATCACGCTCAGAATCCCACCAGCTCGTCGATCTTGGCGCGGATCCGGTCCACGCTCGGCACCGCCCAGTTGAGCAGCACCGGATTATGCGGGCTGGGTATGTCCGGCATCGTCACTCGCGCCACGGGAGCGTCGAGATCGAGGAAGGCCTCGTCGGCGACCACCGCGGCGATCTCGGCGCCGAAGCCGCCGGTGCGCAAATCCTCGTGGACGATGAGGCAGCGGCGGGTGCGCCGGACGCTTTCGAGCACCGTCTCCTTGTCCCAAGGCATCAAAGTCCGAAGATCGATGACGTCGGCCGACACCTCCTTCGCCGCTTCCTCGCAGCGCGGAACCATCGCACCCCAGGTGACGATGGTGATCGCCTCGCCCTGGCTCACCTTTTTCGCCCGGCCGAACGGCAACACGTAGCCGTCGCCCGGATAGGGCCGCCGCGCCCAGGCATCGTCGAGCATGGCTCGGTGCTCGAAGAAGACGACCGGATCGTTGCCGCGAAGCGCGGTGCGGAGCAGCCCGACGGCATCCTCCGCATTGGACGGCACCGCCACCTGCCACCCGGGATTGTGGACGAACTGCACCTCGTTGGTCTGGCTGTGCCAGGGATCGCCGCACTTGAAGAAGCCGCCGGGGATTCGAAGCACCATCGGCGCGGCGAAGCGGTTGTTCGTCCGCCAGCGCATCGTCCCGCAATCGTTGATCTGCTCGGTGGCGGGCTCGGCATATTTGCGGAACTGGATTTCGGGCACCGGCATCAGCCCGGCCAGCGCCATTCCGACCGCCCGGCCGATGATGCCCTCCTCGTTGAGGCTGGTGTCGAACACGCGTTCCGGCCCGTATTTCTCCTGGAGGCCGAGGGTCACCGCATGAACCCCGCCCTTGGGCCCGATATCCTCGCCGAACAGGAGCACGCGCGGGTTGATTCCGAGCTCGTGGTCGAGGGTGCGCCGGATCGCGGTCACCATGTTGATCCGCTGGCCCTCGGGCTTGGCCTCCTCGTGCGAGGACGGCGCCCGGTAGCCCTTGGTCCACTGCCCTCCCAGCTTCTGCATCTCGCCTTCGTAGAAGACATGGTCGAGGACATGCTCGGGATCGGAGACGCCCCGCGCTTCGGCGACGGCGCGGGCTTGCTCGACCGTGGCCTCCGCCTCGCCCGCGATCGCCTCCCAATCCTCCTCGCCGAGCTTCGATCCGACGAGGAAGGCCTTCAGCTTGGGCAGCGGATCGCGCTCCCATTCGGAGCGGATGAGCTCGTCGGGCTTGTAGGCCTGGGTGTCCTGAAAGCTGTGGCCCTGGAGCCGTGGCACGGCGAGGCGAAGCAAAGCCGGGCCGCCGCCGCCGCGGACATGGGCGACGGCGCGCTCGATCAGCCCGTCGGCCTCGGCCGGATCGGTTCCGTCGCCGGCGAAGATGGCGAGATTGGCGAAGCTCGCCAGGTTCCTGGCGATGTCGCCGCCCGGAGTCTGGAAGCTCGAGGGCACGGAAATGCCGAAGCCATTGTCCTCGACGTAGAAGAGCATGGGCAGCTTCTGGGTGGTGGCGATGGTCAGCGCCGACCAGAAGCCGCCGGTCGCGCAGGAAGCGTCGCCGCCGAGCACGACCGCGATCGCGCCGTCATAGCTTGGGTCGCCGAGCACGTCGCGATGATAGACGATCGCCTGCGCCCAGCCGGCGGTCGGCGTATATTGCGCGCCGACGCCGCCGGACATGGGCAGAGCGGGCGGGCCGGCCGGATTGGGGTAGTTGAAGACGACTCCGATGTCGCGGCCGTCCGAATAGCCCCCTTCGCGGCCCATTCCGGAGCCGAGCGCGTCCTCGATCGGCACCCCCAGCGAGAGCAGGAGCGGCCGCGAGCGGTAATAGCCGCAGGTGGCGTCGCGGCGGTGGGTCAGCCGGCTGCCGAGAAGGATCTGGGCCATGTCGTGGCCGCGCGCGCTGAACTGGTAGAGAACCTTGCGCTCGGGGACGAGCCGTTCCTCCTCGAGCTTGTCCATCGCCCGGCTGACCTGGACGAGCCGGGCGACGTTGCGCCAGTCGACCGCTGAGTCCGACGGTTTCGGGCGCCTGCTGGCGACTGCCGGGCTATCAGCCATCCATCTTCTCCACGACCGCGGCGGCGAAGCGCTCGACATTGTCGTCGGAGAGCCCGACGACGTTGAAGCGGCCCGAATCCGCCAGGTAGATGCCCTTCTCCTCGCGAAGCTCGAGCACCTGATCGCGCGACAGCGGCAGGATCGAGAACATCCCGTTCTGCGAGTCGATGTAGGCGAGCCGCTCGTCATAACCGGCGAGGCGGGCGCGAAGCGCGCGGATCCGGGCGCACATCTCCTTCAGCTCGCTATTCCAGTCGGCGCGCAGCTCCGGATCCTCGAGCACGATATGGACGATGGCCGCGCCATGGTCCGGCGGCATCGACCACATGGTGCGCGAGAGCTGGAGGAGGTTGCCGTAGATGATCTGGGCCGTCCGCGCTTTGGCCGCCTTGACGAAGAGGTTTCCGACCCGCTCGCGATAGACCCCGAAATTCTTGTCGCAGCTCTGGGCGACGATCGCCTGCTCGGCGGCCTCGACGACGAGACGGGTGCCGGCGGCGTCGGGCTCGAGGCCGTTGCCGAGACCCTGATAGGCGAGGTCGACGAACGGGACGAGCCCGCGCCGTGCGACGATATCCGCGACCTCCCGCCACTGCTCGGCGGACAGATCGGCGCCGGTCGGATTGTGGCAGCAGCCGTGGAGCAGGACGAGATCGCCGGCCTCCGCCTTGCCCAGGGCGTCCATCATCTCGGCGAAGAGGATGAGGCGGCTGGCCGGGTCGTAATAGGGATGGCGCACCATCTCGACTCCGGCGGACGCGATCAGCGGGCCGTGATTGGGCCAGGTCGGCTGGCCGACAAGGATCCGGGCGCGGGGATTGGCCTTGGCGATGAGATCGGCGGCGAGTCGAAGCGCTCCGCAGCCGCCCGGCGTCTGAAGCCCGACGATGCGCTCGTCACCGGCAAGAGCCTCGCCGAACACGATCGGCCGGATCAGCTCGGTGAAGCGGGCATCGCCCTGCGAGCCGAGATAGGCCTTGGTCTCCTGCCGCTCCCAGAGCAGCCGCTCCGCCTTCTTGACCGAGCGAAGGATCGGCGTTCCGCCCGCGGCGTCGCGATAGACTCCGACCCCGACGTCGATCTTGTCCGGCCTCGGGTCGGCGTCGCACAGGGCGATGAGCTGGAGGAGGCTGTCCGATTTCTGCTCGTCGAGCCGGTCGAACAGCAGGGGCTTGTCCTTCAGCAAAAGGCCGTCGTCCATCACCATCTCCAATCGCAGCCCCCATAAACCAGGCCGGCCGCGAAAACTGGCCAAAGTGGACGCACACACGGCGGTTGATGAAACATCTGTTTCGCTATATTGAAGTTTTATGAGTGAAATGTTTCATCTGGACGAGATAGACAAGCGAATCGTCCGCGATCTTCAGCGCGACGCGGGCCTCAGCCACGCCGGCCTGGCGGAGCGAGTCGGCGCCTCGGCCGCCTCCGTGTGGCGTCGGGTGCGCGCGCTCGAGCAGGCCGGGGTGCTCGGCAAGTCGGTGCGGCTGGCCAGCCCCGAGGCGCTCGGCCGTTCGGTCAACGTGCTCTGCCAGGTGCGGATGGCGCGCCAGAGCGTCGAGGCCCGCGCCGACTTCGAGGCTTTCATCCAGTCGCGCGAAGAGATCGTCGAATGCTACGCCATGTCGGGCGAGTGGGACTATCTGCTGCGCATCGCGGTGCGCGACGTCGCCGACTATGACCGCTTCATCATGCGCGGCGTGCTCGCGCATCCCTCCGTGGCGAACGCGGCAAGCAATTTCGCGCTGAGGCAGGTCAAGTACACGACGGAGATCCCAATCTAGCGTCACCCCGGCAAAAGCCCGGGCCCAGGAACTCCGACGCCTGCGGTCCTGGGTCCCGGCTTTCGCCGGGATGACGGCCGGGCGGAACCGCCTTCCCTCCCGCGGATTGAATCGGGACCGAATCGACCCGGAGCACGCACATGGCCGCACGCGCCTATTGGAAGGGACAGATCAGGCTCGCTCTGGTTTCGATCCCCGTCGAGATCTTCTCCGCCACCCGGAGCGGCGCCACCATCGCCTTCAATCAGATCCACGAGCCGACCGGCAAGAGGGTCAAATATGAGAAGGTGGTGCCCGGCATCGGCCCGGTGGATCCCGAGGACATCGTCAAGGGCTACCAATATGAGAAAGGCAGCTACGTGCTGCTCACCGACGAGGAGATCGAGTCTGCGAAGCTGGAGAGCAAGAGGACGCTCGAGCTGACCCAGTTCGTCGATTATGACGACATCGACGTCCTCTATTACGAGAAGCCCTATTTCGTCGTCCCCGCCGACGACCTCGCCGAGGAGGCGTTCATCGTCCTGAGGGAGGCGCTCAAGCGGACCAAGAAGGTCGCGCTCGGGCAGCTCGCGCTTCGCGGACGCGAATATCTGGTCAGCCTCAAGCCCTGCGGGCGCGGCCTCGTGCTCGAGACGCTGCGCTACGCCGACGAGGTCAACAAGGCGCAGAGCTATTTCCGCGACATCGGCGATTCGAGGCCCGACGAGGAGCTGCTCGACCTCGCCGAGGCCCTGATCGAGCGCAAGACGGCGCCGTTCGACCCGTCCAAATATCACGACCGCTATATCGAGGCGGTCGAGCAGCTGATCGAGCAGAAGCGCAAGGGCAAGACCATCCACACCGACGAGGATACGGCGCCGGCCCGCGGCTCCAACGTCATCGACCTGATGGCGGCCTTGAAGCGCTCGATCGAGAAGCCTGGGGACAGCGGCAAGAGCGGCGGTGCGAAGAAGGCGGCCGCGAAGCCGGCTGCGCGCAAGCCTGCCGCGAAGAAGGCTCCGGCCAAGGTCGCGCCGGCGCGGAAGCGGGCGTGATGTAGGGCCGAGCGATGGCAACCCGAACCAAGCCCGCCGACCCGCTCGCCACCTACAACCGCAAGCGCGACTTCGCGAAGACCGCTGAGCCGGCCGGCAAGGTCGGCCCGGCCAAGAAACCGCACGCGCCGGCCTTGTTCATGGTCCAGAAGCACGACGCCACCCGGCTCCATTACGACCTCAGGCTGGAGATGGACGGCGTGATGAAGAGCTGGGCGGTGCCGAACGGCCCGAGCCTCAACCCGTCCGACAAGCGCCTCGCGGTGCGCACCGAAGACCATCCGATGAGCTATGCGACGTTCGAGGGGACCATCCCCAAGGGCGAATATGGCGGCGGCACGGTGATGCTGTGGGACTGGGGGAAATGGATTCCTCATCCCGACAAGGATCCGAGGAAGACGATCGAGGAAGGCCATCTCCACTTCACCCTCGAAGGCCACCGGATGCACGGCGAATGGGTGATGTTCCGCCTCAAGGGCCGGCCCGGGGACCGCGGCGAGAACTGGATGCTGAAGAAGGTGACCGACGAGCATGCCGGCGGCTCGATGGGGCTCACCGAGAAGTACCTGACCAGCATCAAGACCGGCCGCAACATGCAGGAGATCGCGGCGGGCAAGAAGGCGAAGGAGATCAAGGGGTGGAAGACTCCTCCCCGTCCCGGGGAGGAGTGAAATTGCCCCCATTCCGCGAGCCGCAGAAAGCGACTCTCGTCGACCATGTCCCGTCGGGCTCCGACTGGATCCACGAGATGAAATATGACGGCTATCGCTGCCTGCTGGCGATCGGCGGCGGCAAGGCCAAAGTCTATACCCGATCGGGCCTCGACTGGTCGGACAAGTTTCCCGAGATCGTCGAGGCGGCGACGGCGCTGGAGGTCGGCTCGGCGCTTCTCGACGGCGAGATCGTCGCCCTCGACGAGAAGGGCAATACCGGATTCTCCGCCCTCCAGCAGGCGATCAGCGAGGGCGGCCGGGGCCTCACGCTGTTCCTGTTCGACGCGCTCGAGATAGACGGCGAGGACCTCGCCCGGCTGCCGACGATCGAGCGCAAGAACCGGCTCGCCTCGCTGGTCGGCGAGGGCCGGCCGCCGCTCATCCTCTACGCCGAGCATATCGTCGGCCAGGGCGAGAAGCTCTTCGACGCGATGTGCGAGGCGGGACAGGAAGGGATCATCTCGAAGCGCGCCGACTCGCCCTATCGGAGCGGCCGGACCAAATCCTGGCTCAAGATCAAATGCACCTACCGCCAGGAATTCGTCATCATCGGCTGGTCGGAGAGCGACAAGAAGGGCCGCGGCTTCCGGGCCCTGCTTCTCGGCGTGCACGAGGACGGCAAGCTGCGTTACGCCGGCAAGGTCGGGACCGGCTTCTCCAACGCGGTGCAGCACGACCTTCGCGAGCGCTTCGAGAAGATCGCGGCCGACAAGCCCGCCGCGGCCGTGCCGAGGGCGGAGGCGCGCGGCGCCCATTGGCTGAAGCCCAGGCTCGTCGCCGAGGTCGCCTTCGCGGAGTTCACCTCGGACGGAGTCGTCCGCCACGCGAGCTTCCTCGGCCTTCGCGGCGACAAGAAGGCCGCGGAGGTGGTCGAGGAGACGCCGCAGCCGGTCGAGCGCGCGGCGGCCGCGGACGGGGTCAAGATCAGCAACCCGGAACGCATCCTCTTCCCCGATGCGGGAGTGACCAAGGGCGAGCTGGTCGATTATTACCGCTCGATCGGGCCGATGATGATGGAATGGGCGGCGAAAAGGCCGCTGAGCCTCGTCCGCTGTCCGCAAGGCCGGGCGAAGAAATGCTTCTTCCAGAAGCACAATACCGGAAGCTTCGGCCCGCACGTCCACCAGATCCCGATCGAGGAGAAGAAAGGCCAGATCGAGGATTACGTCTTCGTCGAGGAGGTGGCCGGGATCGTCGCCTGCACCCAGATGGGGACGATCGAGTTCCACGGCTGGGGCTCGTCGACCGGCGACATCGAGAAGCCGGACCGCCTCGTCTTCGACATCGATCCCGACGAGGGCCTCGGCTTCGACCAGGTCAAGCGCACCGCGCGCGATCTCCACCGCCATCTCGCCGACATGGGCCTTCAGAGCTTCCCGATGACGACCGGCGGCAAGGGCCTCCACGTCGTCGTCCCGCTGACGCCGGAGGCGGAGTGGCCGCAGGTCAAGGATTTCGCCCAGCGCTTCGCCGTCGCGCTCGCCACCGCCGAGCCTGAGCGGTTCACCGCCAACCTCGCCAAGGTCAAGCGCAAGGGACGCATCTTCCTCGACTATCTTCGCAACCAGCGCGGCGCGACCGCCATCCTCCCTTATTCCGCCCGGGCCCGCGAGGGCGCTCCGGTGGCGGCGCCGATCGGCTGGAACGAGCTCGAGGACCTGACGTCCGGAGCGCCGTTCACGGTGCGCGACGGTGCGAAGCTGCTGGAGCGCGCGTCGGGACGCGCCTTGCAGGGCTGGGGCGAGGCGAGCCAGGTCCTGCCCGACCTCTAGCCCGTCATTGCGAGCGAAGCGAAGCAATCCAGCGCTGCGCTGCCGGTTGCGCCGAAGGTAGATTGCCGCGTCGCTACCCTCCTCGCAATGACGGGGTAGCGCAGGGATTGACGAGCCCCGGTTCCCTCGGGCAGCCCTCGACCGCAAGCCCGGGGAGCGGATGCCCATTCCAGAGTCCGACAAGCCGCCCCTTCCCGCGCCGGAATGGTGGGAGCGGCCGTGGCTGCTCGTCCTTCTTCCGCTGCTGGCGGGCGTCCCCCTGCTCTGGCCCGACGTCCCGCCGCTGGTCGACCTGCCCGGCCATATGGCCGCCTACAAGGTGCAGCTCGACTTCGCCCATTCGCCCGAGCTGCAGCGTTTCTACAGCCTCGAATGGCGGCTGATCGGCAATCTCGGGGTGAACCTCCTCGTCATGCCGCTGGCGCCGCTGGTCGGGCTCGAGCCGGCGGTGAAGGCGATCATGATCGCGGTTCCGGTCCTCACCGTCGCCGGATTGCTGTGGACGGCGCGCGAGCTTCACGGCCGGCTCCCGCCCACCGCTTTGTTCGCCCTGCCGCTCGCCTACAATTTCCCGTTCGTCTTCGGATTCGCCAACTACACCCTGTCGATGGCGCTCGCCTTCCTCGCGCTCGCCTTGTGGCTTCGGCTCGGGCGGTCGGGCCGACTTCGCCTTCGAGCCGCCTTGTTCGTGCCGATCTCGCTCATCCTGTGGGTCGCCCACGTCTACGGCTGGGCGTTCCTGTGCGCGGTCGCGGGGACGATCGAGCTGGTCCGCCGCCTCCCCGGCCTCGCCGTCGTGAGGCGCGAGGCTTTCTCGAACGACCAATGGTCGATCCCCGGAGCGCAGCTGCTCCAGACCGGCTATCCGCCCGCGGGCCCGTTCCAGAGGGACCCGTCGCATATCGTTGCCCTCGCCGAATGCCCGATAAAACGCTGGCGGCGGCTCGACGAGGCGTTGCGGATCATGCCCTGGGACGCATTCGACTATCTGTGGCTGATCGACCCACCCGCCTACGATCGGCGGTTCACCCGGGGGCCTGCAACCGGTCTGGCGAAGTGGAAACAGCATTCTCTATCGAATTCCGCACGACCAGCAGGAAGTGGGATCCAAACCTTGAGTCCAGGCTATGTTTCTGTTATGTTTCATATCTGTCGACAGGCATCGAGGCGCACGGGTGGAAGCAGGGCTACGCCACGACAGGATAAAGCGGCCGTGCGGTCGGCGAAGCTCGACGTCCCGCAAAGTTAAAGCAAAATGCTCGACACCGTGAACTTCGTGAACTTTGCCGGCGATGGATTCCGAACCACCTCGCCGAGTGTATTGTTTTGATAACACACTTTTCCCCTTGCGCAGGCCCGCCCCCCTGCCCCATCTAGCCGCCAAGACAGACGGAGCGAGGATCCATGGCGACCCAGACCGAGACCAAGCTGAAGCTCGAGGCGCCCGAGGCGCTGCAGACGGTCGAGCCCGCCGAGGCGGCCGGCCTCGTTCCGATCGAGGAGGGCGTGAAGTCCAAGCTCGAGACGGTGGTCGACAAGTTCGTCAATGAGCTGGTCGCGGCCGACGCCAACAGCCCCGAATTCGGCCGGAAGGTCGATGAGCTGACCAACATGGGCCGAAAGCAGATCATGGAGGCGGCGGGCCATTCCAACCGCTTCCTCGACCGTCCGGCCAAGGCGATCGACAAGGATACCGGGATCGGCGCCGACCTGCTCGAGCTTCGCCGAACCGTCGAGGCGCTCGATCCGGGCCGGCAGGGCAATCTCTCGACGCCCCGCAAGATCCTCGGCTTCATCCCCTGGGGCAACAAGCTCGGCAATTACTTCCAGAAGTACCAGAGCTCGCAGACCCACATCTCGAAGATCCTCAACAGCCTCGCCTCGGGCAAGGAGGAGCTTCAATACGACAACGAAGCGATCAACACCGAGCGCGCCGCGATGTGGAAGTCGATGGGCCAGCTCGAGCAAATGATCCACATCTCCAAGCAGCTCGACAAGAAGCTGGAGGACAAGGCGAACGAGCTCGACGCCACCGAGCCGGCCAAGGCCAAGGCGATCCGCGAGACGGCGCTCTTCTACACGCGCCAGCGCACCACCGATCTGCTCACCCAGATGGCGGTGACCGTCCAGGGCTATCTCGCCCTCGACCTCGTCAAGAAGAACAATGTCGAGCTGATCAAGGGGGTCGACCGAGCCTCGACCACCACCGTCTCGGCGCTCAGGACCGCGGTGACCGTCGCCCAGGCGATGACCAACCAGCGCCTCGTGCTCGAGCAGATCACGTCCTTGAACACGACCACCGCCAACGTCATCGATTCGACCGGCGAATTGCTCAAGAGCCAGACCGGCGAGATCCACCGCCAGGCCGCCTCCTCGACCATCCCGCTCGAGACGCTCCAGCGCGCCTTCCAGAACATCTACGACACGATGGATACGATCGACACGTTCAAGCTCGAGGCGCTCGGAAGCATGAAGCAGACGGTCGAGACCCTGACCAGCGAGGTCGAGAAGAGCCGCGGTTACATCGCCCGCGCCGAGGGCGTGGAGCAGAACCGTCTGGCGGGGGGAAGCGGAAGCTCGCTCCTGCTCTCGCCGATCGAGGGCTGACAGGAAAAGGGCCCGCCCCTGACCCGACAGCGGCGGACCCTTCCTGATAGGCACCACGGTGAGGCGGGCGCCCACCTTGCGATTAGCCTGTCCGGGTTATCGGAGTCTTAACAGGCGAGCAGTTGTGCGAAGAAAAGTGCGGCTCTTGTCTGCAACTCACCTTACGCGAAAGTATACGTGTCGATTCTGGTAAAGTATCCGAGTAGGTTGTTTCTAATTAGCATTTACAGCGCGTTGGCGGCGCCGTAATTTCGGCGATCCGCTGGTCGTCGTCATAAGCGACCTTGATCCTGCTCGAGACTCCGCCCTCGTAGAGCCGCATCATCGTAGGCATAGGCCGCCGAGGCCTGCTGGGTGCTGACCGGGTTGAGGATCGAGGTCAGCAGGTTCTCGGACGAATAAGCGTAGGTGAAATTGCCGTCCGACGCGATGTTGCCTTTGGGGTCGTAGCCGAGCGTCGTCACCCAGTCCGGGATGCGGTTGAGCCCGTCGGCGCTGGTCGAGGTGGTCCCCGAGCGGTGGCCGGTCCAGGAATAGAGGTCGTTGGAGCGGCTGTTGCTGACGATCTGCGAGGCCGGGCTGTAGTCGAGCCCCAGGGTCAGGTCGTTGCTCGTGCCGCTGAAGTCGAGCGCGAGGCTGGCGAGGCGGGAGACCGGATCGTAGCCGTAGCTGGTGACGACGCCGGTGCCGCGGGTGAGGCTGGTGCGCCGACCCTGATCGTCGTAGCCGAACGTGGCGATCACCCCGATCCCAGAGGTCGCCCCGTTCTCGCGGATCGCGCTGGTCTCACCGGTGACGAGATGGTCGTAGGTGACGTAGAAGCTGTCGGGCCAGCTCAGCCTGGTGCGGCGGCCGGCTAGGTCGTACTCGCTCGCCATCGTGCCCAGCGGGCCGGTCTCGGTCAGCCTGCGCCCGAGCGCGTCGTAGCCGAAGCTGAGGCTGTGGCCGGTGCGGCTGGCGCCGGTCATGCGGCCGAGCAGGTCGTAGGTGTAGGCGACGTCGGGCTCGGTCCCGGGCAGGTCCTTCGCCGTCATCCGATCGAGCGCGTCGAAGGTGAACGCGATCGTCTCGCCGGCCCGGTTCGTGAAGCTGGTGACGTTGCCGTTGGCGTCGTAGCCATAATGCTCGAAATCGGCTCCGGTGCCGCTCGTCGGCGCGCTCGTCAGCGCCCCCTTCGTGGTCACCGGATAGCGGCGGTTCGAGGAATAGCTGTAGCCGTAGTTAGCGAAGCTCTACCCTCAACGAGCCCCGCATAATGATTGAATACCCTGAGCGTTCCCGTATTCGTCGTTTGGATCAGAGCGCTTCCATGCCCGGACGAGTCGCACGTAAAACGCTTTATCCTTGCAGGGATCAAAAGTCCTCCGATATTTCATCTCCTCGAGTACTATCAAAACACCCCGAATCTCGTTGCCACCTTGAGCGTGCTCCAAGCGGTTCAACATGTAAAGCGCGGCAGAATCTTTTCTTAACGCCAATGGTTCAGCGAGGCTTACTAGCTCTGGCTTATTATTTTCGATATCGGCACGATAAGCACGGTATAGCTTCTCAACGGACATCGAGCTAGTTTCTATTGCACTCCTCTGTCGTGCAGTGTCGTACGTACTTCTGAAATATACGGCAGCAATGCATATGACAATCAAAACTGCAAGAATGACGAGAACTCTATTTCGCATCTTATCATCTCATTGCCGGTGGTAGTGGATTGTCGCCGGTGCATACTCCGCTTCTGAAGTCTCTTACCACCGAGTCAGCAAAATCTTTGGCAATCTGCTCATAGGTGGACTTTCCGTAGCTTCCGCCATTCTGGAAAAAATCTCTCACATAGGATGTTAATGTCATCCCCTGCGCATATTGAAGGGCGTGGCCAACCTCTTCCGCAAAGGTTCTGAGAGGTTCACCTCCCGCCCCAGGATGCAGAATTGCATTAACGCTCGGTGCGCCCCTCCGGTAGTAGATGTCATGATAAATGGTGACAGCTCCGGCGTTAGATCCCATATAGACAAAGCTCGCCACCGTCGATGTCATCTCATTATGGATAGTGATGCGGTCAAGGAATGCCGGGTCGAAACCGTGACACATGAAGAGCTTCTTCTCGGCATCCGACATGGACCTGGAAGGTGGCTCTTGTGGCTCACTTTCGCCGGCCCCGCCGCCATCGCTTGGCATGCGCGCGAAGCGCGGTATTCCGCTGCCGAAGCCAAGGATTCCACCCCCTGGACCGCCGCAGCCGGGGGTGACGCCCCAAGGACCGCTTTTAGGGTCTGAGCCGAGATCTTGGCCATGGCTCCAGATATGCCAAGTGTAGATGTTAACGCCACACTCCAATCCCCTCGGGTCACGGAAGTTCACCGGATCCCCCCGCACATAAGCGTAGAGGTTCATCCCACCTTCGTATCCGATCGGGTCGGGCTGCAGGAACCGTCCCAGCCTCGCGTCGTAGATTCGTGCCCGCGCATAATGGAGGTTGGCGTCGCCGAGCCAGAACAGGCCGGCATAGTGGAACTTGCTGGCCCCGGTGCCGACGCCATATTCGTCGAACGTGCCGACGCCGCTGAACGGCGTTCCGCTGTCGGGGGTGAGGCCGACGATCGAACCGTGCTCGTCGGCCTGGTACCAGGTCCGGCTCGTGCCGGTCGAAGTGATGAGATAGGCGACGAGCGGCTCGTCGATGCCGGGCCCGAATACGTAGCGGCGCGTGCGGCTCGAGGTCAGGCTCTCATAGGCGATCTTCTCGCCGTCATAGCCGAGCTCGGTGTCGAGGACGGCGTTGCTGGAGTCGATCTTCGAAAGGCGCATCAGCCCGTCATATTCGAGCGCGGCCGAGGTCTGCTGGGTGCTGACCGGATTGAGGATCGAGGTCAGCAGGTTCTCGGACGAATAAGCGTAGGTCAAATTGCCGTCCGACGCGATATTGCCTTTGGGGTCGTAGCCGAGCGTCGTTACCCAGTCGGGGATGCGGTTGAGCCCGTCGGCGCTGGTCGAGGTGGTCCCCGAGCGGTGGCCGGTCCAGGAATAGAGGTCGTTGGAGCGGCTGTTGCTGACGATCTGCGAGGCCGGGCTGTAGTCGAGCCCCAGGGTCAGGTCGTTGCTCGTGCCGCTGAAGTCGAGCGCGAGGCTGGCGAGGCGGGAGACCGGATCGTAGCCGTAGCTGGTGACCACGCCGGTGCCGCGGGTGAGGCTGGTGCGCCGGCCCTGATCGTCGTAGCCGAACGTGGCGATCACCCCGCCCCGTTCTCCCGGATCGCCGTCTCCTCGCCGGTGACGAGATTGTCGTAGGTGACGTAGAAGCTGTCGGGCCAGGTCAGCTTGGTGCGGCGGCCGGCCAGGTCGTACTCGCTCGCCATCGTGCCCAGCGGGCCGGTCTCGGTCAGCCTGCGCCCGAGCGCGTCGTAGCCGAAGCTGAGGCTGTGGCCGGTGCGGCTGGCGCCGGTCATCCGGCCGAGCAGGTCGTAGGTATAGGCGACGTCCGGCTCGGTTCCGGGCAGGTCCTTCGCCGTCATCCGGTTGAGCGCGTCGAACGTGAACGAGATCGTCTCGCCGGCCCGGTTCCTGAAGCTGGTGACGTTGCCGTTGGCGTCGTAGCCGGGCTGCTCGTAGTCCGCGCTGTTGCTGGTGCCCGCGCCATGGGTGCTGTCGTAGGTGAAGTCGGTGGTGTTGCCGCGCGCGTCGGTGGTGCTGTTCGGGCGGTTGCAGGTGACTGGGTTGGAGCAGGTCGAATCGAAGCTCGCAACTCGAAATTAGTGCACTGTCGTTTAAACTAAAACTATTAAAAGTCTTCGATAGCCTTACAGTATCGTCTATTTGTAATTCCAAACCTAGCCCGGATATCCAGGCACTTTAGCGCCCGCTCATCCGTAATGTCTGGCCCCGATATGAATGAGCTCAGACGCCGCTTACGCTCAATATCCAGTTTTTGATCCAAATAGGCATCGTGTATTTCACGTTTTACCCAGACGACATTACTTCCCATATCAAATAGCATTCTGGCTGCGTAAGAGCGTAACTCTCTTCCCTTTAGAAGTTCAGCTATATCGCGCGTTATATTCCTCTTTTCCTCATGTCGATCAACGCATCCCTCTTCCCACCTCTGCGCTAAGTCACTGGTAAGTTCGATGCGCTCTGCTCCCGGCGGCTTCGACATGATGTTTGCGACGATGCGGTGCAATTGGCTCGGAGGGACTCGTTGGCACGGTGCGCTGATATCATCCGCGCCGAATAGTAACATCCCGATAGCAAACGCACTCTGCAACATAACTAATGTCCTTTATGGTATTTTGAGAGAAAGCCCCGTATAATCGGCGCCGCCGAGCCAGGTCCTAGGTGGTGATTAATCAGTGTCGATGGCGCATTGGCTGTATAGTCGGTTCCGACAACCTTGAAATCGCTCGATAACTTTAAGTGCCTATAGAATATCGCTTCAGCATGCACTTGAAACTGCGCCCAACCCGTTCCTTCTATAATAAATGTATCTTGAGCTCCCTTGCCGCCATCGATTCGAAACGCTTCCCAGTAATACGGTAGTACTTGAACTCGCCCGTTTTTATATGTAATGGTAGTATGCAACTCTTGTATCACCCACCCTGACACGCCATTGGAGACGCGCCACTGGATGGTCCAATAATCCTTGCCCGTAGGTCCGCCACCTTTAGTAATGAAGCTAGTACAATCGGATGATTTGAAGTTCCCCCTTCCTTCCCACTTCCTCCAGAAGAACCTATCGAACCAGTGATGAGGCCAAAGCTGACGCGCGTGTTACGCGGAGTGCCGTCTTTCTCGTAACCTTCCGCAATGTCTATAACTTGCGCCGTCGTCGAAAGGACATCATCTGTGGTCATGTTGCCCGTATCGATTCCAAAACTCCTTAGAATTTTTATCAGAGTTCCGACAGGATCGCATCCGCCGTGCGCAGCTACGATTTCAGCGCAGTCCTCCATTCCGGTGGGATCGATGCCGTTCACAGGATCCCCGCCGACATAGGCGTACATGTTCATCCCGTCGCCGTATCCGATCGGGTCCGTCTGAAGGAACCGCCCCAGCGTCGGCGAGTAGATGCGGGCCTTGTAATAATACATGCCGAGCTCGGCCAGCCATGTCTGCCCAGTGTACTGGAACCTGCCCGCGTTCGCCGAGCCGGGGATGCCGTATTCGTCATAGGTGTTCACGCTGAGCGTGGTGCCCGAGCTGTTGGTCACCGCGACGATGCTTCCGCGCTCGTCGGGGTGGAGGAACCTTCGGTCCGTCGTGCCGGAGCCTTCGTACCAGACCAGGGGCTCGTCGGCGCCCGGGCCATGGACGTAGCGGCGAAGCATCGCGTTGGAGCTGTTATACTCGGCGATGAGGTCGGTGCCGTCATAGGCGAGCCGGGTCGTGCCGGCGCTTCCGCCCGACGTCTGGTAGAGCCTGAGCGCGGGGTCGTAGGCGAGCACGATGCTTCCGCTTGCCGAAGTCAGGAGGTTCTCCGAGCTGTAGCCGTAGGTGGTGCTTCCCGCCGAGGTAAGGTTGCCCTTGCCGTCGTAGGTCGGCGTGATCGAGCCGGTCGCCGTATACTGGTTGCGGCCGTTCGAGGTGTAGTTGCGGTTGACGTTGTAGTGGCCGTTCCAGGCGTAGGAATCGTTGCTTCGCGTGTTCGACGCGATCTGGTTCGCGGGTGTGTAGCCGAACCCCAAGGTCTGGTCGTAGGTCGTGCCGACCAGATTATCCGCAAGGCTGGTGAGCCGCGACACCGCGTCGTAGCTATAGCTCAGCACCGAGCCGTCGCCGCGGGTCAGCGAGGCTCGGCGGCCGAGATCGTCATAAGCGTAGGTGGCGAGCACGCCGGCGCCGGAGGTGGCGCCGTTCTCTCGGATCGTGCTCACCTCGCCGGTGACCAGATAATCCTGGTCGACGTAGAAGCCGTCGGGATGCGTGATGCGGGTTCGGCGGCCGCCAATGTCCCAGGTCGAGGTGACCGTTCCCTGCAGGCCGACCTGGGTGAGGTTTCGGCCGAGCGCATCGTAGGTGAACGACAGGCTGTTGCCGGTCTGGCTGGCGCCGGTCATCCGCCCGAGCAGGTCGAAAGTGTACGCAACGTCGGGCTCGCTTCCGGGCAGGTCCTTCGCCGTCACCCTGCCGAGTGCGTCAATGGTGAAGCCCGTCGACTCGCCGGCGCGGTTGCGAAACGCCACGACCGTGCCAGAGGTACCGGTGCCGCCTGCGGTGGTCTCATATGTCGGCTGTTCGTAGTCCGAGCTGTTGCTTGTTCCCGCGCCTTTGGTGGCCGAGGGATACTGGGTCTGGCTGAGGCGGTCGTGGCCGTCAAAGACGTAGGTGGTCTTGTTGCTCTCGGCGTCGGTGACGGTCTGGACGAGGCCGTTGCTGGTGTAGGTCGTCGTGACGTCGTCGGCCTGCTGGCCGGTCACCCCATAGGCGCTGGTCGTCGTCGTAACCCGCCCGGCGGCGTCGTAGGCGGTCTTGACGATGCGATCCGGGCCGAAATCGTTCGAGCCCGTCCCCTGGGTGCCGAGGCTGCAGGCGGCGGTCGTGATGGTCGAGAAGATCGCCGGGTTCATCCGCTGGGCGGTGCACTCGACCTGGCCGAGGGCGTCGTAGCTGGTCTGGGCGAGGGCGTAGACGGTCGAGCCGGAGACCAGCTTCTGCTTCACCGGCCGGGCATTGGAATCATATTCCGTCTGCACCTCCTCGACGCTCGAGAAAGCGGCCCAGTCGGTGTCGGACTGGCTGTTGACGGTGCCCTGCTCGACCTTGGTGAGAAGACCGCTGGTCGAATCGTAGGTGTTGCGCACGGCGCGATGCTTGAGGCTGCCCGAGCCGTCCGGATCGGGGGAGATCGTCCCCACCACCTGCCGCGCGGCATCGTAGCGGATTCGGCCGGTGTCGGCGGTGCCGGAGAGTGGGCCGTCGACCGTGAGCAGGTTGCCGAGATAATCGTAGGTCATCGTCGCTGTCGCGGTCAGAGTGCCGCTGCCGTTGCCGGCGCTCGACGAGGTGACATTTCCGTTGGCGTCGTAGGCGAGGCTGGTGACCACCTCGTCGGAACCGCCCGAGCAAGAGCTCGTCGTCTGGCATTGCGAGGTACCGGTGAGGCGATACTCGCCGTTGGTCAAAGTGTAGCTGTAGCGCACCTGCGGCCGGGTGGCTCCGCTGGTCGGCGCCGGGCCGGTGACGGTGAGCACGCCGCCATGGCTGCTGTCATAGGTGAAGTCGGTGGTGTTGCCGCGCGCGTCGGTGATGCTGTTGGGGCTGTTGCAGGTAACGGGGTTGGAGCAAGTGGTATCATAGCTCGCATAGGTCGTGATCGCCGCCAGGCCCGAGCCGGACTTGGCCACCGCCTGGGTCTGGGTGACGTTGCCGCGGGCGTCGTACGTGCTTTCGACGTA